>JBBIKH010000043.1:0-18442 GCA_037445575.1 bacterium
ACTCCTTGCCAGCTTGGGGTACACGCCAGAGCGCCTGCGTCAGAAAACCGTGGATGTAATCGGCATCAGCGCCGACAACCTGGTCTTCCGTCCTTTGCTTCGACCTTTTGAACGGCGCTTGGAGCGCTCCTTGGGCCTGGATATGGTGCGCCTTAGCTCTCGGTTCACCCGCAATCTCATCGAGATGAACCTCGCCACCGGCACACCTCTGCCGAGCAAGCTCTACCTTTTGCGCAGCACGCGCTTGACCGTTGGCAAGTACCTGAGCGACGAGCTGTACCTGGTCTACACCGGCCAGCTGGAATCGGGGCTCGACTATCGCTACCAGGTGCCAGGGCTCGGCCTCCACCACACCTTGGGCCTGGAGCTGCGCATTAGCCCCAAGCTGCTTCTGGAGATGGAGTACGATTATGACGGTCTTTTGCTGTGGCGCAAGGATGATACGCGTGTGTGGATCAGGCACTGGTTCCCCTTCTGAGCAGGGGTTGGGGACTTTTTCTCTTGGCATTTTTCCGCGGATTTTGTACATTCTACCGCAAAAGATTGGGAGGCTATTGTGCGTTGTCGGTTAGTTGTGACGGTGTGTGTCGCGAGCCTGACGCTGCTCATGCTGGTGGTGAGCGGCGGCGGTCTCTTCGCTCAGACGCAGACAGGAAAGCGCAGCCTCAAGCTGCTGGGGCTTTCGGTGGAAGGCAACAAGACCGCCGACGGCAACCTGATTCGTCTGAGCTCGGGCCTCACCGTGGGAAACCAGATAACCAGCGACGACATCCAGAATGCCATCCGTCAGCTGTGGAGCCTGGATATCTTCTCAGATGTGCAAATCCTGCTGGACCGTGAAGTGGCTGAAGGTGTCTTTCTCAGCATCAAAGTGACTGAATATCCGCGCCTGGAACGAGTGGAGGTCGAGGGGAACAAGAAGCTGAAGAAGGAGGAAATCGATAGCAAGCTTAATTTCTATCGAGGGCAAGTGGTGAGCCAGCGGGCCCTGCAGCGGGCGCGCAAGAAGCTTAAGGATGCCTACAAGGAAAAAGGTTTTCTGCTGGCCAAGGTCGACATGGACGTCCGCCCGGCCGATTCACCTGACCGCGTGGTGGTGCGGGTGGTGATCGATGAGGGGAAGAAGGTTCAGATCAAAAAGATCTCCTTCTACGGCAACGTCGCCTTCGATGACGGCAAGCTCCGCAAGCAGATGAAAGGCACCAAGGAGGATCGCTGGTGGCGAGGCGCTGATTTTGATCGGAAAAAGTACGAAGAGGACCTCGAGAAGGTGGTGGAATTCTACCACAACCACGGCTACCGCGACGCGGAGGTACTGCGCGATTCCGTTTACTACGGCAGCGCCGGTGACGACATGTACATCGCCATCTGGGTCCACGAGGGCAACCAGTACCGCTTTGGTACCATCAGCTGGGAGGGCAACAAAGTCTATAGCGAAGAGGAGCTGGCTCGCCTCCTGGACTTTAAGGAAGGTGACATCTACGACAAGAGCAAGCTGAACAAGGCGGTCTTTGAGAAGATCGGTGGGTTGTACTACGACAACGGCTACATCTATGCCAGTATCAGCCCTAAGGAGCGGCCGGTCGGCGATGATCGTGTGGATATTCACTTTGTGGTCATGGAGAACGATCAGGCGCACATCCACAAGATTCACATCACCGGCAACACCAAGACGAAGGAAAAGGTGATCCGGCGGGAATTGCGCATCCGTCCAGGCGAGGTCTTCAACCGCGACCTGCTGCTCCGCAGCCAGCGCGAAGTCTATATGCTGAACTTCTTCGCCAATGTGGAGCCGAAGGTTACCCCGGTGGACGAAAAGCAGGTGGATGTGGAATTCAAGGTGGAAGAAAAATCCACCGACACTGCCAATATGTCTGCCGGCTGGAGTGAGCGCGACAAGATGATCGGCAGCATCGGCGTGTCCATGAACAACCTGTTCGGCAATGGGCAGCGACTGAGTTTTGACTGGAACTTTGGCCGCAGCTTCCGTTCGTTCATGATTAGCTTCACCGAGCCGTGGTTGTTCGATACCCCGACGCTGGCGGGCTTTAGCTTCTACGACACCCGGCGCGACCCGCTCTACATCGGCTACCGGCAGAGGAGCCGTGGCGGTTCGCTGCGCGTGGGCAGGCGTTTCCGGTGGCCGGACAATTACTTCCGCGGCGACTGGATCTTTGCAGTGGACCAGACGCAGCTGTCGGATTTTCTGCCGATCCTTCTGGAGGCCAACCCCTACTTCCGGCGCTACGAGGAGATGGGCCAGCTGACCAGCCGCAGCATCTCCCAGATCATCTCCCGCAATAGCCTGGATCACCCAGAGTTCCCGCGCCGGGGCTCGCAGGTTACCTTGCAGACGCAGATCGCTGGTGGCCCCCTCGGTGGCAACGTGGGTTACCACAAACACCAGTTCTCCAGCGACTGGTTCCTGCCGGCCTTTTGGCAATTGATTCTGCACTTGGGGTTGGAAGCAGGCTACATGGATGGGTTTGCCAAGGACTCGCGCATTCCCTATTTGGACCTTTTCTTCATCGGCGGCGAGGGGATGTCCCGCTCAACGCCGCTGCGAGGCTACCAGGACCCCCTGGCAGGCTATTCCACCGCCATGGGCGATCGCGTGCTGCTGAAGTATACTGCTGAGTTGCGGTTGCCCATTGTACCCAACCCGACGGTGTTCGCCCTACTCTTTGCAGAAGCGGGCAATACCTGGCCGACCATGACCCGCACCGATCCCACCGATCTGCGACGCTCCGTGGGTCTGGGTGCACGGGTGTACATGCCCATGATCGGCATCCTCGGCTTTGATTATGCCTACGGGTTCGACAACATCGACGCTAAGACAGGCGAGCGCCGAGGCAAGTGGGTGCCGCATTTTGTGTTCGGGCGAGGGTTCTAAGGCTCAACAAGCCAGAGAAGGCCGTCGCTGCGCGTCGACGGCAGGAGTGATCAGCTTAACGAGGAGGTCATTGTGAAGACACGTGTGGTAACTTTGGTGGTGGGTCTTTTCTGCACCCTGCTGGCTGCCAACATGGCGCTGGCGCAGAAGATGAAGATTGGCTACATCAACTCGCAGAAGATCCTGCAGAACTACAAGGAAGCGCAGGACGCGCAGAAAAAGTTCGACGAGATCAACGCCGGCTGGGAAGCCCAGGTGCGCGAGATGCAGCGCCAGCTACAAGAGCTGTCCGATCAGCTGGAGTCGCAGAGCTTGCTGCTTAGCGAGCAACGTAAGCAGGAGAAGCAGCAGGAGATCCAGAATCTGTACATGAGCATCCAGCAGTTCCAGATGGAGAAGTGGGGCCAGAATGGCGAGGCCTTCCGCAAGGAACGCGAGCTCATGGAGCCGATCATCAATGCCATAACCGCGGTCATCAAGAAGATCGGTGAGGCAGAGGGGTTCACCTACATCTTCGATGGGGTCAATGGCAACATCGTCTATGCGGCCCCTGATCAGCCAGACCTCACCGACCGCGTAATTGAGGAGCTGAACAAGAGCGTCAAGAGCACAAGCTCCAAGGGGTAGAACGAGACCCGGTTGGCGAGCGACAGGTGACGATGACGCTGGCTGACATTGCCGCCCAAGTGGGCGGCGTAGTGACCGGGGATGGGCAGGTGCGCATCACGGGTCTGGGCAAGATCCAGGAGGCGCACCAGGGGGATTTGACATTCCTGGCAAACCCCAGGTACGCCAAATTCGTCGCCTCAACGCAGGCTTCCGCCATTATCTTAGGCGAAGACTTTCAAGGGGAGTGCCCCATCCCTGCTATCCGCGTCAAGGATCCCTACTTTGCGTTTCTGAAAGTCGTCCGCCTCTTTCACCCGCCAGAGGAGACGCTGCCGGCGGGCATTCACCCCCTGGCGGTGGTGGACCAGTCGGCAGTGCTCGGCCCGGGAGTGGCGATCGGCCCTTTGGCAGTGATCGGCCGCGGCGTGCGCCTGGGGCGCGAGGTCAAAATCTACCCGGGGGTGGTGCTCTACCCCAACGTCACGGTCGGTGACCATTCTGTGATTCACGCCAACGTGACGGTGCGGGAGGACGTGCAGATCGGCAAGCGCGTGATCATCCACAGCGGCGCAGTCATTGGCGCAGATGGCTTTGGCTTCGTGTACGAAGAAGGGCACTATGAAAAGCTGCCCCAGACCGGCACGGTGATCATCGAAGACGACGTGGAGATTGGAGCCAACACCACCATCGACCGCGCCACCCTGGGCGCGACCATTGTGCGCCGCGGCGTGAAGCTGGACAATTTGATCCAGATTGCCCACAATGTGGAAGTCGGCGAGCACACCGTGATCGCTGCCCAGGCGGGTATCTCTGGGAGCACACGGGTGGGCAAGCGGGTCAAGATCGGCGGCCAAGCTGGCTTTGTCGGCCACGTCACCATCGGCGATGACGCCATAGTGGGCGCCCAAGCCGGAGTGGCCAAGGATGTGCCGCCAGGGACGTTTGTCATCGGCTATCCGGCCCGCGAAATGTCGGCCTACCATCGCTCGCTTGCCGCCTTGGCACGGCTTCCGGAACTGCTGAAAAGGGTTAAGGCTCTGGAGAAGGAAGTCGAAAGGCTGCGCGCCCAGGGCAAGGAGCAAGAAGAGTGAAGCGGCTGGACACAGGCGCAAGGATTTTCTAAGGACAACGCACACATGCTACGGCAGCAGCAGACCATCAAGAAAGCCATCTCCTACTCGGGGATCGGCCTGCACACCGGCACCAAGACAAAGGTCACCTTCAAGCCGGCTCCGGTGAACAGCGGTATCCGCTTCAAGCGCGTGGACTTGGAAGAGTCGGTGGAAATACCTGCCGATATCGACCATGTGGTGGATATTTCGCGTGGCACCACTCTGGGTCTGGGCCAGGTGCGCATTCACACCGTGGAACACGTCCTGGCGGCCATCGCCGGCCTGGAGATCGACAACATCCTGGTGGAGATAGATGGAAACGAGCCGCCCGTGGGAGACGGCAGCGCTATGCCCTTTGTGAAGGTGCTGCTGGATGCCGGCCTGGTGGAGCAGGACTCGCCCAAGGACTACTTGAACATCGACCGCACGTTGACCTACAGCGATCCGGCAAACGGGGTGGACCTGGTGGTGGTGCCTTCCGACGAGTTCCGCATCACCTTCATGGTTGACTACAAGAACCCTGCCCTTGGCACCCAGTACACCTCTATGTACTCTCTGCACGATGAGTTCGTCAGCGAGTATGCACCGGCGCGCACCTTCTGCTTCCTGCACGAGGTGGAGGAACTATGGGAGGCCGGTCTGATCAAGGGTGGCAGCCTGGACAACGCCATCGTCATTTGCGACCGACAGATGAGCGATGAAGAGTTGGAGCAGTTGCGGCGCAAGCTCAACCTCAGTGAAGACATCAAGCTGGGCAAGAACGGCATCCTCAACGGGCGCGAGCTCCGCTACCCTAACGAGCCGGTGCGCCACAAGGCACTGGATTTGATTGGCGACCTGGCGCTGCTCGGGGTACCCCTGCGCGCGCATGTGCTGGCAGCGCGCTCCGGGCATGCAGCCAATGTGGAATTGGTCAAGCGCATCCGGAAAGAGTACAAGAAGCAACTCATCAAGGCCAAATACCAAAAGACCTCCGTTGAAGGCCTGGTCATGGACATCGACGGCATTCAACGGATTCTCCCCCATCGCTACCCCTTCCTGCTCGTGGACAAGATCGTGGATCTCGTGCCGCAGGAGAAAGTGGTGGGGGTGAAGAATGTGACCATCAGCGAATGGTTCTTCGAGGGGCACTTTCCTGGTCGGCCGATCATGCCCGGCGTGCTCATCCTGGAGGCCATGGCGCAGGTAGGAGGCCTGCTGCTGCTGGATGCGGAAGACGACCCGGTGGGAAAGTTGGTTTACTTCGCCGGCATCGACAACGTCCGCTTCCGCAAGCCGGTGCTGCCCGGCGACCAGCTGGTCTTTGAAGTGGAGATTGTCAAATTCCGGAAGACCCTCTCGAAGATGGCCGGCAAGGCGTTCGTAGCCGGCGACCTGGTGTGCGAGGCGGAGTTTTCCGCCGCTATTGTCGACGAGAGGCTCGTTCCACACAAGGAGTAACACAAGGAGGCCAGGTCTGACTGACATTCACCCGACTGCACTGGTTGATCCTGCTGCTGAGCTGGGCAACGGCGTGTCCGTGGGCCCCTTTTCTATCGTCGAAAGAAATGTTGTTATTGGCGATCGTACCACTGTCGGCTCCCATGTGCTGATCGCCTCGGGCACGCGCATTGGTAGCGACTGCCGCATCCACCACGGGGCAGTGCTCGGCACCGTGCCCCAGGACCTCAAGTTCGGCTTTGAGGAGACCACTCTGGAGATCGGTGACCGCACGGTAATTCGGGAATATGCCACATTGAACCGCGGCACCAAGGAACATTGGAAGACCGTGGTGGGGAGCGACTGCCTGCTGATGGCTTACACCCACGTTGCCCACGACTGCGTGGTCGGGGACCATGTCATCATGGCAAATTCCGCTAATCTGGCCGGGCACGTGACCATCGAAGACTGGGCAACACTGGGCGGGCTGCTGGCGGTGCACCAGTTTGTCCGTATCGGTCGCCATGCCTTCGTGGGTGCGGGGTGCAAGGCGATGAAGGACGTGCCCCCCTACGTGCTGGCCATGGCGGAGCCGCTGCAGTTTGCGGGACTGAACTCCGTGGGGCTGCGCCGACGGGGCTTTTCGCCGGAGACCCTTCTATTGCTGAAACGGGCCTATCGTCTCCTTTACCGCTCAAAGTTGAACGTGAGCCAGGCCCTAGCGCGCATCCGTGAGGAGCTGCCGCAGACCGATGAGATCCAGCACATTGTCGCCTTCATCGAGGGAAGCAGGCGCGGGATCATCTGATGGCCCCTCGGAAAGGTGGATTGACCTCTGCACGGTGGCGTTTTCTTGATACGGGGGCCGGCACAGGCGCGTGGAACATGGCGGTGGATGAGGCGCTGGCCTTGGAGGCTGCACAAGCCCCAGCCTCGCCCACGCTGCGTGTGTTCGCCTGGCAACCCCCATGCATCTCCTTGGGCTATCATCAAAAGCTGGAGGACATTGACCGCGCGCGCTGCGCAGCCGATGGGGTAGACGTGGTGCGGAGGCCGACAGGCGGCAGGGCCATCCTCCATGATGAAGAGCTCACCTACAGTGTGGTGATTCCTGCGGCCAGTCCCTTGTATTGCCAGGACACGCTGCAGACTTATGAGCTCATCAGCAAAGCGCTCGTGGTGGGGCTCAACAACTTGGGGGTGAACGCGCGCTTTGAACGGGCGCGGGAAAGCAGTAACGACTACCGGCGCGGCGAATTCTCCGTGCCGTGCTTCTCCAGTTCCGTGCGCAACGAGGTCCTCTGGCAGGGTCGGAAACTGGTGGGAAGCGCGCAGCGGCGCTTCGAGGGGGCGGTCTTGCAGCACGGGTCCATCCTGCTGGGCCCGGCCCACTTGCGCTTGGTGGACTACCTGGCCGGCCTCACCGAAGAGCAGCGTGCCAGGTATCGAGACTACTTGCGGCAGCGGACGGCGGCTGTCGATGAGATCGCCGGGCGCGGCATATCTTTTGCGGAGATGGCAGAGGCGCTTGCCAGAGGTTTCGCGGAGGTATTTGACATCGCTTTGGTTGCGGGTGAGCTCACAGACAAAGAAATGGCCAGAGCCGAAGAGCTCCTGGCTAAGTACAGGGACCCGAGCAGGAGGTGACCATGCGTAGACCTTTCGTGGCAGCACTCGCAGCAGGGGTAGTCCTTGCGGCGGCGAACCTCCATGCGCAGAACTTTGATGTTGGCCCCAAGGACGTGGATCAGGTACTCAAGCTGTTCAGCTCCTTTTCTGCAGGGGGCACGTTCCACACTGCCGACCTCCACAGCTTCCTCGGTCTGGATGTGGGCGTACGCGGTGTGGCGGTGTTTGTGCCGGACAAGTACCAGCAGCTCAAAGGTGGGCCCTTTGAAGACGTGGACTTTGTGGGCCTGCCCTTCGTCCACGCGAGCATCGGCCTGCCGTTCCGCCTCGAAGCCATGGGCAGGTTTTTTCATTTCCCTCTGGGCGAGGACCCAACACGGGGCGGGGTAACGTTGGCAGGGGTAGGTTTGAAATATGGCCTCTTGCAGGGACCGCTGCTTCCCAAGGTCGCCCTGATGGCCACCTACCACGCCTTTTTTGTGCCTGAGGAGTACAGCTTTGGGACGGTGAGCACTGCGAGCCTCAAGGCCGTGATGAGCAAGGGTGTGCCGTTCATCACCTTCTACTCCGGCATAGGCGTTGACCGCACCGCCTTGGAACTGGACTATGGCGGCGTCACCGGCAGCTATAGTTCCACCAATGTCCACGCCAATATCGGCGTGACGCTCAAGCCGCTGCCTCTGGTCTATGTGAACGCCGACTACATGTTTGCCGAGGAGTTTTCCGGCTTTAACATCGGAGCGGGGGTCACGATTCGTTGACGGGCGCATGAAGCGGTTGGCTATTCTCGGCTCCACCGGCTCCATTGGCCGCAGCTGTTTGGAGGTGGTGGATGGCTTGGGGGCGGAGTTTGCCATCACCTACCTGGCGACGTTGGACGACGCAGAGGTGGTGGCAGAGCAGGCGGCAAAATATCGCCCGCACGCCGTGGCGATAGCCAGCGGGCGTTGTCCACAGACGGTTCAGCGCCAATTGCGGCAGCAGGGCATCGAGGTCTGGCTAGGCGCCGAGGCGACGCTGCAGGTGGCAGCCACCGGGGATTATGACCTGCTGGTGAACGCGGTGGTAGGGGCAGCGGGCTTACTGCCCACGCTTGCTGCCATTGACAGGGGCAAAACTGTGGCGCTCGCTAACAAGGAGACCCTGGTGGCAGGGGGGGAGATCGTCATGCGCCGGGCCGCCGAGCGGCGGGTGTCGATCATTCCCATCGACAGCGAGCACAGCGCCATTTTGCAGTGTCTGATGGGCGAGGAGCACAGCGCCGTGCGGCGCCTCATTCTGACCGCCTCCGGGGGACCGTTCTTAGAGCTGGACCCTGCGCGCCTGCCGGAGGTGACGGTGGAGCAGGCCCTTGCCCACCCCAATTGGCGCATGGGGCCCAAGATCACCATCGACTCGGCCACCCTCATGAACAAGGGGCTGGAGGTGATCGAGGCCCATTGGCTCTTTTCCGTGCCAGTGGAGCGCGTGGATGTGCTGATCCACCCGCAGTCGGTTATTCACTCCATGGTGGAATTTGTGGACGGATCGGTGAAGGCGCAGCTGGGGGTGCCGGACATGCGCCTCCCCATACAAATGGCGCTCACCTACCCGCAGCGGCTGCCCTCCTCCTGGCCGCGCCTTGATTTCGCGCGTTACCCGCGGCTTGAGTTTCGTCCCCCAGACGTGCAGCGATTTCCCTGTCTGGGATTGGCCTACCAGGCGGCCCGCACCGGTGGCACCCTGCCGGCGGTGATGAACGCCGCCAACGAGGTGGCGGTCGCCAGGTTTCTGGCTCGCAAAATCACTTTCGACCGGATCCCGCAGCTCATCGAGCAGGCGATGGCGGCGCACCAGGTCGTTACGCAGCCCGAGGTGCAAGATATCCTGGCCAGCGACCAATGGGCACGGGACTATGTGGAACGCAGCTGCCATCAGTGAGTGCTCTGGCGGCACAAAGCCCTAACTGAAAGAGGTACAAAAGGCATAATGGTAGTCAAAATTATCACCACCATCGCTTCGTTTGTCTTCGTCTTCGGCGTGCTGGTCTTTGTCCACGAGCTCGGCCACTTTCTGGCCGCGCGCCTGGCCGGTATCCGGGTTGAACGCTTCTACCTTGGCTTTGACCTGTTCGGGTTGCGCTTGCTGCGCTTTCGACGCCGAGAAACAGAGTACGGTATCGGTCTACTGCCGGTTGGCGGGTATGTGAAGATGGCCGGCTTTATTGACGAGAGCCTGGATGCTCAGACCACTGGCGCGCCAGATGAGTTCATGTCCAAGAACACCTGGCAGAAGATGTACGTGTTGAGCGCGGGGGTGCTGATGAATCTGCTGTTTGGGTTCCTCGTCTACACCGTCCTGTCATTTGGTGCTCGCGTGCCGGACCAGCAGGGGACTGTGGACACCCGTACGTTACCTGCAGTGGTTGCGGAGGTGGTTCCCGGTATGCCGGCCGCAGAGGCGGGGATGGCTCCCGGTGCGCAGATCCTGGAGATTGACGGTACGCCGATCACAAGCTGGAGTGAGTTGACCGAAAGGATCCACGCCTCGCCTGGGCAACCGGTGAAGATCACGTGGCGCCAAGGGGACTCGCTTCTCACCCGCACCTTGGTACCGCGGAGCTCGTGGGCCTTGGCAGGGTGGTCGCTCCGCCCTCTGGGATTGATCGGCATCAGCCCGCGCGTCGATCAGCAGTTTGTTGGCCAGTATCGACGGGCCAGACCGTGGGAGGCGGTGAGCCTGGGCTTTGCCCAGACCAGTTACGCCTTGCGCATGACCTTTGCCAGCGTCAAAGGCATGGTCACCGGCCAGGTCTCCTGCAGCGAGGTGGCTGGTCCGCTGGGCATCGCGCGTATTTCGGCCAGCTCCGGACAGCGCGTGGCAGAGGCAATGCGGCAGCGGCGAGGCGTGGCAGAAGCCGCAGCGCAGCTGTTCTCCCTGGTGGCGCTGTTCAGCGTCACACTGGCCCTCATCAACATTCTGCCCGTGCCGGCCCTGGATGGAGGGCACCTGGTGGTGGTCATTGTCGAGGGGATCCGCCGCAAACCTCTACCGGTAAAGGTACGGGTGGCCATTCAGTGGATCGGAATGGTTCTCATCTTCGCCAGTTTCTTGCTTCTTACCTACAACGACGTCATGCGCAAGATGCCATGAGACCAGGTACATGCGCTAGAAGCTACCAAGAGCATGGGGACGTCGAGCGTGAGCGGCACTATCGGCAAACGCGCCATAAACGGCTTGACGGCGTAGCGCATTTTTGGTAACTTTGATTGCCGCCCGCAAGACCGGGCAGGCACAGGTTGGCCGTCAGTAGTGGGGATACCACGCGCCCCAAGGTAGGCACCGGACGAGGCGGAGGTAGTTTATGCGGCTGGCAGAGCGGATGAGCAGGTTGGGCACGGAGACGGCGTTTGAAGTACTGGCTAAAGCGAAAGCGCTTGAAGCCCAGGGCAAAGAGATCATTCACCTGGAAATCGGCGAGCCTGACTTTGACACCCCTGAGCACATCAAAGAGGCCGCCATCAAGGCGCTGCGGGACGGCAAGACCGGCTACTGCCCGGCGCCAGGCATCAGGGAGTTGCGCGAGGTCATTGCCGCCGACGTGGGGGCACGACGTGGGTTGTCCGTTTCACCCGAAGAGGTAGTGGTTACCCCAGGGGCAAAGCCGATCATGTACTTCGTCATCACGGCGCTGGTGGACCCTGGTGACGAGGTGCTCTATCCCAATCCGGGATTCCCCATCTATGAGTCGGTAATCAACTTTGTCGGAGGCAAGGCGGTGCCTATGCCGCTGCGTGAGGAGCGTAACTTTAGTTTCGACGTGGACGAGTTTCGTTCCTTGGTCACCGACAAGACCAAGCTCATCATCATTAATTCCCCCCAGAACCCGACTGGCGGCGTGCTGAGCCAGCGCGACCTTGAGGTCATCGCGGAGGTGGCGAACGAACGCGATATCTTTGTCCTCTCCGATGAAGTGTACAACAACATCCTTTACGAGGGGACCTTCACCAGCATCGCCACCCTGCCGGGGATGCGCGCGCGCACAGTGATCCTGGACGGCCTGAGCAAGACCTACGCTATGACGGGATGGCGCCTTGGCTACGGGGTAATGCCGCGCGAACTGGCTCGGCATGTGGAGCGCTTGACCATCAATACCGTGTCATGTACCTCTCACTTTAGCCAGTACGGGGCCATAGCCGCCATTACCGGGCCGCAGGAACCGGTGGCGGCCATGGTGGCCGAGTTCAGGCGACGCCGCGACTTTATTGTGGAGGGACTCAACCGCATCAAAGGGGTGAAGTGCGTGCAACCGCAAGGGGCCTTTTATGCCTTCCCCAACATCACCGGCACCGGGATTGGCTCCAAGGAACTGGAGCGGCGGCTGCTGGAGGAGGCCGGAGTTGCCACCTTGTCTGGCACTGCCTTCGGGCGCTACGGGGATGGCTACCTGCGGCTATCCTACGCCAACTCGCTGGAGAATATTCGCGAGGCCCTGGAGCGGTTCGCCGCTCTCGTGGCATAGGGATGGCTTTCGAGGCCAAAGAAGACACGCGGAACAGCAAGGATCGTGGAAATGGAAGCGAAAAAGACCGGACTTTATGAAGTGCACCAACGGCTCGGCGCCAAAATGGTACCGTTCGCGGGGTACTGGATGCCCATCCAATACACCAGCATCGTCAGCGAACACCGGCGCGTGCGAACCACCGTCGGTGTTTTCGATGTCTCCCACATGGGAGAGTTCATTATCCGCGGCCCCAAGGCACTTGAGTTCTTGGAGCGAATGACGATCAACCAGGTGAGTGCTATGGAGGTCAACCGGGTGCAATACTCGGCCATGTGCTACCCGGATGGCGGCATTGTTGACGATCTGCTCGTCTATCGGCTGCCGGAGCACTACATGATGGTGGTGAACGCCTCCAACCTGGAGAAGGACTTTGCTTGGTTACTGGACCATCTGCCCAAGGACGTGAGCCTCGAGAACGTCAGCGACGAGATCACCCTGTTGGCCGTACAAGGGCGCTATGCTCAGGCGACACTGCAAAAGCTGACCACCCTGGATCTGAGCAAGATCAAGTACTACTGGGCACAGCGAGGCCGGTTGGCAGGCGTGGACATGCTCATCTCCCGCACCGGCTACACGGGCGAAGATGGCTTTGAAATCGGCTTTGAGCGAAGGTACTCCGAGCAGGTGTGGGAAGCGGTCATGGAGGCGGGCAAGGAGTACCAGATCGAACCGATTGGCCTTGGTGCCCGGGACAGCCTGCGCCTGGAGATGAAATACTGTCTGTACGGGAACGACATCGACCAGACCACCAATCCGTTGGAGGCCGGCCTGGGGTGGATCACCAAACTCCAGAAGGGAGACTTTATCGGTCGTGAGGCCCTGCTGCGCCTCAAAGAGCAGGGCCTGACGCGGAAATTGGTGGGCTTTGAAATGCGCGAGAAGGCGATTCCCCGCCACGGATACCCCATCGTGAAGGACGGCAAAGAGGTGGGACGGGTGACGAGCGGCACGTTCTCACCCAGTTTGGAGAAGGGGATCGGCATGGGGTACGTGCCAACGGAACTTGCCGAGGTGGGTAGCACCTTGGCGGTGCAGATTCGGGGACAGGAGGCACCCGCGGTAGTGGTACAGACGCCTTTCTACAAGAGGCCATACTGAGGGGGGAGCAGTGCGAGTCGATCTCTGCTTGGTGCCGGGGGAGCTGAATCACTGCCAGGTGATGCACCGATCAGTGGTGGTGATCGATGTGCTGCGCGCCAGCACGACCATTGTCACTGCGTTTGCCCACGGGTGCCGGGCGATTATCCCGGTCGAAGAGGTGGAGGAGGCAAAGCGCATCGCTGCTACCATTGGCGACCAGCATGTGCTCCTCGGGGGCGAGCGCGGCGGCGTGCGCATCGAGGGCTTTGCCCTGGGTAATTCGCCCAGGGAGTACCGGACGGCAGCAGTGCGCGACAGCACCATTGTGTTCACCAGCACTAACGGCTCACGGCTGTTTCGCGCCGTGCAGAACGGAGCATTGGTGCTGGTGGGGGCATTGGTGAACGCCGAGGCGGTGACGCGCGCCCTGGCCGACGCAGGCCAAGAGGTGCTGCTGGTGTGCGCTGGGCGCGAAGGGCGCTTTTCCGCCGAGGACTTTTTCTGCGCCGGCTTGTTTGCCAGTCGCCTCCTGAAGCTGTCGCCCCGCGAGGTGGAGCTCAGCGACGCGGCGCAGATTGCCCAGCGCTTTGCAGCCGGGCGCGCCAGTGCAGTGCGCGTATTACAGAGAAGCGAACATGGCCGCTTCCTAGCCTCCATTGGCTTCGCACAGGACCTCGCCGTGTGCGCGGAGGTGGACGCCTATCAGGTCGTGCCCCACTATGTGGAGGGCGTGATCCGGGCGCGCGGCGCGGATAAGGGTGTAGCCAAAGTCTCCAAGGCGGATGTCGGTCAAGTTCGCCCTTGACAGGTCGGTGACCCGGTGGTACACGGGTGCCGGCGGCTGAAAAACACGAAAAAGTGTGGGATGTGAGCAAGCAGCGCCAAAAGACCGTGGATTTTTCCCTATACGGCATCGTGGACTGCGCCTGGCTGCGCGGGCGGGATCTGGTAGCCGTCGTTGAGGCAGCTATTGCCGGCGGTGTCACCGTGGTGCAGTACCGAGACAAAGCATCCACCGGACGGGTCTTTTTTGCGAATGCCCACACTGCAAGAAAGGTGTGCGCAGCCCATGGCGTGCCGTTTATCGTGAACGACCGGGTGGACATCGCCTTGGCCGTGGGCGCCGATGGCGTGCACGTGGGGCAGGAGGACTTGCCCGTAGCAGTGGTGCGCCGCGTGGTGGGCCCGGACATGCTTATCGGCGCCTCTGTGGGTACAGTTGAACAAGCCGTCGAGGCGGTGGCAGAAGGGGCTGACTACCTGGGAGTGGGTGCGATCTTCCCCACGGCCAGCAAACCGGAGGCGGACCCGGCCTCGCTGGAGATACTGCGCCAAATCAGGCAGCAGACCAGCGGCCCTGTGGTTGCCATTGGCGGTATCACCCCGGAGCGGGTTGCCGAGGTCCTGGCGGCAGGTGCCCACGGCGTGGCGGTGATATCTGCCCTTCTTGAGGGGGATGTGCTGACCAACGCACGCCTGCTACGGCAGAGCGTTGATCGGGCCAAGGAGGTGGTTCGGCGGTGAAGGTGCGTGAGCGCGACCGGCAGCTGATCAAACGGGTGCGACCAGAGGACACTGTCGTGGCGACGCGCCGGCGGGAAATCCTCGGGGTGATGCTTCTTTACCTGGCCCTCATGCTCTCCTTGGCCTTGCTATCGCACCACCCGGAGGAACAACCCGGACAAGTCAGGTTCGGAACGGCCCGCAACCTGCTGGGGTTGGCAGGTGCCTACATTTCCCACTTTCTTTTCCGCTACACCATTGGCTATCCTTCGTTGGTCCTTCCCTTGCTCTGCGCGCTGTGGGGGTGGGTGTTGCTGCGCGATGGCTCACGGGCGACAGCGCGGCGGTGGAGCCTGCACATGCTGGCCATGGCCATCTACGCCTCCATCCTGCTTGCCTTGCCCGAGGTGGCGGTGCACGACGGCGATTTTCGCGCCGGTGAGCTGGCCGGCAAGATGGGGCTTGCCCTGGCAAGGCTGCTGGTGGGTGTTTTTGGCCTCACCGGCTGCATCATTCTGCTCATTGCGCTGATGATGGGAGCGGTCATTTCGGCTACCCAGGTGAGCGTCGGCGGCGCGCTCTTGCGGGCCGGCGACATCGTGCGAACCTGGTGGGGCAATCTCCGCGCCCGGCGCCTCGCGGCCAAGCGGGAGCAACAGAGCCGCGCACGGCAGGCACAGCGCCCGGAGGGTGAACGCGAGGCGGTGACGACCGTGCGCCCCCAGGTGGCGGGGGTGGCGCCCGTCCGCCCGGAGCCTCCCGAAGAGCCGGCCCAGCTCGAGCTGCGCATGCCCAGACCTGCCCCTGTGGTTGCCGAACCCCAGAGGCTGCCCGAGGCGGAAGCGCCCCCTGAGCAAGAGGAGCGGGAGTACCAGTTCCCCAGTCCAGAACTTCTCGATCCTCCGCGCGACCAGGAAGTATTGCTCACCCGCCAGGAGCTGCTGGAGAACGCCCGGCTTCTGGAGACGCGCCTGCGCGATTTTGGCGTGCGGGGACGCGTGGTGGAGATCAACCCTGGGCCGGTGATCACCCGCTACGAGGTGGAGCCGGCAGTGGGCGTCAAGGTGAGCCAATTCACCAGTCTCGCCGATGACCTGGCTCTGGTGCTGCGCGCGCGCCGCATCCGCATCGTCGCTCCCATTCCCGGCAAGGCTGCTGTCGGGATCGAAATCCCCAACCCTGCGCCGGCGACCGTCTATCTGCGGGAGATCATCGACTCGCCGCAGTTCCAGGAGGCGAAATCAGTCCTCACCATGGCTATGGGGAAGACCATCTCCGGCGAAATCTTCACCGCCGACCTGACCACTATGCCGCACCTGCTCATCGGCGGCTCCACCGGATCGGGGAAAAGCGTCTGTCTGAACACGATCATCGCCAGCATCCTGTTCAAGGCCCATCCGTCCCAGGTGCAGCTGGTGCTGGTGGACCCCAAGCGGCTGGAGTTGAGCGCCTACGCCCGCCTCAAAGACCACCATGTCACCTACTTGGAGGGGCTGGACGAGACGGTGGTGACCAACGCGGCGAACACCATTGCCGTCCTGCGTAGCCTGGAGGTGGAGATGGAGCGCCGTTACCGGGTGCTCAACGAGGCGGGGGTGCGCAACATCGAGGAGTACAACCAGCGCGTGAACAAGCGCCTGATCAAGGGGCCGGACGGCAAGGCTGCGCGCCCCTTGCAATACGTGGTGCTGATCATCGACGAGTTGGCCGACCTGATGCTCACTGCTGCCCGCGAGGTGGAGGAGCCGATTGCCCGCCTCACACAGATGAGCCGTGCCGTAGGCATCCACCTCATCGTCGCCACGCAGCGCCCGTCGGTGGACGTCATTACCGGCGTGATCAAGGCAAACTTCCCGGCACGCATCGCGTTCCAGGTTGCTTCCAAAGTGGACTCGCGCACGATTATCGACCAGAACGGCGCCGAGCAACTCTTGGGCCGCGGGGACATGCTTTTTCTGCCGCCCGCCTCGCCGGAGCCCATTCGCCTGCACAATGCGTACATCTCCACTGAGGAGATTACGCGCCTGATCGACCACATCTGCCGGCAGCCAAAGGTGGTGCCAAAGTTCGTCTTGCCGGCCTGGCTTGAAGAACAGGCCCAGGGTGCTGCCTATCGCGGCGAACGAGAGCGCGATCCCCTGTTCGCGGAGGCGGCGCGCATCGTGGTCACCCATCAACAGGGCTCTGTGTCCATTCTCCAGCGCCGACTCAAGGTGGGCTATTCCCGGGCGGCACGGCTGATCGACGAGCTAGAGGCAGCCGGCATCGTCGGGCCGTTCGAAGGGGCAAAGGCCCGGGAAGTGCTTGTGGACGAAGAAGGCCTTGCCCAGATGGGCTTGTTGTAGCCGAAACGCGGAGGTGTCGCATGAGGTGCAAACGCCTGTTGGCCAAAGGAGTGACCCTGCTAGGCGGCCTTCTGGTGTTGCCCTTGTATGGAGGCGCGCAAGAGCTGGACGGCCAGGCGATCGTGCGCAAGGTTCGTGCGACGTTCGAGTCCCTGACCACCCTGCGCGCGCGCTTTGAGCAGACGTTCGAATGGAAGATGGTCGGCGAAAGCCAGAAGATCGCGGGAACCCTGGCTGCTGCCAAGGGCGACCGCTATCGGATCGAGACCGACGACCAACTGATCGTGACCGACGGCAAAACGGTGTGGAACTTTTCCAAGGGAAACAACCAGGTACTGATCGACCACATGGGCAAGTCGGCCGACGCCCCCTTGATGCGGGACCTCATGGTGCGCTACGCCGAAGGGTACGTGGCAGAGCTGAAGGGGCAGGAGGCTGTGCACGGCAGTGACTGCTACCTGGTCGAGCTGCGAGCAAAAGGCGAGGAGTTTATCACCACGGTGACCCTGTGGGTCGACCGCAAGCTCTGGATCCCGGTGCGCGTGCGGCAGGTGGACGTGAACGATAACGTCAATCTCTACGAGCTCCAGGGCGTGGAGGTGAATGTTCCCTTGCCCGGATCGCTGTTCTCCTTTCAGGTGCCCCCCGGCGCAGAAGTCATCGACGTTCGCTGAGGGATACTGCTTCGCTCCCGATGGCCGAGGGGCCCACACCTTGTGCAGTTTAGGAGCACCGGACGACCGATCGCCCGGGCGCCGAGGCAAGAAAAGCTTGCGGCCTTGACATCAAGCTCCCCACGCCCGAGCACAGCGCCGCCATGCGCATAGGCATCCGACTCCGTCCGGCGATGTAGGGTACGTGGTGCCTCTGGGGAGCAGAGAGCAATTTCCGGCGGCGCAACCAACTATCATGCCTCATCTCCTTTCATAGATATGCCGATGTCGCGCTCAGAATCAGGCATCTTCTTTCCGTCGATCGTGAGGAGGAAAAGCCATGCAGGACTTTGAGAAGCTGGGCGTCTTTTACCTGGGGCGCCTTTATGACTTGGCGAAGAGGGCTCGCCGCGAAGAGCTGCTCCTCTATGACGCAAAGGACTTGGTGACCCACGCCGTGTGCGTGGGCATGACGGGTAGCGGCAAGACAGGCCTGTGCATCGCGCTGCTTGAGGAGGCAGCGCTCGACGGCATCCCGGCGATCATTGTCGACCCCAAGGGCGATCTCCCCAACTTCCTGCTGCCGTTCCCGGATTTGAGCGCGGAACAGAGCCTGACCTGGGTGAATGAGGCCGAGGCCCGGCAAAAGCGCCTGC
>JBBIKH010000044.1:0-18322 GCA_037445575.1 bacterium
GGCACACCGAGCACTTCGCAGAAGGCACTCAGGAGCTCGGCGGTGGTCAGCGCCTGGTCGTCGGCAATGATCAGCACCTGCCCCACCGCCGCGCGACTCTCCGCCGCCAACTGAAAGGCATCCAACATGTCTTCAATGTACACAGGGTGGCGAAGATTGCGGCAAGGGCCAAACTTCACAAAGCGCCCTTTGCGCAGCATGCGGAACAGCCGCTCCGTGCGGCGGCAGCGCAGCCCGTAGACCCAGGCCGGCCGCAACACCACCACCGGAAGGCCGTGCTCTGCCCAATAGCGGAGCGCTGCCCGCTCACCCGCCAGCTTGGTCTCGCCATAGATTGACTGGGGTCGACATTCGCTCTCCTCGGTGGCCGGTGGCTTGGCGATGTGGCCGTAAACGCCAACTGTGCTGGTGTGCACAAAGCGCTCCACCCCCGCCTCCTTGCTCCACTCCAGAAGCCGCTGCAGGCCGTGAACGTTTACGTCCCAGTACTCGCTCGCCGGCAGGTGGGTCTGCAGATGGGCGCTGGCCAAATGGAATACCACCTGACACCCCTGCAAGGCCTGGCGCATCAAGTCCTCATTGCGGAAGTCGCCAACCACCGTCGTCACGTTGCCGTCTTCTGGGCGTACCGTCGGGGAGAAGTGGAGGTCGACGGCCACCACTTCTGCCCCCTGCTCAGCCAGTCGCTCCACAAGGTGGCTACCGATAAATCCCCCTGCGCCTGTGACCATGACCTTCATCTGTACCTCATCACCTGTTATGCTGGTTTGGTTGCTCGCACCGCAACGGCATAGTGCCCGCCCCAGCACAGGAGATAGTCGAGGCGGGAAATCAGCCACAGCAATGGGTAGAGCAAGCCATAAAGCTTGTAGGACAGACCGTGGCTCTTGAGCTCCTCCTGCGAGGTGGGGGCAATGACGCCGTCCGGGGCCTGCGCCTTGTCCTTGTTCATCACCAGTACGTAGAGGGCATTGATCGCCAGCTCCAAGCATTCCATGAAAAAGCGCGAATAGCCCGCGCGGCCGGTCACGCGAAACCCCGCTGCCATCACCTTCTCGGCCAGTTGCTGGTGCGTATAGCCCGGGCGGACGTGCCCGTACTTGTCCGGGGTCATGCCAATCAGGTTCTTGAACTTGTTGGCTAGCAGTCGGCGATCACCGTTGGGCACCGTGACGATGGCCGTACCCCCTGGCTTGGTCACCCGGTAGAGCTCGGCCAGAAACGGCTCCTCATCTTGCAGGTGTTCCAGGCAGTCGATGGACACCACCACATCGAAACAGTTGTCCGGAAAGGAAAAGTGCCGTTCGTCCAGGTGGAGCACACGTGTGTGAAGCAGGCTCATCATCACCGGCAGATTGCGCCCTTCCAGGTCGGCCGACACCCACCATCCGCCATGGGCACGGAAATAGTAGTTCAAAGAGCCAGTGTTGTCGCCGCAGGTGATATCCATCCAGCGCTTGTCGTGGATGTCCGGCAGCATCCGAAGAAGGGTCTGCATCTTGGCGCGTTTTTTCAACGAACGCCGGAACATCTGCAGTTGCCACGCATCGTTTCCCATGTTCATCTCCTCGTCCGTTCCCGTCCCCCCACTGCCCCGCTCAGAACTGCCGCAGCCAATGTGTCTCGCCCTCCGGTGGGAGCGCACGGGTCTGCCAGTAGCTGGGCCGTGTGGGCTGCAGGCGGCGCTCCAAAGGATCATGGCCAAAAAGGCGCAGCGCCAGCCCGATAGGCGTCACCAGCAGGTAGTAGGTAAGCGTCAGCAGCACCTGGCTGTTGAACCAGCCAAGGGCTCGCCCCACAATGAGGCTCACGCGGTACACCGGTCGCAATAGGCTCGGCAGGACCAGCGCCATGAGCAGAACACCACCAGCGGTGGCAAAGAGCAGCCTGCTCACCTGCACATCGTTGTGGAGCAGGCGCACTGCGCCCACGATGGCAATTACCACCGCCAAAGCGACGCCAAAGCAGCGCACCTTTTTGCGGTCCATAGTATCTAGTCCAATTCGAACCTGCGCTTCTGCGCCGCAGCAAGCGGCCTCTGCGCTCGCTTGTCAAGCACAAAGTCACCCATCACCAGATAGTCCATATCTGTGCTCATGAAGCAAAGGTAGGCGTCCTCTGGCGTGCAGACGATGGGTTCGCCTCGCACATTGAACGAGGTGTTTACTATTACGGGACAACCTGTCCTTTTCCGGAAAGCCTCTATGAGCTCGTAGAACTGCGGGTTCCGCGTGCGGTCCACCGTATGCAACCGTGAGGAATAGTCCACGTGCGTCACCGCGGGGATTGTGGACCGCACGGCCTTGCGGCGCTCAAGGCCCTCCAGCGCTTGTTCGCCGTTCTTGAGGGGCAGCCGCTTCTCCGCCGCCACAGGGGCCACCAGCAACATGTAGGGGCTCGGACACTGGATCTCAAAGTACTGCCCGGCATGCTCTTCCAGCACGCTCGGGGCTAAGGGCCGAAACGATTCCCTGAACTTGATCTTGTAGTTGACGACCTCCTGCATTGAAGGCGACCGCGCATCCGCCAGAATACTCCGGTTGCCAAGAGCGCGTGGGCCGAATTCCATGCGTCCCTGACACCACCCCACCACCTGCTGCTGCGCAAGTAGGGTCGCCACAAAGTCCGGCAGCTCGTGTGGCCCCATGCGCCGGAAGGCCGCTCCCACCGAGAGCAGGTACTTTTCAATCTCCTCATTCGAGAAGGAAGGGCCGAGGTAGGAGCCCTGCTGCCGGTCATGCACACCGTCTGTCTCTCGTTCATTATGAGCGAACATATGCCATGCGGCAAGGGCTGCGCCTAATGCACCGCCGGCATCGCCAGCTGCGGGCTGGATCCACATCTGACGAAATGGCCCTTCGCGAAGCAGGCGACCATTGGCCACACAGTTGAGAGCGCATCCACCTGCCAGACAGAGATTGCTCTGCCCCGTCTGCTGATGCACATGCCTGGCCATCCTGAGCATAATCTCTTCGGTCACCCACTGCACGGAGCGAGCGATGTCCATATGCCGCTGGCGAAGAGACCCCTCTGGTCGTCGCGCTGGCCCTCCGAAAAGCTTAGCAAAGCGGCGGTTGGTCATCACCAGCCCCACCGCATAGTCGAAATAGCGCATATTGAGCCTGAACGAACCGTCTTCCTTGAGGTCCAGCAGGTGGTCAAGAATCCTTTCCACGTACCGAGGCTCGCCGTAGGGAGCAAGGCCCATCACCTTATGCTCGCCAGAATTGACGCGAAAGCCAAGGTAGTAGGTAAAAGCAGAATAGAGCAGCCCCAGCGAATGGGGGAAGCGCAGCTCTCCCAGAAGGGAGATGGTGTTTCCCCGTCCCACGCCGTAGGTGGTGGTGGCCCACTCTCCGACCCCATCGACCGTGAGGATCGCGGCTTCTGGGAAGGGGGAGGGAAAAAAAGCAGAGGCAGCGTGCGAGAGGTGGTGTTCGGGATAGAGGATCTTACCCCGGTAGCCAAGCTCAACGCGGATGAACTCGTCCATCCAGAACTTTTGTTTCAACCAGACTGGGATGGCCTTTCTGAAAGAGCGGACGCCGCGCGGGGCATAGGCCAAGTAGCTCTCCAGGATGCGCTCAAATTTGAGCAACGGCTTGTCGTAAAAGGCCACGAGGTCCATCTCCTCGCCGCGGAGACCTCCCTCTGCCAAGCAGTAGGCAACGGCGTGCTGCGGAAAACGGAAATCGTGTTTGACCCTGGAAAACCGCTCCTCCTGTGCGGCGGCTACCACCTGACCGTTCCGCACCAACGCCGCGGCGCTATCGTGGAAAAAGGCTGGAATTCCCAGAATGGTCATCGCCGATGTTGGCGTCTATTTGGCCTCCGCGGTGTTCACTTCCGGGCAAAGGCCATGATGTGCCAGCCAGACCAGCGCACGAGCCGCCTAGGGATCAGGGAAAACGCGGGGACAAACAACCCGTTGTAGAGCATACCCTTCAGGCCTTTGTGCAGCCGGGTCCTTACCGGAAAGCGTTCGCATACCAATTGCACGCTCTGAAACCCGGTCAGCAGCGAGCGGAACTCGCGCACGCTGAATACGCGGAGGACCGGGGCGTCCTCGTGTTCCAGGCCCACATGCATCACCCTGGAAAGGAGGCGCAGCCAGGAATTGCGATTGTACACCATCATGATGGCCTGGCCGCCCGGCCTGAGCACGCGGTAGATCTCCCGGATCATCGCCGCCGGGTCCGCCGTGTACTGCAGGACGCCATGAGCGTACACGACATCGAAGCTATTGTCGGCAAAGTCCATGGCCTCGCCGTTCATCACCAGAAAGGTGCCGGTCAGACCCCGGAGGGCAAAGTTCTGTTTGGTTAGGGCGATGGCCTGCTCCGCCAAGTCGATGCCCGTCACCACGGCGCCGCCCCTGGCGAACCGCACCAGGTCGACGCCCGCGCCGCACCCCACCTCCAACAGCTCCTGACCCGCAAACCCGGCAAAGTCCACCAGGCGCGGCAGATAGCGCAACTTGTCAAACCGATACTCGTCCAAGTCGTCGAAAAAACCAAGCGTGCCAACCTCGTGTCGCACGATCTCCAGGTCGTGAATGTGGGTGTTCCAGTAGGCCCGAATCTCCTCGATGAGGCCGGCAGAAGTTGTTGACAAAGTCATTCGCCTCTCCGCATGTACAGGTCGTACCATTTCTGAAAGACCATGAGTGCCCACAGCTGGTGGCTGTGATTGGCTTTCCCAGCAAGGTGCTGCTTGACCAGGTCGTCCACGTAGCTGGGGTTGAAATAGCCCTGCTGGCGCAGCCGCTCTGGCGAGAGCAGCTCAAACATCATCGGGCGCAATTCTGCGCGCAGCCAGTTCTTGATCGGGATGCTAAAGCCTTCCTTGCCCCGAGTGAGGATCTTCTCCGGGAGGATGCCCCGCATCGCTCTCCTGAGGATGTACTTGGTCTGGCCGTTTCGGAGCCGCAGCGCCGCCGGCATTCGACCCACCAGCTCCACCAAGCGATAGTCCAGAAACGGCACCCGCGCCTCCAACGAAACGGCCATGCTCATGCGATCCACTTTCACCAGAATATCGTCGGGCAAATAGGTCTTGAGATCCACGTACTGCTGCTGGCTGAGTGGGTCGGCACCGCGCACCCGCTGAAAATAGTCCTCCACGAACTGGTAAGGATTTGTTTCTGCCAGAGCCTCCCGCAGCGTCGGCGCGTACAGAGACTCTTTTTGCGCCTGCGACAGGAAGATCATCCAGCGCACGTGTTGCAGGTGTGCCGGGAGTGCCATCCCTTGCACGAAGCGCACAGTGCGATTGATGAGCCCCTTCTTTTTCTCGGTGGGACGCATGCCCGCGGCCAACGGCTCAATAAGGCGGTGGCGCAGCACCCTGGGCACACGCACGTACACGCGCGCCAGGCGATCCGCAAGGTAGGTGTCGTACCCCGCCAGGAGCTCGTCACCGCCGTCCCCGGACAAGGCCACCGTGACGTAGCGGCGCGTCATCTTCGAGACCATGTAGGTGGGGAAGATGGAAAAGTCGCCCAGGGGTTCGTCCAGGTGAGCGATGAGCGTTTCGGTGAGCAAGACTGCATCTGGGGTGATCACTTCCTCATGATGCTCGGTGCCAAATGCTTCGGCCACGGTGCGAGCGTAGTGGAGCTCGTTGTAGGTGGCCTCACCGAATCCGATGGAGAAGGTCTTGACCGGTCGGTCCATGGCCCGGCTCATCATCGCCACCACCGAGCTAGAGTCAAGCCCACCGCTGAGAAAGGCCCCCAGGGGCACATCGCTCATCAGGCGAATTTTGACCGCATCGGCCAGCAGGGCGACCAACTCTTCAGCCCACTCCTGCTCGGTCCTTTGCTCTGGCTCCCCAAGGCCAAAAGCGACATCCCAGTACTGTTCCAGCCGCAGCCGCCCTTCCTCAAGCACCAGGGTGTGCGCCTGGGGCAACTTGGCCACACCCTGAAAAATGGACAACGGCGCCGGAATGTACTCAAAGGTCAAATAGGCGTCCAGCGCCTGAACGTCGACGGCCCTGGGGATGTCGGGGACCCGCAGGATCGATTTCAGCTCTGAGCCGAAGACCAGGCGATGCCCGTCAAAGGTGTAATACAAGGGCTTAATGCCCAGCCGGTCGCGCGCCAAGAGGAGGCGCCTGTCCCGAGCGTCGTAGATGGCAAAGGCAAACATGCCGTTGAGGTGCTCAGGGCAGCGATCTCCATACTCCTCATAGGCGTGGACGATGGCCTCGGTGTCCGCCCACGTGCGAAAGCGATGCCCTTTCTGCTCCAGCGTCCTGCGCAGGGTGAGGTGGTTGTAGATTTCGCCGTTGAAGACAATCCAGATGCTGCCGTCCTCGTTGCTGATGGGCTGCCCGCCGGTGACCAAGTCGATGATGCTCAGGCGGCGCATCCCCAGGCCGACACCATCACCGAGATAGAACCCCTCGTCGTCGGGCCCGCGGTGGACGATCACATCAGTCATCCGCTGCAGCAGATGGCGCTCCACCTTCTGCTCAGGAGCAACGTAGTAGATGCCGCAAATGCCGCACATCAGACGTCCTTGCCCGCTGCGCTTGGCTCATGCCACCGCGCCGACAACGCGAAGGCACCTCCTGCCGCGCAGAGAAGATGTGCCTGCCGCCTTGTCACCTGCCCACCGCCACGTAGTCGAACCCCTTCTCCCGCATCTTGTCGGGCTCGTAGATGTTGCGCAAGTCAATGACCACAGGGTGGCGCAGCAGCTTCTTCAGGCGGTCAAGGTCCAAACTGCGGAACTGATTCCATTCGGTAAGGAACACCAAGGCATCGGCATCCTTGGCCACCTCATAGGTCTCTTTGCAATAGTGCACATCCTTGAGGATTTTTTTGGCCTCCTCCATGGCGGCCGGGTCGTAGGCCTTCACCGTGGCCCCCTCCTTGAGGAGCGCACTGATGATGGTGATCGACGGGGCCTCACGCATGTCGTCGGTGTTCGGCTTAAAGGACAAGCCGAGCACGCCGATCACTTTCCCTTTCAGATCGCCCACCTTGTTCTTGATCTTGTCGATCATGAGCTGCCGCTGCCGCTCATTGACCTCAATGGTTGCCTTGACGATGCGCAAATCGCAGCCCACTTGCTCGGCGACCTGCACCAAGGCGCGCGTGTCTTTGGGGAAGCAGGAGCCGCCGAACCCAGGGCCGGGATGCAGGAACTTGCGGCCGATGCGGTTGTCCAGGCCCATGCCCTTGGCCACGTGGAGGCCGTCGGCACCGACCCGTTCTCAAATGACCGCAATCTCGTTCATGAACGAGATCTTGGTGGCCAGAAAGGCGTTGGAGGCGTATTTGATCAGTTCTGCACTCGCCAGGTTGGTGATCACAAAGGGGGTCTCAATCAAGTACAGAGGGGAGTAGAGGTCCTTCATGATAGCGATGGCCTCGCTATCCTCGCCGCCTATCACCACCCGGTCAGGGCGCATAAAGTCGTCGATGGCCGAACCCTCGCGCAGGAATTCGGGGTTGGAGACCACGCTGAACTTGACCTTGTGGGTCTGATGTTGCTCGATGATCTCTTTCACCCACTTGCCCGCACCCACCGGAACGGTGCTCTTGTTGACGATCACCTTGTAGTCGTTCATGTATTTGGCGATCTCTTTGGCCACCTCCCCCACGTGCTGAAGGTCCGCCGAGCCATCTTCCTTGGGCGGGGTGCCCACCGCGATAAAGATCACCAACGAACGCTCGGTGGCCGGCTTGAGGTCGGTGTCAAAGTGCAGACGCCCTTCTCGCACATTCTTAGCCACAAGGTCGTCCAGCCCAGGCTCGTAAATGGGGATGATCCCCTGTCGGAGCTTTTCAATCTTGGCGCGGTCTTTGTCCACGCAGACCACATCGTTGCCCAGCTCGGCCAAACAGGTGCCGGTCACCAACCCGACATATCCGGTGCCCACCACACAGATGTTCATGCGCAGCCTCCTTGTTCTGTCCGTTCACTCCTGCCCAACGCCGCTTAGGATGCTCCGTACCCAAACAGCACCACAAACACCGTTTTGATCAAAATCTTGACGTCCAGCCACAGCGACCAATTGTCGATATACTCCATGTCCATTTCCATCCAGCGCTCGAAGGAGATCTTGTTGCGTCCGCTCACCTGCCAAATGCAGGTGATCCCTGGCTTGAGCGACAGCCGGCGCCGTTGCCATACCTGGTACATTTCCACTTCGACCGGAAGGGGTGGCCGCGGTCCGACAATGCTCATATCCCCTTTCAAGACGTTGAAGAACTGGGGCAGCTCATCGATGCTGGTCTTGCGCAGAATGCGCCCCACCGGCGTCACGCGCGGGTCCTTCTTGATCTTGAACACCGGGCCGTCCATCTCGTTCATCTTCTCGATCTCGCGCCGCTTCATCTCCGCCCCGACGATCATGGTGCGGAACTTGTACAGCGTAAACTTGCGGCCGTTCAACCCACAGCGCGTCTGCTTGAAAAGCACCGGCCCTTTGGAGGTAAGCTTGATGGCGAGGGCGGTGGCAGCCATCAGCGGCGCAAACAGGATGATAAAAAAGATGGACAACACAATATCCATCGTCCTCTTGACAAAGAGCTCCCATTGTCTGGCGCGAAAGGTCTCGAACTCCAGCAGCGGAAAGCCACCAAAGTCGGTTTGGCGTGTGCGCGCAATTTGCAGATCGTACAGGTCAAGGCTAATGGCCGTGGAAATACCCTCCTTTTCGCAGGCAAGGATAGCTTCGTCGATGCGGTGCAGCCACAGCCTTGGCACCACGAAGATGACCCTATCAATCACCTTCCGGTGAATGATAAAGGGGATGTCCTGCAGGCGCCCCAGGACCCGGTAGCCCTCCACCTCTTTGCCGTACATGCCGTGCTCGTCGTCGATTAGGCCGACGATGCGAAGCCCCCAATTGGCGTGGCTCTTCACTGTGCGAATGAACTCCCGCGCCCTTTTGCCCGTGCCCACAATCAGCAGGTTGACCTGGTTGTAGCCGCGCGTGTGGATATAGTCAAGGAAGGCGAGGAAGAGGCGCTTCTCCATCAACAGGAGCAGTGTGGTAGTAACAGTAAAGACGGCGATGAAAAAGCGGCTGGTCAGCTGCGCTTGCAACGCAAACACCACACTGCCAGCCGCGATGCCCGCCAGCAGGCTGCCGCGGATGATGGCCGAGGCAAGTTGCCCGAAGGTCTTGAGGCGAAACTCGGTGTACAGTCCTGACAGACCCAGGAGTGTCACCCACAAGACCGGGAAAATGAGCGGCATCCACATATTGTTGCGGGTGAACACCACCAACCCGTGCAGAGTTGGGCCTTTGCTGTAGGCCTTCACCGAAAGCGCGATCAGTTGGCGAAGGAATTCGTCGAGAAAGTAGGCCAGGGCAAAGGAAACAAGCACAATTGCCAGATCAAGTGTCCTGGCCACGCTCCTAAGGAATATTTCCTTTTCCTCTACCATCCGCCTCAGACACGAGTTTCTATGTCACGCTCGGTTCGATACCACGCAATGAAACGCTCGATTCCTTCCTCGATGGGCACCTTGGGCGCATAGTCTAATGCCCTCTGCGCCCGACTGATGTCGGCGTAGGTGATCGGCACATCGCCCGGCTGTTCCGGCAGGCGCTCCACCAACGCCTCCTTGCCCAAGGCGGCGCTGATGAGGGAAATCAGATACCTCAGCTCCACCGTCCGCGATTCGCCCAAGTTGTAGATCGCATAGCCACGGCAGCGCTGCAGAGCAGCCACCACACCGTCAATGATATCCGTGATAAAGGTATAGTCCCTGCGGGAACTGCCGTCGCCAAACATAGGCACCTTCTGTCCCGTGTCGATCAGGCGGGTGAACTTGTGGATCGCCATGTCCGGCCGCTGCCTGGGCCCATAGACGGTGAAAAAGCGCAAGCAGCTCACGGACAAGCCGAACAGATGGTGGTACGTGTAGCAAAGGAGTTCGCCCGCCTTCTTTGTGGCAGCATACGGCGACACCGGGCAATCTACAGGATCGTCCTCGGAGAACGGGATCTTTTTGTTGGCCCCATAGACCGAGCTGGAAGAGGCAAACAGAAAGACGCCCACACCATGCTGCCTGGCCATCTCCAGGAGGTTGTTGGTGCCGCGACAGTTCACCTCCTGGTATAGCAGGGGCTCGCGAATAGAGGGCCTCACGCCCGCTCGCGCGGCCAAGTGGATAATAGCGTCAAAGGACTCGGTTGCGAACAGCTGACCGAGCAGAGGATAGTCGAGAATATCGCCTTCCACCAGGCGAAAGTTGTCCCGGTTCACCACCTGTGCGAGGTTGTGCCGCTTGCGCGCCGGGTCGTAGAAGTCGTTAAAGTCGTCCAGGCCGACGATGGTGTGACCTTCGGCCAGGAGTCGCTCCGCAAGATGTGAGCCGATAAAGCCGGCTGCGCCGGTCAGGAGAATGTGCATCCTCATACCCTCATCATAGGGAAGGTTGCGCCCGCTTCGCCCACCAACCAGCACTTCCCTTGCGCCATGCGAGTCAATAGTGGTAGTAGCTGTAGGCTTGATGCGAGCGGTATGATTCCACGCCGTTGAGAATGACCCCGAGCACGTTCACGGGAATGTTCTTCAGGGCTTCTAGGCGCTCTTTGGCCACATCCCGCCTCGTTTGGCCTGCCCGGATGACGATGGGCATGGCGTCCACCTGCGTGCCGAGCACAATGGCGTCGGTGGCAGCAGTCAGCGGTGGGCTATCGAAGATCACCACGTCAAAGCGCCTGCGGACCTCTTCGATAAAACGGCGCATCTGCAATGACCCCAGCAGCTCTGACGGATTGGGAATGAGTGCCCCACAGCTGACCAGAGAAAGGTTAGGGATGTGCGTCTCGGAGACGATCTCCGATAGCGTCGCCATGCCGGACAAGTAGTTGGTCAGGCCCGGCTCCTTGGGACAACCAAAGGTGTTGTGCAGCACCCCCCGGCGCAGGTCTCCGTCCACCAAAAGGGTATTGCTCTTCTGCTGAGCGATGATGATGGCCAGGTTAGCGGCGGTAAAGGACTTGCCCTCGTTAGGTGCGATGCTGGTGATCACCAGCGCGCGGATCTTGCCCGCCTGTTTGGAAAACAGGAGGTTTGTCCGCAGCGACCGGTACGCCTCGCCGATCGGCGTCGGCGAGTAGTCATGAGTCACCAGGAGCCGATCCACAAGGCGGGCCCGCTGCGAGTCATCGTACTCGCTGAGGTCCTTAAAGTCCAGCTCCGGCACAGCTCCAAGCACCTGCAGCCGCAGATGAGTCCGCACATCCTCGGGGGTGCGAATCGTCTTGTCCGTCAATTCAAGGATCACCGCAAGCAGGCAACCCACCACGAGCCCGAAGAGGCCGCCCAGAAGAAGAATCTTTTTCCGCCCCATGGAGATGGGCCTGGTCGGCACCGTGGCATGGTCCAGGAACCCTATCTTTTGTGCCTCCACCGACTGGGCGATCCGCTCTTCCTCAACCAGGCGGAGAAGCTCGTTGTAGAGGCGACCGTCTGCTTCGGCTTGCCGCTGCAGTTCGGCAAACTGGTCCATGATCACCGGCGCCACTGCTCTCTGCGAGCGAAACTGCGCAATTGCCCGGCCCACCTCCTGTTCCTGCGCGCTAAGGGTGTTCAAGTAGGCGCGGGCTGCATCGGCGATGGTCCGGTACTCCTGCATGATCTTTTCGTTCAGCTCCCGATATTGCGGATGCGCGTCGGTGAGGCCGCGTCCCACCACCGTGGTCTGCCACTGCCGTTCCAACTCCGCCAGCCGCTGCATGGCCAGCTGCACCTCAGGGATGGTAGTCAGCCCTTCAGTCTGTGCCAAGGCTTGAATGACAAAGCGCCCGCTCTGCTCGCGCCGCTCTGGCGAAAAGTCGGTGCCCAGCTCATCGACCAGGATCCGCAGGGCCTTCCTGCGGTCGGTCAAGGCCCGCTGCTGCGCCTCCAATCTGACCAGGGCCTCGCTCTGTTCCACTACCCCTACCGCCTCCACGAAGGGATACCGCTGCTTGAACTTGCGCAGCTCCTCAGCGCTTGCCTTGTACTTCTCCTCCGCCACGCGTGCTCTGCCCTCCAGCACACTGATGGTGCGCTGCGCGTCGCGGCGCCTCATGTTCCTGGCCTCTTCGATGTAGATCCCGGCGACATAGTTCACCATGTTGGCCACCCTCACGGGGTCGGTATCGGTCATCGAGATGGCCACCACATCGGGCGGGTTGCGGAAGATAGTCTTGACGCGGGACTGTAGAAAATTGGCAGCGCTCTGCAGGCTTCGCACCCGGAAGGGGATGCTGACCGGCGGAGTATAGACGTCGGGATGCAGGCGGAAGGTGAAACCGTTAACCGTGCGCGAGCTGTCCAAGATCTGGCGTGCCGGGCCGCTGAGCAGGACCTGCGTCCCATTGAGCTGCAGCTGCTTGAGCGCATAGTTTCCCTCGCCGTCCAGCTCCAGGACATACGAGCCCTGCACAGGTTCCTGGTCGGTACGGAACTCGGCAAATACCTGGCCCGGGGCCATACTGCGGAAGGCCCCCTGCAGCTCGAGGGTAAGCCCAAATTGGGCGGCGGCTCGCTCGGCGAAGGAGCGGGTGGTCAGCTCCCACACATGGGCGCGGTCCAGTGCCGCCTCCTTGTTGCGCCCCTCATAGCCGCGCACCCAGATGCGTGCGGTGGCGCTGTACAAGGGTACCGTCTTCTTTGCGCGGTACCCGGCAACGACCAGCGCCAGTAGCGTCACTGCCAGCACCAGCCATTTGCGACGGAACACGCCCCTCGCCAGGCGGCCGAGGTTAAGTTGCGCCCGCGGCGCCTCCTCTTCCGCTAGCAAGCTCTCAAGGTTCGGCATCCCGCCTTCCGAAGGCACACCCATCCTAACCCCACCTCTTGATGGCGACGTACAGCGAAACCAGTGACACCATGAACTGGAAATAGTACACAAAATCGCGGAAGGTGAGGCGCGGGATGCGCGGGGCATAGATGACATCGCCGCTTCTGACGCCGATTTCTGCCAGCGAGGAACCCTGTTCCCAACTCCGCAACAGGCCGGTTTTCACGGTCCGCCCACCGCGACGCAACTGAAGACGCCGCAGGTCGCAGTCAGGTCCAGGTCCACCAGCTCGCTCAATCACACTCCACAGCGCCTCGCGCGGATCAACGCGGTAGGAGCCGGGTTGCCGAAACTGTCCAAGAAGAGTCACCCGCACCAGGGGGGTGACGGTAATGATCGGGTCCTTGGTGTAGGGGCGCAGCCTCTCGCGCAGCACCTCAACCAAACCCTCCGCGCTCATGCCCACCACTTTCACCTTGCCAAAGATGGGCAGCGTGATGTATCCCTCACCATCGATCACGTACTCGTTGCTGAATTTGGTAGCAAAGGTCTGCAACTCCACCCGTTCCCAGCTCTCCCAAATGGCAATGCGCACGCCATCCCCATAGCCGAAGGTGGCAGCGGCGCCTTGTGCCGGCGGCTGGCTGCTGGCGCCCGTCAACCAGGCCCAGGACAACAAAAAGGCCACGGCCAACCTGACCGGGCCCATCCCTGCTGCTCCTTCCTGGGCCTCAGCTGTAGGTGCTTGCAGAGCCAACTCCCTCTTGCCTCGTGCCTTCATGGCCCTCTTCCCTCAACGGGACCGATAGAAACGATACCGCTTTTCCTTGGTGTCCAAGTTCAGCCGCTTGAGTATGCCGCGCACCTTGAAATAGCTCAGGCGGGTGTACCCGAACCGCGGGGAGTTGAGCGCCCGCATCACCCCCCAGGCACCATTATTCGGGTTCTCCAAGACGATCTTGCGCACCTTCTCGGTGAGCGGGAGATCTATGGCCTCCGCCGGCCGGCCAAAGGTGGGCGATTGCGGCAGGGCCACCGGCTGAGTTTCCTCCCGCGCTGGCGCTGCCTTGGTCGCTGCAGGCGCAGGCAAGCGCACCGCCGGTTGCAGGTCAAAGTCAGTGGAGGCCGCTACCTCCCGACGCACACTCTTGGCAAGATCGTAGCCGGCGCAGACATCAAAGTCATCAATGGCCTCATCCAGGCTGTCGTAGGAGGTCAAGATGCGGTTGAACTCCAGCATCTCGAACACCTCCCGCACCTCGGGGGTCATGTGGACGATCTTCAGGTCGCCACCACTTTCGCGGATGGTGCGTATCTCCCCCACAAAGACACCCCATCCGGCGCTGCTGATGTAGTTGACGGCGCTCAGGTCTACCACGATTTGGTAGTGCTCCTCCTGCAGGAGTCGGGTCACCGCCTTGTGCAGCTCAGGTGCCGTAGTGGCGTCCACGTACCCCTTGACGCGCAGGAGCGTCACGGTGCCTGCCGCACCTACCTGCGATGTTCGAAGCTGGATACCCTCCATGAATACCTTATGGTATGAGTCGGCATGCGGCTTCTGTCGGACACCTCACTCTGGCAACTATGGTGCCACCATTGCTGATCGGTCAAAGAGGCCGTTGGCACAGAAAAACAGGACCTTACTTCTGCTTCCTTGGCAAGAGGCTCCGCGTCGGCCCACGGCGATGTTGTTGTTGGAAACAGGCTGTCCCAGGCTGGGACAGGTTTTATTACTTCCTCTTCGCGGCTTCCAGCCGTGCGTACAATCTGACATATTTGCTGGCAGAATTCTTCCAGCTAAAGTTGCTGCGCATGGCGCTCTTCACGAGTCGCACCCATGTCTTCTGGTCTGCCCAGACCGCCAAGGCCCGCTCCACAGCTTGCAGCAAGGCGGCGGAGCTGTACTCGCTGAACACAAAGCCGTTGCCGGTGCAGCGCACCCGATCGAACTCGGTAATGGTGTCGGCCAACCCTCCCGTGGCCCTCACAATGGGGATAGTGCCGTAGACCAGGCTGTACATCTGATTCAGCCCGCACGGCTCGTAGCGCGAGGGCATGAGGAACATGTCCGCCCCAGCTTCGATCTGGTGGGCAAGCCTGTCATCGAAGCGCAGGTTGACGGAGACCTTCTTGGGATAACGTTTGGCCAGTGAGGTGAAGAGCTTATGATATTTGGGGTCCCCGGTACCCAATAGGACAAACTGCACCTCCTTGGTCATCAGCTCCGGCAGCGCCTCCGCCAGAAGATCAAAGCCCTTCTGATCGGCAAGTCGCGAGATCATACCAATCACCGGCACCTCGGGACAATAGGGCAGGCCCAGTTCTTCCACTAGTGCCTTTTTGTTCTCCGCCTTTCCTGCCAGATCGGCCGCGGAGTAGTTCTTGGCGATGAGGCGATCGGTCTTTGGATTCCACACCGTGTCGTCGATGCCATTCAAGATGCCGAATAGCACCTCTTTGCGTGCACGCAGCTCTTCTTGCAGCCCGCACCCGAGCTCTGGGTCGGTGGTGATTTCCTCAGCATACCGCTCGCTCACGGTGGCGATCGCATCGGCCGAGACGATGCCGGCCTTCATGAAACTGAACTTGCCGTAGAATTCCACTCCGTCCTGGCTGCGGAAGAGCTCCTGTGGAAGGCCAGTGATACCAAATTTCGCCTTGGGAAACACGCCCTGGTAGGCTAGATTGTGAATGGAGAAAAGGGTCGCGGTCTTGGCAAAAAGACGCTCATGGCTGTAGATGGTCCTGAGCAGGATAGGGATAAGTCCCGTGTGCCAATCATTGCAGTGGATAACGTGCGGCTGCCAGTGGAGCAACTTCAGGGTCTCCAGGACGCCCTTGCAGAAGAAGGTAAAGCGCTCGGCGTTGTCCGACCAGTCCTTGCCCGTTTTCGGGTCGGTGTACAACTCCTGTCGGCCAAAGAACGGCGGATAGTCCAAGAAGTAGACCTGGACTTTGGTGTCGGGGATGAAGGCCGATTTTACGCTGCCGACGAGCCTTTCGCCTCCCAGGTCGACGGGGATCTCCCGCAGGCGGATTACCTCCCGTAGCACGTACTTGCGATCGTTGATGCAGCCGTACTTGGGCATCATCACGCGGATGTCGTGCCCGAGCTCCTGCAGGGCTTTGGGGAGGGCGGCGGCCACGTCTGCCAGCCCGCCGGTCTTGGCAAAAGGGGCAACCTCCGAGGCGACATACAGTATCTTCAGCGGCGATCTCATTGCTGCGTCCTCGCGCGTCAGTGACATTGCCAGGGCCGTCTATCATACCGCAAAAACTGGCTATTGAAGATATCAAATTCCCGCGCCAAAATCAATGAGAAAAAAGCCCTTAGCGCACCGGCACGGAAACCCTCTTCATGACCTCGCCGCTGGCCGCTCCAGTAGTGCCACCGCCTCGATGTGCCAGGTTTGGGGAAACATGTCCACCGGGGTCACCTCTCGCAGCTCGTAACCGTGGTGGCAGAGCATGCCCACATCCCGTGCCAGGGTGGCAGGATTACACGAGACATAGACAATCCTCTGCGGTGCCAACGCCACCAGCGCCTCCACCACCCGCGGGTGAACCCCGGCACGGGGGGGATCGACCACGACCACCTCTGGATGTTGCGCTTTCCCTTGCTGGAGAAAGGTCTCCAGGGACCTGCGCACATCGCCGGCCACAAAGCGGCAGTTGTCTACCCCGTTGCGCGCGCAGTTGCGTCGTGCGTCGGCAAGGGCTTCTTCTGCCAGCTCGAACCCCCATACCACGCCGGCCTTTTCCGCAAGAAAGATGCTGATGGTGCCTGTGCCGCAGTAGAGGTCAAACACCACCTCTCCTCCGCGCAGCGCGGTGTACTCCCGCACAGTTTCGTACAGCCGCACCGCCTGGTAGGGATTGGACTGAAAGAAGGAGCTCGCCGAGATCTCGTACACGTACGCGCCGAGCTTTTCCTCTATGTACGGCCTCCCCGCCAGGAGTTCCTGCTGCTCCCCGACGGCCACGTTCGCAGGTGATGTGGATACGGTGGCCACTACGCTGGCGACCGCCGGAAACGTGTTCAGCAGCTCCGTCGCCAGTGTCTGCAACAATGGTTTGTCAAGCGCTGAACAGACCAGGTTGACCATCACCTGCCCGGTGTGTTTGCCTTCCCGCATCACTGCGTGTCGCCAAAAGCCCTGGCGGCTTAGCGCGGAGTAGGCGGGGAGCCCCGACTGCCGCGCAAAGCCTCGAATGTGCGCCAGGATCTCGTTGCTGAGGGGGGAAAACAGCTGGCATTGCGTCACGTCCACCACCGCGTCAAAGCGACCCCGCGGGTGCAAGCCCAGGAACACCCCGTGGCTGCCGATGGGAGTCGTCCCCGCAAGAGAGGCGGGCACCCATTGTCGGTCCGAGAAGGCGAACTCCATTTTGTGCCGGTAGAAAAACTCTTGCGGGCTGGGCAGCGCGGCTGCCACCGGCGGTGCGGTAATTCCTCCCAGGCGCTGCAGACAATCCACCACGTGCTGGCGTTTTGCCGCCAATTGCGCCTCGTAGCGCAGATGCTGAAGTTGGCAGCCGCCGCAGTCGGGAAAGTGCGGACAACGGGGCTCTGTAGCCAAGGGGGATTGACGCACTACCTCCAGAACTCGTGCCTCCGCATAGGTGCGCTTTCTTCGGGTGATTTGCACCCTGAGCACCTGCTCGGGCAAGCCACCTTCCACAAACACCACCAGGTCGTCAATCCGGGCTACGCCTTTGCCCCCGAACGCCAGAGACTCTACCTGCACCGTGGCCTGAGAGCCCTTGTTGAGATTGGTCTCCTGCGTAGTCACGCTTTTTCCCTCAGATACAAGAAGCCGGTGGGGCAACCATCCGCGGCCGATGCGTGGGCATGCCTCGGTCTGCTTCAGCGCCCGACGTACGCCACCAGGCGCCTGGCCCCGACGTAATGGCGTCGAAAGTACTGCTCATCAAGGTCTGACAGGATCACTCCCCTACTCGGGCTGGCGTGGACAAAGAGCCCTTTGGCTACATAAATGCCGACGTGGGTAATCTGCCCTTGGCCGTTCGCCTCGAAGAAGACGAGGTCAGAGAAGCGCAGAGAGTCCTTTTCGACGGGCTCTCCCGTTGCGAACATCGCCTCCGCCGAGCGCGGCAGAACCAGGCCCCAGGCGCGTCTGAACACCGCATAGACGAAACCAGAGCAGTCGGTCCCTTCCGGAGAAGAGCCGCCCCACACGTACGGGGCCCCCAAGAAGGCCTTGATCTCTTCGGCCAGAGCCAGAATCTGTTGGCGTGATAGCCCCGTCCACGTGCGCCGGGGCTGCCGGGAGGCGCCTGCTTCCGTAGACCCGCTTCCTCCGCGATCGCCGCTTGTGGGGGGGACCTGAGGATTTCTGGCTATCGCTGCCGGTTGGCGGGGTCCCCCGTTCTCATCGTCGCCTGGGCGAGGAACAGGTTCCAGGTAACTGCAGCCGCAGAGGGCAACCAACCCAACCCACACCAGATACCGCCGCCGCATCTCTAAGGGTTCCCCTCCACCACCGGCAGGGTAAGATGGGCGTGGGGTAGGACGAGGATCCGGCCTCCGGGCGGCA
>JBBIKH010000045.1:0-18097 GCA_037445575.1 bacterium
TCGTATCGTGAGCGTTTCAGACCCCAACCACCCCGTTGTCCTGGGCCAACTGGAGCTCGGGGGTTTTTCAGTGCGCGTGGGTGTAGGGCAGTACGCCTATGTGGCAGATAGCTATAACGGTTTGCGTACGGTGGACTTTTCCGATCCGCGGCACCCGACATTACACACAGCGATGGGGTCCGGAGACGCTACATGGGACGTGGCACTGAACACGGACGCGGCGTACATAGCCATGGGGCAGCATGGGATGCGGACCCTGGACGTCTCCAACCCCGCGCACCCCTGGTTTCGCGGCCTCTGGTACAGCCCCAAGTCGGCTTCTGGCATTACGTACCACGATGGGTCCGTGTACGTCGCCGACCAGACTGGCGGGCTGCGCATCATCAACGTAACCGACATTACCAATCCAGTGCTGGAAGGGACTTTTCCCTCTGCCAGCGGCACCTGGGATGCGGCCGTACGTGGTTCACTGGCCTATGTGGCCGATGCGCTGGCCGGGCTGCGTATTGCGGACGTTTCCGTCCCGTCTGCCCCAACGCAGCTGGGTAGCGTGAATATAGGAAACGCACAAGCGGTGGCACTCTACGGCCACTATGCCCTGGTAGCGGCATACGACTCGTGTCTGCAGGTCGTGGATGTTGCAGACTCGACGGCTCCCCGCCGAGTCGGATCGTACAATCCGGGCATCAGAGCGTGTGACGTGGTGGTCAATCGCCACTATGCCTATGTGACCTGCCTTACCAGCGGTCTGCGCATTGTGGATCTCTCGGACCCGACGCACCCGGTAGAAGTAGGAGTGTTCGACAACGACGAACAGATCTGCGGCGTGGCGGTTGAAGGGAGCCTGGCGTACATAGCCTGCCAGTCAGGTGGGCTGCGGGTGCTGGACGTCAGCGATCCCACCCACCCGTTCGAGGTGGGCCATTATGACACCGGGGAGGACGCCAGGAGGGTGGTGGTCAGAGACAGTCTGGCCTATGTGGCCGACGGCGCAGATGGCCTGTACATCATACGATTCGAGGGTCAAACCGCAGTGGAACGCCAAAGCCCAAGTGCCCAGCCCAGATTGTTCCGCCTGGCACAGAACTATCCCAACCCGGCGAATCCGTCGACGGTCATCAGCTATGAGCTGGCTCAGGCCAGGCATGTGCGCTTGGGCATCTTCAATGTGGGGGGCCAGTGCGTCGCCCAGGTGGTCGACCGGTACCATAGCCCGGGCTTTTTCCGCGTCTCCTGGCAGGGTACCGACGCCAGCGGCCGGCCTGTGGCCAGTGGGGTGTACATGTATAAACTCCAGGCAGGGGGACAGGAAGCCATTAGGAAGCTGGTACTCATCCGCTAACCAACGCGGTTGCGGGTCAATCTGCGTGCTTCGATGAAGTAGGCAAGTTAGGTACTTGAGTCCCACCGAGCCCCGCGGCCTCGCGGCTGGCGGGGCTCGGTTTGGTCGAACGGCCTGATCTACCCGCGCATACAGGGGGCGAATGTGCCTTGCCAGCCAGCGGCTTCTGCTCCTGGTTGCCCTCAATGGCTGCCTCAAAGCGCAGCTCACCTGACGAAAACGCCTTCCTTCCCATGGCCAGGCGCGACGTAGATGAGCAGCCTGCGGGCCTGCGCGTGCCGGGTACACCCTCTCGATCCTGGTGATCCTGCACTCACGCGGACAAGGCCCCTTGAGCCCGTCGGGGTGGCACGGACTATCCCAGGCAACTCAGTTGCCAAACTCGATAGGGGAACAACGTAACGACCAGCCGACGGCATCGGCGCCTGCCACATTCCGCCATGTCGCTGCGGCGCAGTCCATGGCAGGTTCTGAGCATTGGCAGCGCACGGCGCCCCTTGCTCTATGAGCTGGAGACCGAGGTTTCAGACCCCCTTTCCCACCTTAGCAGGGACAGAGGAGCTGCAGCCCGGGCCTCAGGCGCTAAAAGGATAAGCGTGCTCAGCCGACAACGGCATGACAGCGCCATTACCACCTTGGTCTCCGAGCGCAACGGCAATGTCGGCCTAAGCAGGGGCACTTTTGCTCCTTCCACGCAAAGTGCCCCTGCCGGGCGCGGGACGGGGGAGCTTGCGCCCATCCGTGACGGCGCCCGCGCGATGGCCTGGGGCCCGTCGGGCACCCAGGGCCGCTTTCCTTTTCCGTGGTGCGACGCACTGTGGAAGTACGTCGCACGTACCGGTCACGCAACTCACTTTTCCTCTGCCCGCATCCGTTGCATCATGTCCTCATATCGCTGTATCTTCTCTCATTCCTCACTCAACTCCTCGCCCTCGCCCCACTCCTTGGCATGGAGGAACTTGCCGCGATTCTCGTGCTCCTTGCTCACTTCGGGGACGATCCGATGAGCTTCTGCGAAGGGGTCCTTGCGGATTCCGGTGACCTGCGAAGAAACCTCCAGGCCAGGCGTGCCGCCGGCGATCTTGAAGCGGTTGCCACTGATTTTTTCGGCCATGTACTCCTGCGCCCAGCACCCGATGCAGCTAAGCTGGTAGCGGAAGTCTTTGTTGAGCGCCTCAGAGTAGGCAGGCAGTCCGACCCAAGCTTCACCATTTCTATCCAGGACGATGTTACCGTTGTAAACGTTCATCATGTCTGGAGATTCGACCAAGGAGTGGTAAAAGTACTTGTTTTCTGGATCGAGGGGGTGATCGATCTTGAAGGAGCCGCCGCCCTTGCTCAACGTCCCGGTCACCTGCACATTGCCGCTGAAATAGCCGGCACAGTTGCTACCTCCAACCTTCTCATCAAATACTCCGATACCCGTGTTGCTGCAGCCATATACACCCCTGCCGTTCTGGCTAGTGCCTCTACAACGCCGTTTCCCGCGGTGCTGTTACCCCACATGCCGTCCCCGGAAGTACTCCAGCCTTCTACACCGTAGTTTGGGTAGCCGAGTGCCCCGCCGTCACCACTAGTGTTCTCGCCGCGCACGCCGCAACCATACCCCGCAGCGTATCCATACACCCCCACGTTTTGCGCGGTCGTGCCTCCCCCTTGCACTTTGCCGGCAAGAGTGGTCGTGGAGGTGTTGATGTCACTACCGCAAAGCGTCCCATCTTGCACTTTGGCTGTTGTAACCGCGTTGTCGGCAAGCTTCGCGGTGCTCACTCCGCCATCTGCAATCGACAGGGTTACGTCTCCAGAGGTGCCACCTCCAGCTAAGCCCGCATAGACGGCCGTGATGTCGCCGACTCCCGGCGCGGAGATCGTGATCGTCTTGGCGCCATTGTCGCTGGCGATGTTGATATTGGTTCCCGGCACAAGGTCCACGTTGCCACCGGGATTGTTTACCCCTCACGCACTCACCAGCGCTCCGAACAAGGAGGCAGTGGTTCTGTGAGGGTTATCTGTCGTTGTCGAGTGGGTCTCGCCGATGGTTATGCTATTGGCAGCGTCATCGGGTATGACAGTGATGGCATTCGGAGGAACGAGGTCTATGTGGCCGCCGTCATTCGCCACACCGTCAACACTGCGGCCCACGTCGGGTTGGGTCTTGGCTGCAGTAGGCACTTTCCGGGGTCAAGAACACCTTTGCCAGGGAATCCTCACCGGTGCAATGAGGTACGCGCGGAAAAGCCCACGGGAATATGCAACTGAAAGCAACCAGCTCCGGTGGGCCTTGCAACCGCTCGTCCGGTCCTGCAACGACCCAAATCCGACTTTCCGAACTCCACAACTGGGCATTGCGAGAGGAAGCCTCGAGCAGCCATGAGGCTGGCACTATCTGGAAAGCCGGCCCCCAGGAGAAACCCTCTCCGGCTTCCATCGATGCCTTGGAATACGGATTCCCGGGAAACCAGGGGATTGCTACGATCCAGTACGTGGCGCACGGCCACTCTTAGCCCCCTCACGAGAAGCCACCCCGCGGGGCACAACTGCCGCTTCCAAAGCTTAGCGCATCGCCGCTTGCTGCGAACGACGATAGTAGGCGCTCCAATCGAGACGCACCGCAGCGTGGGCAGCGCAGGTGCTCGCCTGTTTCGCCGACCTTCTGCAGAACGTCAAAGACGTGCCCACAGCCGGCGCATTTGTACTCGTAGATCGGCATCGTCCCTCAACTACCTCCCTGAACCGTTCTCTATCTTGCTTTTTTCCAATGTCCCAGGCTCCTCACCTGGAGTGCCCGGTACCGAGCGCTCCACCGGAACGCTACATGCCCTAGACATTCAGGTGGGTACGCCCAAGCGAGGCAGGACAAACCTCATAAGCACCACATAGCTTACCGCTATCACTATGACCCAGAAAATATCCATGCGCTTTCGCACTCCTTAGAAGACCTCTGTGAGTGTACGCAGCAGAGAAACCGTTATCTGCGTGGTCATGTGCACGATACCGTCTTTGATGCCGTGCATTAGATGTTACGTGGCTCAAGATGTTTCACTCTTCTCGCACAGAAAGGTGGTCGCGCGCCCACGCACCGGCCCTCGGCTTGCGCCCACGCGCATTCACGGCGCCAGAATGCGGCGGAGCGCCGGCATCGCGATCTGCGACCAGGTCTCGACCTCGCACTCCGGGGATGCGAGGATCTCCTCGAGCCGTGAGAGGTCAACGAGCCCTCCCCAGGCCATTTCGAGGCCTTTCGGCTTCACGTCAGTAGCCGCAGTCGCGACCTGGTAGAGAATGCCAAAATGGACCTGACCCACCGGGTTACTGTCATCGTTGATGTAACCCACCACGCTCACTTCCACAGGGGCCGGGATGTCCACTTCTTCGTCGAGTTCGCGCAGCATGCTGGCGCGGATAGGATCATCGGCAAGGTCGAATTTCTCGATGTGCCCGCCTACGCCCCAGGACCATTTTCCTTGAAGCCTGGCTTCCTGATAGTTTCTGCTCTCACTGGCGCGGCGGTAGGCGAAGACAAGCCCCTGCGCCGGGTTCACGATCAGGCAGTAGGCAATCGGCTGCTTGAGGGACGGGTCCGTCTCCGCTGCAGCACGCATGGTGTAGGCGAGATGTTGACGGACCCTGGTCTCAAAATCATACTCCTCCGCCGGGAGGAAACCCTGAAAGCTGAGCTCAGAGAAAAGCTCAGCACGCGGTACCACGACAATATGTTTGTCCATTTCGCTTCCTGCCATGTGTGCCCCCGTGCTACCACCTCACGCGGTGATGATCTCCGTGAACCTACGGAGCGTCTGACCCGCCTCGCCCAGCGGCGGGGTGAAACGCCAGTTAGGAGAATCCTCCCCATCGTGGTTCACTATGATGTCCGTATATTCGGAGGCCATCTCCATCTCTTCGGAAGCCTTCAGTGCTCGGGCGCGGAGGTCGTCATGCTCCTCCAAGGTGATCAGCTTGCCTTGCTGGAGGGAGCGGTTCACAAGTTTGTGCAGCATCACCGCGGCTAGAGCCTCCTGCCGGCTTGGGAACGAGCGAGACAATTGCTCGAGCTCCTCTGGGTATAGAGGCGAGAGGAAAACCGTCCTCAGTTCAAAACCCTCCATCAGTCCACGCATGCGAGGATGAGACACAAGCAGCTTCGCAAGAGTGGGATGGATCTCAACAATGATCAGTGAGTACGTCTGGAGGACCTTGCGTGTTTCCTCCAAGTCGATGGCCTGCCAGACCACACGCCCCTTCGCCACCAGGTATCGTTCCTCGGGAAAGGAGCGGATTTCTTGCTCCATCCGAAAGTGAAAGTCGACTCCGTCCCTTTCTCCTGGGCGAGGTTTGCGGCTAATGTAGAGCGTCAATGTGCCGAAGGCGATTTCTGGGTGCACCCGGCGCAGAGCTTTAAGCAATGGGGTCTTCCCCACCCCAGATGGGCCCGAAAGGACAATGAACTTTTTCATAGAAGCTCCGGGACTTGTGCGTGTCGTCGCCGGCCAAATGTGGACGTCGACAGCGAGGTTCTATTCTTGCGTTTGTGCGCCGTCTCCCGCCTCGCCGTCTGATTCCTCGGCGATTGCCCCGAGTACGCCCTCAGGAGCATGGCAACACTCAGGCACCCGCACTACGCCGGTGCGCGGCACTTCGATTACCCGCATGGACTTCCACTTGCCGGCCAAGAAGCGCAGAAGAAGTGTCACCCCCAGCAGCGCTATGTAGAGCGTGGCCGAGGTCCACATGGTCAGCAACCCTTTGCCGAACACCACTACCGCCAGGTAGCTGGGAACAACCATAACTGCCCACGACAGCCCCACGTTGACGAGCATGACGAAGCGGGTGTCTCCCGCCCCTTTGACTGCTGAGCCAAATACCATGTTCATGGCGTCGAACAAGGAGTAGGCAGCCACAAAGCGCAGCAACATCGCCGTGGTCGCCAGCACCTCCCCCATCTGCGCCGCGTCTGCTTGTAAAGCAAAGGGTCGGAGAAAAAGGCCCGGCACAAACAGGTAGCCAAGGGCAAACACCGACATGTAGAGGACACTTAGGTGAAAGCCGGACCAGGTGCTGCGTTCAGCCAGGTTCACCCGCTCGGCACCAATCCATTGCCCAACAAGGATAGACACGGCCAGGCTGATCCCGTACAGAGGCTGAAACGCCAGCGCGTTGATATTGAATGCAATGTTGGTAGCAGCCAGCTCAGGCGTTCCCAATCGGCCAGCGATAATGACAAAGAGGGTCCAGCCAAGTATGTCCAGGAGAAAGTGCATGCCGCTGGGCAATCCATAGCGTAGGAGGCGGGCGAAGAGCGGAAAGTCAGGGCGCCACCCCCTTCTGGTGTGAAATTGGCCGTCGTGCTTGCCATCGAAAAAGAGCACGGCATAGACGGCAACGGCCACCAGCCCTGCGGCGACAGTAGCGATGGCAGCGCCGGTGATCCCAAGTTCAGGCAATCCCCACTTGCCGAAGATCAGGCCATAGTCCAGCACCATGTTGGCCAACGTGGCAAGGGCGTTTGCCCACATGACCACCCACGTCTGCCCTCGGCCACTGAAAAAGCTGGAGAGGGCAGAACCCAACACGGGGGTGAACATGCCAAGAGAGAGCACTCGGAAGTAGGCCACCTCCTGCTCGACGACCGCGGGAGGGTGTCCGGTCATGGAGAACAGGGGCCGAGCCAGGGCAAAGGCCACAACGCCGACGCCTGCAGCCAACAGTGTTAGGTGCACCCCTTGCCAGACCGCCGGTCCTATCCTGGTGTACTGCCGTGCACCGTAGTACTGAGCGACAAACGTGTTTACGTATCCGGCAGTCCCAACAAGAACGCTGGCAATGGTCCACGACACCAACCCGGCAGGGGAAGCAGCGGCAACCGCTTCCGGCGAGTACCAGGACAGAAACATCCTGTCCACGAACTGCTGAATCTTCCAAAAGCCGGTGATCAGGATGAGCGGCACCCCCACCCTGAGGAGCTCCGCGTACCCGCCCGGTGCGTTCCATCGTCGCAATAGCCGTTCTGGCAAAAGGTTGACCTGGCCAATCCCGTTCCGCAATGTTTTTCCTGCCTATTCGCCAGAGGTGATGCGTTGCACCGTTTCGCAGAACCGCTCCACTTCTTCGACGGCGGTATAGATGTGGGCGCACACACGGATGGCGTCCAACCGGTGTTCCCCAACCGACCGGACGCGAAACCCCTGCTTGCTCAGTGCGTCGATCAAGGCACCGGTCTTCATATTCGTTGGCCGAAACGTGACAATGGAAGCGGAGGACTCTGCTTCCATGGGAGTGAGAAGCTGCACCGTGGACATGGTGGACAGTCGATCTTTGAGGAGCCCTGCCAGGTAGCTTCCGCGCGCGGCCACCCGGTTCATACCGATGGCCGAGAGAAAGTCGAACGCGGCGCCAAGGGAGAGGATCAGCGGAGTGTTGCGCGTGCCGTATTCGGTCAGTTCCGCTTCGCGACGGTACTCAAGGCGCAAGGCGTCCAGGTCATAGACTGCATCCGAGTAGGCACCCACATAGCTGGGCCGCCATACATCGAACATTTCCTTGCGGATGTACAGAAGGCCCGTGCCTTTGGGGCCAAGCAGCCATTTGTGTCCTGAGGAGGCATAAAAGTCGCAGCCGAGCTCATGCAGGTCAACAGGGATCATGCCGGGCGGGTGGGCGCCATCAACCACCAACCACACACCCCGCTGCCGACAGATGGCCGAGATCTCCTTGACGGGGAAGACAAGCCCGGTGGTGCAGGTAATGTGACTCAGCGATAGCACCTTGGTCTTTCGCTGCAGGCTGCGCTCGATGATGTGCAAGTTTTCTTCCTTGCTGTTTCCCGGTTCAAACAGGCGGACGGTGATCCCTTTTTCCTTGGCGACCGCCAGCCAGGGGATTGCCCCGCCGGGGTGCTCGTGGGTGCTCATGAGCACCTCGTCGCCGCGGCGCAGCGGCAGGCCCCAGGCGATGATGTTCATCCCTTCTGTGGTGTTGCGCGTAAAAGCGAGCTCACTTGGCTCGCACCCCACAAAGGATGCGGCCTTTGCCCGCACCGGGCCGATCTCCTCGTGCCCGGTCTCGGAGATCCTCTCCAAGCGGAGGGTTGCCTCCCGGTAGGCATCAAGCACCACGCGCGGCGAAGGGCCCAGTCCCCCGTTGTTGAAGTAGGTCCTCTCGGTGGTCAGGGGAAAGTGCTGCCGCACCATGTGCCAGTACTCCTCGTCCTGGGGGGAGCCGCCATCCGGGCTGCTGAGGGCGCGCGCGTGGGAACTCCAGCCGCCACCCCTGGTGAGCAGGGGCATGACGAACGAGGCCGCCGCTCCACTGGCGACCAGCTTGCGCAAGAACGACCGGCGGGTATCCGTTCCTGTGAGCACAATCATGAGCATGACCTCCTATTCTCCATGCGCCGAAAGGGACGGCCGTCACAACCAGCGGAAGCTCTCCACAATCTTCTCGATATCCGCACGCACCTCGGCGTAGCCGGCCTCGGTGGTCTGCGCCAAGAAGATGCAGCCCAAGCCCTGGCGCACCGACGCACTGAAGACCCAGACAGGCAAGCGGTGCCCTGCCTCGGACGGAAGGACGACCATGAAATAGGCCCCCGCCTGAACGCCGGTGCCCGTGGTGGTCACCTCTTTGACCAGCCTCACGGGCCTGCCAGAGCGCTCATGCTGAGCGATCAGTTCCCCGAGGGCCTGGATGGCACAGTCCTGCGGGTCCCGCGGCACCGTCTGCTTGAGCAGTGCCACCGTGACCTTGGCCAGAGTGTCGCCGTTTACGCTGCGGCTGAGCACGGCGACCGGCAGCAGGTTGCTAAGCATCGGCCTGGTAGGCACTTCCGGCGGCAGCGAATCGGGCCGCACCAGCACACGGACCTGCCAAAGATCGGGCGGCACCTGGAACCGAAAACCGTCAATAGTGTCAAAGAAGTACTTCCCTACCACGGCCAGCACCGGCTCGCTTGGCGTGGCCGGCATTTGCCCCCGCATCGCAGCCGCCTGTTTCTCGAATGTGCGCAGATACAGGCCAAGGGCAACAACTACGGCCAAGCCGAGCAAGAGCAGTGCTAAGGGAATGAGGATTGAACGCTTCATAGTTCCTCTGTGGGTCGGTTCTCTAGCGCGCCAAGCGGAGGTACCCTTAGCCGTACTGCCGGTAGGTCTCTGACCAGATCCTGGCGCGCGTCGCGCTCGTGAAGCGGCGCAACTCGGTGAGATTCCACCCCGGAGTGGCACCTTTTCGCGTCGCCACCAGCGCCCCCAAGGCGTTGGCGAACTGCGCCACTTCGCGAAGGGGGGCGCCGTTCAGGAACATCACGACCAGGCCGGCAGCAAATGCGTCGCCTGCCCCGGTGGTATCGGTGGCCTCGACTGCAAGACCTGGCTCGTAAACGATCTCATCCTTCCGCACCAACACGCATCCCTGGTTGCCCAGAGTGAGCGCCACCAGCGCCAGCTCGAACTCCTGCACCAGAAAGCGAAGGAAGACAGCTGGGTGCTCCTCCTTGTAGCCAAATACCTCCTGCAGCAACCTACATTCTTCCTCGTTCAACTTCAGCGCGTTGGCAAGGCGCAAGGAGTCAAGCACGATGTGGCGTGTGGTCTCGTCCCAGCCGCGGATGTTGACATCGTAGATCCGCAGCGCGGACGACACCTGGGCGAGGAACTCGCGGATAGCGCTTCGGCTGGGTTCGCGCCGCTGGGCGAGCGTACCGAAGAGCACAGCATCCACCGCCTCGTACAACGCCTGCCATTGCGGGGCCGGCTCCAGGTAGTCAAAAGCGACATCGTCTGCGCATTGGAACCTGGGCACTCCTTGCCGGTCGAGATTGACTTTGACGCTGCCGGTGGGCCGCTGCGCATCGCGCTGGATCCAGCTGGTGTCCAGACCAGCCATGCTCAAGCGCTCGACCAGCTCGTCGCCAAGCTCATCCCGGCCCACGCGGCTGATGACACTTGCATCCTGCCCGAGATGGTGCACATGGTAGGCAAAATTGGCCGGAGCTCCCCCCGGGTACTTTCCGTCCGGATAGACGTCCCACAGCACTTCGCCGATGCCGACAATGCGCTGCTTTTTCTTTGCTGCCGGCTGTGGTTTGCGCCTCCTACCCCCTGGTACATCCATGCGCGTCCCTTTCCTTGTCTCCGACTCTTCCGATGTGACCATGCACCTTACCCCCATCGTGTCAAGGGAAAGATAGTAAACTGTGCTCACATATGCAAGCGTTTTGCCACCACGGGCAACTCTCTTGGCCGGACTCGCCTCCGCCCCCTCGTTGGACACCCACCGGGGCAGGCGTCGCCGAGGATGCCGGTACGAGCCTCAGCTCTTTCCAGAGGCCAGACTTTCCTACCGCACACGAACCGTAGCTCCGGGCCATTTGCGCCGCGCAAGAAATGACGGGGACATGGCCTGGCCTTCGCGCAGATCCTCCTAGGGGCCGATTCTAGCACGCAGGCCGAGCAAATTGTGCTTGACTAATGCGCCATCTTTTCGTACAATAAACACAAACCAGGCGCATCTTCAATGGAAAGGAGATCCGGCATGGGGAGGTGCATCCGCATTGTGGCAGCGTGCAGGAAGTTGGTAGTCATGGGGTTTTCGGCAATTCTGGTGCTTGCCTGCCAGTGCCATAAACAACGGGGTGGTCAGGTTACCATGATCGTCAAGAACGCGCGCGTTTGGACCGGGTCCGAAGAGAAACCGTGGGCCGAGGCCATCGCAGTGGCGGGAAGCCGCATCCTCGCCGTGGGCTCCTCGGAAAAGATCTCGCCTTTGGCCGCGCCCGCCACCGAGGTAATCGACGGGCAGGGGAAAATGGTCGTCCCCGGCTTCATCGATTGCCACGTGCACTTTCTTGAGGGCGGCTTTCGCCTTGCTTCGGTGCAGCTCAGGGATGCCGCAACGCCGGAGGAATTCATCAGGCGGATCAAGGCCTACGCTGCCCAGGTGGGGCCCGGCGTCTGGATCACAGGCGGCGACTGGGATCATGCCCTTTGGGGTGGGGAACTCCCTTCGTGCCACTGGATCGATTCGGTCAGCACGAAGAACCCGGTGTGGGTGAGCCGCCTGGACGGCCACATGGCGCTCGCCAACAGCCTCGCCATGCGGGCAGCAGGGATCGGTCCGGGCACCACCGACGTTGAAGGCGGTACTATCGTGCGCGACCCGCATGGGAGGCCCACCGGCATATTCAAGGACAACGCCATGGCCCTAATCGATCGGGTCGTCCCGGAGCCGGATAGAGAGCAAAGGGAACGGGCACTGCAGGCGGCGATGGACTATGTCGCAAGCCAAGGGGTGACCACCGTGCACCATATGGGCAGCTGGGACGACTTGGAACTCTTTGCTGCGTCTCATGCGGCAGGCAAGCTCACAACTCGCATCTACGCCGCCGTGCCACTTGCTACGGCTCACCTCCTTGCCAGCCGCCTCCGCTCCCAAGGGCAGGGCGACGACTGGCTGCGCATCGGCATGCTGAAAGGGTTTGTTGACGGCTCCCTCGGCTCGCACACCGCTGCTTTTTTCGAGCCGTTCACCGATGCCCCCTCCGACTCCGGCCTCTTGGTGAACAGCCCGGAAGATCTGTATCGGTGGATCCGGCAGGCTGACTCGGCTGGACTGCAAGTGGCGGTGCACGCCATCGGCGACCGGGCAAATGCGATCCTGTTGGACATCTATGAAAGGGTGGCGGCCGAGCATGGGCCCCGCGACCGCCGCTTCCGCATAGAGCACGCCCAACACCTGCGCCCTGCCGATATCCCCCGCTTCGCCCAACTGGGAGTGATTGCCAGCATGCAGCCGTACCACGCCATCGATGACGGCCGCTGGGCCGAGAAAGTCATCGGGCCGGAGCGGATCAAGACCACCTACGCCTTCCGCTTGCTCCTTGACCACAAAGCACTCGTGGTCTTCGGGAGCGACTGGTACGTGGCCCCGCCGTCGCCTCTGCTCGGCATCTACGCCGCGGTGACCAGGCGGACAATCGACGGCAAGAACCCGGGTGGCTGGGTCCCTGAGCAAAAGATCACAGTGGAAGAGGCCCTCCGCGCCTATACGGCTGAGGCCGCCTATGCCTCATTCGAGGAAACGAAAAAGGGGACTTTGGAGCCGGGCAAGCTCGCCGACTTTGTCGTGTTGGACCGCGACATCACTCGCGTGCCACCAGAGGAGATTGCCGAGGCCAAGGTGCTCATGACCGTCGTCGGCGGCAAGGTGGTGTTCCCCAGGCGCGAGTAGAGCTGCACACGGAGCTCGGCGCTGGACGCTCAAATTTTGAACGGCACAGGAGTGAAAGAAACCACAAAGATCAGGAGCATCGCGTACCCCAGGGCACGGCGCTTTGGGTCCAGCGGCAGCCACGGGTCGAGCGGCACGGGATGGCGGAAGCCAAAGACCACGAGCAGGACGATGAGCAACGCCCATCCCGGGTAAAAGCGAAGCGTCACGAGGCCGAACGCAATGAGCACAAAGAGATAGGCACGCTGTGCTTTCTGCCCGAAAAGGGCATAGAGGATGTGCCCTCCGTCCAGCTGGCCAATGGGCAGGAGGTTGAGGGAGGTGACAAAAAGCCCTGCCCACCCGGCAAAGGCCATCGGGCCCAGCATGATATCGAGATCCGGTGTCAATCCCGGCACGGCAAGCCGGGCGATGAGCTTAAACAGCAGCGACTCGCCAAGGTACAAGACGCTCGCACCCGGAGCGCTCTTGGGCACGATCTGCGAGCTTTGCAGGCCAAAGAAGATGACCGGCACCGCAATGAGTAATCCCGCAAGGGGCCCGGCCACGGCAACATCGAATAAGGCACGCCGATTGGGCATGCGCGAATCCATGCGAATAACGGCTCCCAAGGTGCCGAAGGGGTTGAGCATGGGGAACGGGAAGGGGATGAAATACGGTAAGGTCGCCCCCACGCCGTGTCGGCGGCACATGAGGTAGTGACCCATTTCGTGCGCCAAGAGGATGCTCATGATCGATGCGCAGTAGATTGCCCCACCCACCAAGAACGTGGATGCCACCGTGGCGAGGAAGAGCACCACGTTGATCACCGGCCGGTGCGGAGTGAGGCGCACCAACAGGCGTGCACGCCGACTTGGCACATATTCACCAGGCAGAGAGGGATAGTGCTCAGGCTCCCTCTCTGGTCCCTCAGGAAAGTTCATCCTTCGCTCCTCACCATTGCACCGCCACTTCTTGACCCTTTGCCAAGCCCAACAGTTCGCGCGCGCTCGCCCGTCGCACCGCAATCTCCAGGAACCCACTGCTCCCCCAGAGCGCCAGTGGACGCCCGGCTTCCCCTTGCTCATAGCACTTCACCAGGCCGCGGATCTTGTGCCGCCCAACGCAGACAGTCACCCCGCCAGCAGAAGGAACGGCCTCCATCATATCACGGGGCAGATTGGTGATCGCGTTCCCAAAACGATCAAAATAGATGATCTGCCCGCGCGCGCGCCGTTCTTCCAAGGTGGGCTCCATTACCTTGGCGCGCACCACCGTCGTCACATTCGGACCCAACTCGTCCGGACCTACTCCCAAGGATAGATGGGCTGCGACCGGCGCGAACACGTCGCGCCCGTGAAAGGTCATGCTCACTTCCGGAAGACAGAGGTCCCTGCGCTCAATTGTCCAGGCCAGGAATCCGGGCTCACGCCCAAACACATAGCTCAGCACGCCGTTATCCGGCGCCACAAAAAGCTGCCCCCCTGCTGCCACGGCAATTGCGCGCCGCTCACTGCCCACCCCAGGGTCCACCACCACCACATGCACTGTTCCCGGGGGAAAGAAACGGTAGGCGGTGGCAAGCACAAAGGCGGCCGCCTCTACATCATGCGCGGGGACCTCGTGGGTCAGGTCAACCAGCCGCGCGTCCAGGTTGATGCCAAGAATAACCCCCTTCATGACCCCTACGAAAGCGTCCGTGGTGCCGAAATCGGTCAGAAGTGTGATGATCCCGCTCCGCTGCCGCGGAATCAGGGCTGCAGCCATGGCCAGCTACTTCTCCCTGGTGAGCACCACGACGTTCTTCCCCACCAGCTCGCGCAGCCGCTCAACATCCTTGGTGCTCCCGACGATGTCGCCGTAGTGCATCGGCACCACCGCGCGCGGGTGCATGCTCTGCACCGCCTTGGCTGCCTCGTCTGCGCCCATGGTGTAGGTACCACCAATGGGCAGCAGCGCCACGTCAGGGTGCAGGTGCGTCATCTCGGGGACGTAGTCGGTGTCGCCTGCGTGGTAGACAACCTCACCCCGGTTGAGCCGAACCAGGTAGCCAACCCACTGATTCCCCTTAGGGTGAAATTCCCTGCCGACGTTGTACGCCGGCACTGCCACTATCTGCACGCCATGCACCGTTACCGTGTCGCCAGGGGCGACGGCGATGAGATGTTCCGGTTTGGCGCGCAGTGCCGCCAGCTCCTTCGCCTTGCGCGCCTGCGCGATCACATCGTGCGGTGCGACCAGACAGGTGTTGCCCTTGACAAGCTGTGCGATGGTAGCCGGTGCATAGTGGTCAAAGTGGCCGTGGGTCACCAGCACCAGGTCAGCCAAAGGCGCCGTAGGCGGGACCTTCCAGGGGTCAATGTAGATCTGCATCTGGCTATCCTGGAGGCGGAAGGAAGCATGGCCATACCAGTGCACAAACGACGCCACCTCCGGGGGCCGCTCCTGCGCCCACGTCTGAAGAAACACGCCCATGGTCAGGGTCAAAACAGCTCCTTGCCACGTCATGGCGCATCCCTCCTCTTGTCAATCCTCCGGACAAAGGGCCCTGATCTGCGCAAAGAGCTCCTCTCTCCGGGAGGCGTCCTGCTCGAACTCGAACTCGTCGGCTTCAACGGTCAGAATGGGCATCTCCTTGCTCGCATTCCTTATCCAGCGCTCGTAGGCCAGGTTCAGCTCGTGCAGGTATTCAGGGGTTATCCCTCGCTCAAACTCACGCCCTCGTCTGCGGATACGGGTGATGAGCGTCCAGGTAGAAGCGCGCAGGTACACGATCAAATCCGGCTTGCGCAGGTAGCTGGTCATGCAATAGAAAAGATCTCGATAGTTGTCATAATCACGCTGCTCCATGTGCCCTTGCTTGTACAGGATGTAGGCAAAAATCTCCGCGTCCTCATAGATCGAGCGGTCCTGCACGCACGAGACCGGGCTCTCGCTGATCAGCTTTTGGTCCATGAAGCGCTTCGAAAGGAAGTAGACCTGCAAATTGAAGCTCCAGCGCTTCATGTCGGCGTAGAAATCGCTCAGGTAGGGGTTATCGATCACCCGCTCATAAAAGGGCTTCCAGCCAAAGTGCTCGGCGATCAACCTGGTGAGGGTGGTCTTGCCCACGCCGATGTTGCCAGCCACAGCCACAAAGTGCTTTTTCGCCATGCTCGCCTTCCTTGCACCACCTACCCGCGCCCACTTCTCGGCACAAAGATAACCCAAATGCGGCTAAAAGTCAAGCGGTAATGTCGGGCGAGGAATTCCGAGGAACCTTCGCCACCCGGTCTGGCGGAACAGCTACTGACGCCTTGTCCAGAGATAGACCGAGAGGTGGTCGTTGGCGAGGACTTGTTGTAGGTGCTGCCCCTCCTGAGAGGCTGTCGGTTCATACTCCACCACCTTGAACCCCGGAAAGGGGAGCCTACTCGCCTGCCGGCGGAGCCAGGGCTTGCGCCCGACGACGATGAGGAGTGAGTCACACCCTGTTGCTTCCAAATCCGAGGTTCCCGGAAAAGCGCAGTCGAAGAAGTGGGAAGCCACCTTGTCATAGTCCCATCCGGCGATTTCCACGGCGACCGGCAGCGCCGTCCCCCAGTCGCCGATGACTTTGACGCCCAGGCCAAAGCGCGTGCGCAAGGCGATGCCGGCCTCGCTGCGCTTGCTGGCCAGGTGGTGGCTTGGCAGGACCCAGACGCCCTGCATCACCATGACCAGCCCGACCGCGCAAGCAGTCACCCAGCGCTTCTGCATGCCCGCCACGGCCACGCCAATAGGCATCGCCAACGCCCAGAAAAGGGGCAGAAAGAAGCACCCTTTGTCCAGCAAAAAGTCCGCGCTTACCAGCGGTAGCATGAGGTACGGGGCTGTGGCCAGCGCTAACGTGGTCAGCAGCTTCTTTCTCTGGCGCAGGCACAGACGCCAACCTTTGATGAGCGGCCCAATCAGCACGTGAAGATTGAGGAGCATCAAACCCACAAAGGTAAACAGCTTGTAACCCAAGGATCGGTGCATAGCTTCGCTGTCCAGCCCGTGGCCGAGCCGCAGACAATTGCTGCCCACGGCAACGTGGATGGCCACGTAAAGGAGTAGCGCCAGGCCTGCCACCAAACCTGCCCTCCAAAGAGCCCTTCTATTGCAGCCTTGCAGCAGCACCAGGGGAAACGAGAGCGCTGCCAAAGGGGAGATGAGGGTAGCCAGCAACAACGCCAGTGTTGCCAAGAGGTAGCGCCCATTCAGGAACAGCGCCACAAAAAGCAGCACCGCGGCCAGCTGGGGCACGTAGACTTCGCCTATCAGGCCGTGGTACCAGATGCTGGGAATGAGGCCAGCAACCACGGCAATGCTGGCAGCCTCTGCCCTGCGCAGGCCCAGACGCAGCCAAATGAGGAAAGTCAGACCCACCACCAGCCCGCCGCACAAGGCAGAAAAGAGGCCCGCAGGGACGATGCTCTGCCGCAACCACCCGGGCGCGCACCGGTAGACAAGCCACAGGAGCACGGTATGGGCAAGATGGTAGTTCGGAAGCGGGGTGCCGTGGAGCAGCGTGCGGGCGTCGAGGTAGGCATGGCCAAGGATGGGCTTGGGAGCCGTGGACCTGAGAGCGAACGCTATCACATCAGGGCTCACCGTGGTTGGCAGCACTTGCACGCACAGGAACAAGGCAAAGGCCACGGTGAGGAGCAGAAAAGCCCGCCAATCGCTCACGGCGGGCATGCGCCAGTTAGTCATCGCAGGAGCACCATCCGTCGCACGTCGCTCTTTGTCCCGTGGCGAAGCACGCACAGATAGACTCCGCTGCTCACTCCGTTTCCGTGGTCGTCTTGGCCATCCCAGGCCGCCGTGTAAGAGCCACCAGGCAACGCCTTGTTCAGCAGGGTTCGCACCAACCGGCCTTGCACATCATATACGGCAAGGACCGTCGCCTGCGGGAACAATGTGTCGGCCGGCTGGTCCGGTACGACAAAGGTGGCATGCAGGTCACCAGGCGACGGATTCGGAAAACACCCGCGGAGCCCAAAGCCTGCCGGCGGCACATGTGTTATGAACACCGCCTGGGAGTACTGCACCCTGCCATCTTTACCACAGGTGGCAACTCGATAGCACAGCTTTCCATTGGGCACCTGCATGTCCCGCCAGACGTACAGGGTCCACTCTCCTGGCACGCCTTCCGCTTGTGGCACAAAGCCGACGTCTTCGAATCCGCTGTCGCTCACACTCCTCTCTACTCGAAATCCCTTTACCATCCGATCGTAGAGGGCACGCCACCGCAGCTGCACGCCGAAGGCTTCTAACGTGGCCTCCAGCTCTTGCGCCGGGGAAAAGCCAGATTGGGCACCCAGGGCAATGCCAAAGGTCAAGAGCTGCTGCTGGTTGATCGGGCTGGCGATGGAGTGTCGGTCCCAGTTCACATCGCCTGTTGGCGTTTCAATGTGGCTGAGACAAACTGCCTCGCGGATCTCTGCGCCCTTGATCTGCATCCGAAAGCTGCAAGGTGCCGTGCCGAGGTTCCAGACGCGCGCCACCAGCTGCCTGGCAGGATCCTCCTCTGCCGGTTTGAGCGACCAC
>JBBIKH010000046.1:0-8913 GCA_037445575.1 bacterium
CTACGACCCGCTGGAACAAACCACCCGGGCTATTGCGCGGGTCGAAGTGCTGGAGGAAACGTTGCTGAAGGTGGTATTCACCACCGAGGTGGACGTGAGCACAGCGGGGGATCATCGCAACTACAGCATCGATAACGGCATGGTGGTCGTACGCGCTGAGCCCTCTCCAGATGGCGTCACCGTGATGCTGGTGACAACGCCCCACACCAGCGGTCGTACGTACACGCTCAGCGTGTCGAACATTCGGGAAAAGGCAACGCCACCCCGCACTATTGCCCCCTTTGCAAGCTTTACCTACTCCTACCTGCCGGGGCTTGGCGTCGCCATCCTGAGCACCAACGAGTGCGAAAAGTCGTCCCTCGGGGTTGGCAAGGAGTACTATGTCGACCGACACTACTTCATCACCTCTGTTCCAGCGGACATGGAAGGGGCCGTCATGCTCAAGATGGCAAATGGGGACAAAGGGCGGGCCGATGCAGAGTTTCTCCGCTTTGAAGTGGACCGCAACGTGGTGGTCTTTGTAGCCTACGACAGCAGGGCCACCACTTTCCCCAGCTGGCTTACCAAGCGGTTTACGCGGACAAACCAGTTCATTGGCGTCACCGATGGTGCCAAGAAGCTGGATCTATGGGTGCAACGATTCCAGAAGGGCGTGATCACGCTGGGGGCGAACATGGCCGCGGGCGCCGTGGAACCGCGCAGTATGTACCTGGTGGTCGTCCAGGTGGACGGCAGCTCAGTGCGCGATGTGGGCGGCGACGGCCACGAGACCGAGGGGGCCAACGACTACGGCACGGGAGGTGTCCCTCGACAGTACGCTCTGCAGCAGAATTTCCCCAACCCCTTCAACCCTGACACGGAGATACGCTATCAGCTGCCTCGTTCGGCCAAAGTGAAGGTGGTCATCTACAACCTCTTGGGGCGCCGCGTGAGGACCCTGTTTGAAGGGTACCGCGAACCGGGCTACTACCGCGCCTATTGGAACGCTGTGGACGATGATGGCTTCCCGGTGGCGACGGGGCTGTATCTGTGTCGCATCGAATGCCGAAACAAGAAAGAACACAATGGCGTCATGGTGGAGATGGTGGACTTTGCTGCCACCATCAAGCTGATGTATATGAAGTAGCTCCGTCGTCCCTCCCCCACCACCAGCGATGGCCAGGGGGCTTCGGTTCCCCCTGGCCATTGCCTTTTCTGGGCCGGGTGCTTTTGGCTGCTCGTGCGCAGTTCCATGAGGGCAAGTGCGTCCAGGCGATAACCGAGGGACCACACTTCGACATTGGTTTGTTTCGATGGCCTCTCCCGCCCTCCGATGTGCCGCAGGACATGAGCGCCAAAATGAAAGCCGTAACGGCAATGAAGAAGGCCCACACGTACTGACAGAGGCCAACGCTGCACCATACGCCTGTTCGCCATACCTTCTCTGGACCTGCAGGGCCAAACCGCCTGCCAGAGACCCTTTTGTGGCGACGCTCTACCGCAGAGCCCTTCTGATCGGGCAGCCGCCAAAAAAATGCGTTGACTGGCTGGAGATATTTCTGTATATTTCCCGCGCCTGGGACATCGCTCCTCTGAGCCTACTGCACGCGTCCGCCTCCATCACGGCACTGCCAGGCACTCCAAGCCAATCGAAGCCGGAAATGAGAACGATTCCTACGATCATCGCTCTTTTTGCCTTTACGCCGCTGGCCTTCGCCCAGCAGGCAGCCACCCCCGTGACCGCTACTCCCGGCTACCCGCAGCAGGACGTGGTGCGGGCGCTGCGCATCACCCCGCAGGCGGAAGCGCCGGCGGAGATCGAGGGGCAGAGTCTCGGTCTATTTGGTCATGACCTCTTCCGGGCGCCCAGGGAGCTTGCCTTGACCACGGGGCTTCTGCCGGCAACCTACACGTTGGGCCCTGGCGACCGGCTCGGCATCTTCCTCACAGGCAAAATCCAGAAGGAGTTTGACGTCACCGTCAATTTGGAAGGCAAAGTGTACGTGCCACCGGCCGGGGTGCTCAAGGTGGAGGGGATGACGCTGCCGGCCCTAAGGCAGGTGCTGGAAAAGGTTATGGCACGATATTTCCAGAACTTTGCCTTGCAGGTCATGCTGCTTTCCCCCAAGCCGGTGCAAGTAACGGTGGTGGGTGAAGTAACGCAGCCGGGGCGCTATGTGCTCACCGCGTTGAACACCGTGTTCGACGCGCTATGTGCCGCGGGTGGACCAACCAGCCGCGGGTCCCTGCGCGCCATCGAGCTCTACCGAGCGGATACCCTTTTTGCCACCGTCGATCTCTACGGCCTCCTCACCAATCGTGATCCGGCACAGGATCTCCTGCTCCAGGGCGGCGATCGCGTCTACGTCCCCATTGCAACCACCACCGCGGTCGTGGTGGGCGAGGTGAGGCGGCCGGCCGCCTACGAGCTTCGGCCAAACCTCGCGGAAACCCTAGTTGAACTCCTGGATCTGGCCGGGGGGCTCACCGATTATGCCCTGCGCAGTCGGGTGGAAGTAAGCAGCCTGCTACCAAGTGGAGAACGTGTGCTTCGCTTTGTTGACCTCGACCACCTTGCCGAGAACGACACCCTGCGGCTGCGCAACAACGACCGGGTGCGTGTCTTTTCCAAGCAGGACCTCCTTCACGACCGGGTGGTGACTATCTCCGGGCAGGTCACCCGTCCAGGCCAATACCTGCTTGAGGAGAACATGCATGTGAGCGACCTCATCCTCAGGGCCGGCAACGTCACGCGCAGTGCCGACCTGCTCGAGGCGGAAGTTGCCAAAATAGATCCGAAGAAACCACCTGTCTTCATCAAGGTGAACTTGCGCCGTCTTCTTCTCGAGGGCGATGCTTCTCAGGACCTTCTCCTGGAGGAAGACGACCAGGTCTTTGTGCGGGAGATCCCAAAGTGGCAGGTGGGGCCCACCGTTGAGGTGCGGGGGGAGGTGATGTATCCTGGCGTCTATGCCATTGTCAAGGACAGCACCACGCTTGGCCAGATCATGGCAAAGTGCGGCGGCTTTACCGACGAGGCCCTTATCCGCGAGGCGCGCCTCTTTCGCCGCAGTTCGCCAGGACTGGTCGACAAGGAGTATGAGCGTCTGAAGACCATGACGCGCGACCAGATGACTGATTTCGAGTACGATTATTTGGTTATGAAAGAGAACTCCCGCGAGGTTGGTCGGATCGTGGTGGACTTTTACAAGTTGGTGGTTGAGCACGACGCTCGCGAGGACGTGGTGCTGGAGGATGGGGACGTCATCGAAGTGCCAAAGGCGCCAGTGGTGGTGGGCGTGACCGGCCGCGTGTCCAGACCAGGAGGGGTACTGCACACCCCTCGCGCCAAGGTCAGCTACTACATCAAGCGAGCGGGCGGCTTTGCCTGGGACGCCGACAGACGCAAGACCAAGGTGATCAAGGTCACCGGGCAGGTGGTGGACGACGAGGACGTGAAGGAATTGGTGCCGGGCGATATCATCTACGTGCCCAGGCGAAGACCGCGCGACTACTGGGCACTGTTCCGCGACGTCATGTTGGTGGCTTCGCAAATTGCCACGGTTGCGCTGGTGGTGGACAACGTGCTGAGGCGCCAATGACCGGGGAATCCACGCGGCCTAGCTCCCGTGGCGGGCAGCAGGTGAACATTGTGGAGCTCCTCGCACGGCTAGTAGCCAGGCGCTGGCTCATTGTCCGAAATGTGGTGATCGTTTGCCTTGCGGTGGGGCTAGTAAGCCTGGTGCTCCCAAGGCGCTACACGGCGGTAACCACCTTGCTTCCGCCAGCCGAAGTGGAGCAGAATACCTTCCAGCAAATGTTGGCAGAGCTACCTGCTGCACCCCTCGGCTTCGCTAGGCCTTCTTCCCCGGCGACCTTGTTCGTGGAAATTCTGAAGAGCCGCTCGGTGCGGGAGATGGTGCTCCAGCGCACGTTTGTCATGCGCCGCCGGCAAGCGCCCCTCCTGAAACTGCTGCACGCGCGCTCTGTGGAGGCCGGCCTGGACCGTTTGGCGCGCTGTGTCACTGCTTACGCCTCCGAGCAGGGTATCATCACCATCAAAGTGGAGATGCCTACCCCGCAGCTGGCTGCAGATGTGGCGAACGCTTTTGTCGAGGCTCTGGACCGCGTCAATCAGGAAAAGAGTATCTCGCGCGCCAAGAACTCTCGTCTGTACATCGAGCGACAGCTGGCGCTGACCGAGCAGAAGCTGCGCGAGTCCAGCCAAGCGCTGGCTGAATTCCAACAGAAGCACGAGGCCGTCGCCCTCGAGGCACAAACCAGAGCCGCCATCGAGAGCGCCGGTGACCTCAAAGGGCGCATCATCGCCAAACAGGTGGAGCTTGGCACGATGCGCCTGACCATGCGCCCTGACAACCCGCAGCTGATTATGGCCGAGCGCGAACTGGAAGAACTGCAGGCGCGCTACCGGGCCCTGCAGTTTGGCGAACAGTCGCCCCCGGAGGGGGATAAGGAAGTCTACATCCCCATCGCGCAACTGCCGGAGGTTGCGCGGCAGCTGGCCGAGCTCATCCGCGAGGTGAAGGTACAAGAGACGGTGTGGGAGCTCTTGAACCAGCAGTACTATCAGGCCAGCATTCAAGAGGCGCGCGATACGCCCACCGTACAGCAATTGGACCGGGCAGTGCCACCGGAGCGGCCCAGCAAACCACGCCGTTTGCTCATGATAATGACGGCGGCAATCGTTGCGGCCACAGCCTCGATAGTTTGGGTGACGGTAAAGCCCCTCGTGTCGCTGGCACCTGCGGACCAGGAGCGGCTGCGCATCTTGGGCAAACAGATAGAGGACGACTGGCACCTGGCACGAGAAAGGATCGGAAGGCTGGCTGCAGTCGTGCTGCGGAGGCGCCGGAGGGCAGCTGGTCGCACCACGCGCAACCGCAAGGGATAGGAAGGTAGACGGTGAAAGTCATCTCGATCGTCGGCGCGCGCCCACAGTTCATCAAGGCCGCGCTTCTTTGTAAGCTGCTCCGCCAGCAGCACCAAGAAGTGCTGGTGCACACCGGCCAGCACTATGACGAGAACATGTCAGAGGTCTTTTTTCGGGAAATGGACATCCCCGAACCGGAGTACAACTTGGAAGTTGGCTCAGGCCTACACGGCGAGCAGACTGCCGAAATGCTGGTGCGCATCGAGCGGGTCCTGGTGGCGGAAAAGCCGGACATTGTGCTCGTCTATGGCGACACCAATTCCACCCTGGCCGGCGCCTTGGCAGCCGCCAAATTGCATATTCCGGTGGCCCATGTGGAAGCGGGGCTACGCAGCTTCAATCGCGCCATGCCTGAGGAGATCAATCGCGTGCTGGCCGATCGTGTGTCGGACCTGCTGTTTTGTCCCACCGTGGCCGCGGTGGAGAACCTCCGCCGGGAAGGGATCACTAAGGGGGTGCATCTTGTCGGCGACGTGATGTACGATGCCGCCCTGCACTTTGGTCGCCTCGCGGCCGACCGGTCAAAGGTCCTCACCCGCTTGAACCTGCGCCCTCGCGAGTACCTGGTAGCCACCGTGCACCGGGCTCACAGCACCGACGACGCCCGGCACCTGCGAAACATCCTCTCTGCCTTTGCCGGCGTGTCGGAGCGCATTGTCTTTCCCATTCATCCGCGCACCAGGCGCTTCATCAAGGAGCACGGGCTGGAAAGCTTGCTGGCCGAGGCGACCAATGTCATGGCTCTGGAACCGGTGAGCTACTTGGATATGCTGCAATTGGAGCAGAGTGCCCGGGCGATTCTGACCGATTCCGGGGGCATGCAAAAAGAGGCCTATTTCTTCGGCGTCCCGTGCATCACCATGCGCGAGGAAACCGAATGGGTGGAGACCGTACATGACGGCTGGAACTGCCTGGTGGGCACAGAAACCCAGGCAATTGTCCAGGCGATCCGCTCATTTGCGCCCACCGGCCCACGCAACAACCACTATGGCGATGGGACCGCCTGTCAACGCATCGTCGCCGTACTGGAGCAGTTCTATGCGGAGCGTTCCGGTATCTGACCAAGATGCAAAGGGTCAAGGGCGGAGAGCTTGCCTGGGCTGGCTTGCGCTCTGCGCCTTGGTCCTTTTCCCCTGGAAGGCAGTTCCGCAGACGGTGTATGTCCCCTCCCAGCACTGGGTCTACGACTACTTGGAGAGGATGGCCGCCAAGGGCCTGCTGCCCTATTGCTTGATCACCACCAGGCCGCTGACCAGAGCGGACATAGCCGGTGCCATTGCCATGCTGAGCGAGCAAGAGCAAGCTGGAATAGAACTCACCCACGTCGAGCTTGAGACTCTGCACTTTCTGCGCCACGAGTTCGCCGAAGAGTTGCAGCACATGGGCGTACAACTGGACCCTCCCAGGACGCGCCTGCTCCGGCTGGTGCGCAGCAGGTGGCTCGACCCGCTACTACCGGATGTGATCTACGCCAATGGGCGGAATCTGCTCAGCATCTCGAGCCCGCCTTTCCAGATTTATGGGGACCCGGTGCTCGTGCGGCGCCGCCTGTTCGCCACTGCCGATACGTTGTCAGGGCGAGAAAGGGTGTTTGAAGACACCAACGGTTTCGTGCTCTGGGGGAGCGTTGGGCGTCACCTAGGCGTGTTCGTGGACGTCCGCGATTCGCGGCAGTGGGGTACGAGGTCCTACCCTCCGGCAGGCACCAACTACTCCCAGGACCGGCTCGGCTTTGTGCGCAGCGGCGGCAGCTTCGCTGACCACGACGAGACATCCGCCTCGCTGGTTTTTTCGTGGTCCTTTCTCACCTTGCAGTATGGCAAGGATAGCAACCGGTGGGGGCCTGGTCGGCGCGGACAGCTGGGGCTGTCTGACCGCGCTACCTCGTATGACCTCGTGAAAATCCAGTTTGCGGGCCGGCGCATCAAGTTGACCAGCATGCTGGCGTGGCTCCAGCACTATTCGCCGCAGTTCTTTTACGGCGGCCATCAGGAAAAGGCTATGGCCGCGCATCGCCTCGAGTTTTCCCTGAGCAGCAAGTGTCACCTTGCCGTGTACGAGACGGTGGTGTTTGCTGGCAGGCGGGTTGAGCCGGCCTACCTCAATCCGGTGATGTTCTTCCGGTCCGCCGAGCATTATCTGGGTGACCCTGACAACGCCACCATGGGCCTTGACGCAGAGGTGAGAGTTCTTCCCAAGACCAGGCTCTATGGGGAGGTGTTCATCGACGACCTGAGCACCGGCAAGTTGGGCACCGGGTTCTACGGCAACAAAACGGCCTTCTTGCTCGGTGCTCACCTCGTGGACCCCTGCGGGTTGTCGGATGTGGACGTCCGGGTGGAGTACGCGAGGGTGCGACCGTTCACGTACTCCCACGCGCAGCAGGTGACCAGCTACGTCCACTATACGACGTGTCTCGGCCACTGGATTGGCCCCAACGCTGATGACCTCTACCTGGAGGCCATCTATCGCCCGAGTTTCTGGTGGGAGCTGCGCGCATGGGGCGAGCTCTATCGGCACGGCGCAAACCCTGTCGACAAGAACGTGGGCGGAGACCTGCGGGTACCGCATGAATTCCCGCGAGACCCCGAGTACGTGGAGTTTTTGGCAGGGGTGCGCGAGCGGACCAGCGCCGTCGGCCTCACGGCCAGCTACCAGGTGCTGCGCAACGCCTTTGTGTCGCTGAGCTATCGCCACCTCTGTGCTGCCACCGACAACCCTGAACAGGGTTCAGGGCAACGCGCTGAATGGGATCTTACTCTGAGCCTGAACCTGTGACCTCAGAGAGTGCCAGGCAGGTTACCCCTGAACGAGGATGGATCTTCGCCACGCGCTCGTTGTACGGCGACATCCTTCTGTCAACGGGGGGACGCGTACTTGCTGCAGCCTTGACGTTCGCCAAGACGGTGCTGCTTGTTCGGCTGTTGGAGCCTTCTGTCTACGGGCTGGCGGCGGTGGTATTCGCGTGGGGCTACATCGCCTCTGGGGTAGGCGAATTGGGGTGCGGCGCTGCCTTTATCCTGCTGGAGAGCAGTTCCGATCACACCCTGCAGGAGGCGCATTTTTGGAGCTTTGTACGCAGCAGACTGCTGGTCAGCGCCGTGCTCGGTGCGCTCTGGGGTGCGGCAGCCAGCGTTGGGTTCGTGGCGGTGGCCGGCGTAAGCGGCCCGGCCCTGCTCTTTGGCCTGGGGCAGAACATCTGCCACGCGCCGGAGTTCCTATTCCAGGCGCAAAGGAGATTTGCTCGTTATTCGCGTTTTCTTGTAGGCGTGGGGTTGCTTCAGTTACTCTGGAGCCTTGCAGCGCTGGCCCTCTACCGCCAGTGGCACCTTGGGCAGCACGCCCTGTGGGTCTTGCTCGCCTTGGCACCGTGGTTTGCAGGCGTTGCAACCCTACTGCCGTTAGCGATGAGCCAGTGGCGATTTGTCAGGCCGGCCTTCAAGGCTGACTGGGGTTACCTGAGGACCATGGTAGCCTTCGGCAAGTGGGTGGCAGCCGGCGGGCTTCTTGCCTATGTGTTCCAGCGGTGGGCGATCATCACCCTTGGTCGCACAGGCAATCCCCATGCGGCCGGTGCCTACGACGTGGCGGTGACGTGCGCCCAGGCAGTAAATCTGCTCACCTTGGCAGTGGTGAGCGCACTGTCACCGCGCTTTGCGGGCAGCCACGACCAGGCGCTGGCGCGGCGCGGGCTGGTCCGCCTGTTGAAGCGCGGCGGACCCATCGTGGCAGCAGTGTTGGCGCTCTACTACCTGCTACGGGGTCAGCTCGTCACTGCGCTGTTCGGCCCGGAATACGGGGCAAGCACCGCGGCGCTGGACGCGCTCATGCCGAGCTTCTTGCTCAGCCTCTTGACGCAGCCGATGGTTGCCTATACGACCTTTGGCCTCCGGGCACCGCAAGTGGTATGCTGGGCAGCACTGGGATGCACGGCACTGCTCATGCTGGCGGCCGGCGCCATCACCCGCTCCTATGGGGTCACC
>JBBIKH010000046.1:8923-17970 GCA_037445575.1 bacterium
GGCCTTGCACTGTTGCAGTCCGGGCTGCTCATTGTCGAACATCTGATCATCACCCTTTACGCACTGTACGGACCAAGGGCAGGTGCATGAGAGTAACTTTCGTCCTCCCTTTCACCAGCCTCAGTGGCGGGACAAAAGTGGTGTTGGAACATGCCAACTGGCTTACCGACCACGGCCACACAGTGACGGTCGTCTACCCTCTCTTGCCGTACCGCTTTGGCGAAGGTATCACAAGCTCGCGCGCAACCTGGCTCCAGGCACGGGGGCTAGCGGCGAACCTGCTCCGCGGTCAGAGAGTCAGGTGGTTTCCTCTTCGGGCGCAACTCCGCTGCGTGCCCGCGGTCCGGGACGGGTTCCTGCCGGAGGCGGATGCAGTGGTCGCCACCGCATGGCCAACCGCCTACTCTGTGGCAGCGCTTGCCGCCAATAAGGGTGAAAAGTTTTACTTCGTGCAGCACTATGAGACCTGGCGAGGTCCGAAACAGCTCGTGGATGGATCGTACCGCCTGCCGCTCAAGCAGATCGTGGTCTCCACCTGGCTTGAGCGGCTGATGCGTGAGCAATTCGCGGCTACGGTGGTTGGCAAGGTGATCAACGGCGTCGACCACAGGGTCTTCTACAACCCTGACAAAAAGTTCAACCAGCCGCGGCGGGTGCTGCTCCCCTACAGCCGCCTGCCCTGGAAGGGGACAGCAGACGGCCTGGCAGCGATGGCGCTAGTGCGGCGCGCCCACCCGGAGGTGCAACTGGTGATGTACGGACTGGAGCGCGGGCCGGGCGTTCCCAAGGATGCGGAGTTTCATCTGCGGCCCACAGGCGAGCGGCTGCGGCAGCTGTACTGCTCTTGCGATGTCCTGCTCTTTCCCAGCCGTAGCGAAGGCTTCGGCTTGCCACCCCTGGAGGCTATGGCTTGCAAGTGCGCCGTAGTAGCAACTCGCGTTGGTGGCATTCCGGATTACACCGTGGAAGGGGAGACGGTGCTCACTGCGCCGCCCGGCGATGTGGAGGGGCTTGCCGCGCATCTTGCTCGGCTGATCGCAGACCCGCAGCTTTTGGAGAAACTCTCCTTTGCGGGCTGCAACTACGTGGCCCAGTTTACTCAGGAACAGTCCTCCGCACGGCTCGCCCGCACCTTGCAAGCAAACCTGGGCACCGGGGCACGGAGTTAGGGATGATCCTCAACGTCGGCGGCATATACGTCCACCTGCTCGAGCTGCCACTGCTCCTTTTCTTACTGGGAGCGGCGACGGTCCGCCTGGCCAGAAGCGGGTTCCGCCTGCGCGTGGCGAACGTCGCTTTGCCTCTGATGCTCTTCACCTCGTTAGCCCTGTATCTGTGCGCCATCGTTCTGTCCACCTGGAACGCCTTGGAGGCAAGCCTGGTAGTCAAGTCGGGTGCTGCTGCTAGTCGTCCTCATCTTCCTCTACGTCGAAACCTCGGGGCACTTTGCTTTCATCTACTGGACCTTGGCGCTGTCTGCAGCTCTGGCCGTCGTGCACACCATCGTGCTGGTGGTCGCCGGCAGGGTTCCTCTCTTGGGTTACCGGGTCTTTCCAGGACCTGAGGCGCTGTTTGGTTTGGTACTGGCCTTTCCCTTCGCCGTCACCGGCTCTCGCTGGGGCAAAGTGCTCACGGGGCTTTGTCTGCTGTCGGCCGTCCTTTCCATGTCAAGACTGGTGTGGCTGGCCCTGCTCCTGTTTTTCCTGTTCGCCCGCGCGTACCGTGTTTTGTCCCCAAGGAGCTTTCGCGTTCTGCTGTTTACCATAGGTGGCATTTTGCTCATTTTGTACGTGGCTGATAGGGCCCTGCTTCTTTATCGCTGGTCGGAGCTGTTCGCGCCCGGGCACATCTCAAACGTCGTGCGGTGGATGCTCTTGAGGAGTGCCCTCGACATGTTCTTGCGACACCCGCTTCTGGGGGTGGGATCTGCGAACTTTCTTCCTACCGTGCGACAGCAAGGGCCTTCGCTCGCCGTCTTTCTCCCAGACGAGAGCCTCCTCGAACCGCACAACGCGTTCTTGCGGGTGCTGGCTGAAGAAGGCGCGCTCGGCTTCTGCTTCTTTGCACTGTCCCTGCTGGCGACGATCTTGCTTGTTCGCTCCTCATTCCGCTGCTCGGGTGTCGGCCTTCCCTACAAGCGTGGGCTTTCCGCCTTTCTGATGGTCATGGGGATCTATCTGCTATTCGGCTTCATCGCCGCACAGTTTAGGTTCTTCCTGGCACTGGGGTTCGGTCTGGCAGCGGCTACGGTGAGGGTGCTGCCTGCCCGCGCAGGGGCGCAAGAGGGGCCTGGCGATGGGTAGAAAGAATCTCACATCGGTTATCGTCGTGAGCTGGAACACCCTTGAGCGCACGATCGATTGCGTCGGTTCCGTTTTCCGTAGGAACCCAGGCGTAGAGCTCGAGGTGATCGTGGTGGACAATGCCTCTATGGACGGCACGCCGGCTGCCGTGCGCCGGAAGTTCCCTCAGGTGCGGCTCCTGGCCAACCGGGAGAATGTGGGTTTTGCTAAGGCTGTGAATCAGGGCTTTGCCGCGGCGACTGGGGATCTTCTGGTGGTCATGAACGCCGATACGACCCTCTTTTCGGAGCAACCGTTCAGGCGGATTCGGGCTTTCCTACAGAGCCACCCGCGCGTGGGCATTGTGGGCGCTACGCTGCTGCTCCCCGGTGGTGCGGTCCAATCCAGGGGCAGGGACTTGCAAGACATCCCGACGCTTTTCAAGATGCACCTCCTCTTCAAGTCGGCCCCCTTCTGGGGCACCGATGAAAAGCATCACCAGGCGGAAGCCCTGCGGGTCGACTACGTGGATGGGGCGTTCCTCGCGTTCAGGCGCAAGGTGCTTGACGATGTGGGACCAATGGACGAGAACCACTTCTTGTACGGAGAAGACATGGAGTGGTGTTGGCGAGCGCACAACGCTGGATGGCAGGTGGTGGTCCTCCCCGATGTGCAGGTGCGCCACTATCAAGGGAGCAGCGCCTCCCAGCATTTGGCACGCACCCTGGTCCACAATGCCGTCAATGTCAGTCACTTTGTCGGCATCACTTATGGGTGGTCGCAAGCGCACACGGCCTGGAGGATTATGCTTGCGGGGATGCTCCTGCGCATCCCCTTGGCGGTGGCCCGCCGCTCAGGCCAGGCAGGGCAGTACTGGCGAGCGCTCCGCACCTGTTTCTCTTTGTCACGCAATCTCCGGCAGATGCTCAGAGATCGGTGGCCGGCAGCCCTTCTGGAAACGGAGCAACTGCCGAAGCCTGCTAACACCCCGGAGGCACTATGAAGCGCGTAGGCATAAACGCCATCGTGCTCAACCGCTGGAGCGGGGGCCTCGGGGTCTACCTGCGCCACCTCATCGAGTATCTACTAACAGCGCCGCTGACCTTCAAACCTGTGGTTTTCACCGCCTCTGACTTTGCGGCAGCAGAGTGGCAGGACTCGGGAGCAGTGGTGACCATGCCGGTGCAGTCCTTCCGCCCTGTGGCGCGCATCGCTCGGGAGGCGCTGCTGTGGAGGATATTCTTGCGCCGGTACGGGATCGATCTTCTCCTTTCGCCCCTCTCGTACATCCCCTTCGGGGTCAATGTGCCGACCGCGGTTACCATCCACGATCTGCGGTGGTTTCATCTGCCTCGCGTCTGTTCTCCCCTCCGCCAGTCGTACCTCAAGGCGATGATCCGCCGCACCGCCAGGCGCGCCTGCCACATCTTGACGGTCTCTGAGTTCAGCAAGCAGGACATTATCACCCTCTTCGGCATTCCGGAAGCACGCGTGTCGGCCATCCACGAGGGGTTCGAGCCCGAACGTTTCCGGCGTACGCCGCCGCCCGTCAGTTGGGAGGTTGTGCAACAGCGCTACGCCTTAGTGGAACCCTATGTCCTTTCGGTGGGGCACTTGGAACCGCATAAGAACTTTGTGCGGCTGCTCCGGGCGTTCCGTTGCCTCCTGGACAGGGGAAAGTGGGACGGTCATTTGGTGATTGTGGGAAAGAGGAGTTGGGGAGCAGAGGAGGTGGAGCGGGCGGTGGACAAGCTCGACCTTCGCCGCCGCGTGGTCATCACCGGCTTTGTACCGGACGAGGACCTGCCAGTTATCTATCGCCATGCCCAGCTGTTTGTAGCACCGTCGCTGTTCGAAGGGTTTGGCTTTACGCCCCTGGAGAGCATGGCAGCCGGGGTGCCGGTGGCCGCCGCCCGAAGCACGTCTCTGCCGGAGATCGTGGGCGATGCCGCAGTGCTCTTCGACCCTTACGACGTCAACGACATGGCAGAAGCTATGGCTCGTCTTCTCGAGGACGAGGCGTTGCGGCACACGTTGGTTCAGCGAGGGCATCAGAACCTGCGCCGTTTCGATTGGCACACCTGCTGTGCCCGCACCGCCGAGCTGCTCGGGCACCTTACAGAGGAAGTCAAGACCTTGAGCCACTAAGCCATGGGAGGAAGGATCCGCATCTGCCACTTGCAGCTGTTGCCGCTGATGACCGGCGTGCAACGGGCCATGCTGGAAGTGCTCAAGCGCCTGGACCCCCGCCGTTTCGAGGTGTGGGTTCTGTGCAAGCACGAAGGGGAGCTGACCGACGTGCTGGCGAAAATGGGCGTCCGGGTGTTGCTGGTGCCGAGCCTGATGCGGCAGATCCACCCATACTGCGACGTGCTGGCACTGGCGCGCATGGTACACCTCTTCAAGCGCCACCGGTTCCATTTCATCCACACGCACTCCTCGAAAACCGGTGCGTTGGGACGACTGGCAGCGCGTCTTGCCGGCGTCCCCATTGTCTACCACACCGTGCACGGCCTTCCCTTCCACGAGTTCTCCAGTGCCGGCGAGCGTCTCTGGTACGGCATGGTAGAACGGCTGGCCGGTCGCTGCACGGACAAGGTTATCTTTGTCAACAACGAAGAGAGAGAACTTGCCGTGCGTTCACGACTAGTAGCCGCTTCCCGTGCCGTCACCGTGTACAACGGCGTGGACCTGGCCCTGGTGGCGCAAACGAACACGCCGCAGGCACGGCTTGCGTTTCGGCGTGCGTGGGGAATACCGGAAGGGGCTTTCGTGGTGGCCTATGTGGGGCGCCTGTGGAGGCAAAAGGATCCGACCACCCTTGCTGAAGCCATTGAAGGCTGCATCAAGCTCCCGGTGCACTTTCTTGTGGTCGGCGACGGTCCTTGCCAGGCCTCTTTGGTCGCGCGCTTTGCCGGACACCCCCGCGTCACCATGACTGGCTGGCTCGCGGACCCTACGGTGATGTATCCGGCGATCGACGTCCTTATGTTGCCCTCGCTCTGGGAAGGGCTCTCGCTGACCCTGATCGAAGCCATGGCGTTTGGCAAGCCGCTGGTGGCCAGCAATATCAAGGGCAATCGCGAATGCGTGCGCCACGGCTACAACGGCTTTCTTTGCAAGCCCCGCGTCGCGGAAGAGTTTGTCCAGGCGGTGGATAGGCTGCGCAGCGATGGCACTCTGTACCGGCGCATGAGCCGCAATTGCCTGAGCATGAGCCGTGAGCTTTTCGATATTGAGGTCAATGCACGGGCGGTGATCCGCCTATACGAAGGGGAATGCTCAGGCATGAAGGGAGCGTGAGCCGGGAGCCTCCCTGCGTCTGCGCTCCGCGCGCACTGCCGGAGGCATCCTCCCCCTGCAAGCGGAAGCGACACGGGAAAAGCGGCGCCGGCATTCTGGACATGTCTATGAAGGCGGTGGCAAGGTAGTTGCACCTTTAATCGATTAGCCGCGGGCATGAGGGACTGCCCCCGGTCTTGTATCAACCTGAACCATATCCTGGGCGAATATCGTCCGCCCGCGGCCGATAGGAGCAGATGGAAGAGGGAACCCAATGGCACCAGGCTTTGGGCTTGCCGTCTTGTCGCTAGTGATTGCGCTGGTGGCTACGCCCCTTTGTCGTCGCCTGGCGGTACGCTATGGCGTGCTGGCCAGGCGCAACCACCGCTCGGTGCACAACGGTCAGGTCCCCAAGCTGGGTGGCGGAGCGATTTTTCTGGCCGTGCTCTTGCCCCTGCTGAGTATGGCCCTGTGGGGACCCGCGTGGCAACCTGAACTCACCGGCCTGCTGCTGGGGGCAACCATCCTCTTCGTCGTCGGTACGGTAGATGATGTGCGCGGCCTGGGCTGCAACTGCAAATTGGCGCTCCAGACGGCAGGCGGCTTAGTGGTGCTCCTTTTCGGCTTCCGAATCGATGCGGTTACCCTCCCCGGCATCGGGACCTTTTCGCTCGGCTGGGCTAGTGTCCCCCTCACGTTGCTGTGGGTCGTGGGGATCACCAATGCCATCAATCTCATCGACGGGCTCGACGCGTTGGCAGTAGGTGTGGTGTTCTCCGCCATCGCGCTCGCCGGCGTGCTGGCCTTTGCCAATGGGCATGCAATGGTGGCGGTGGTTGCTGCCGTGCTGCTCGGCGCCCTGGTGGGCTTTCTGCCCTACAATCTCCATCCGGCTTCCATCTTTATGGGCGATTCGGGAAGCCTGTTTCTGGGCTTCATGGTGGCCTGGCTGACCATTGCGGGCGCGCGCACCGGGCAGGGCGAGGTGATGCTCATGGTGCCCGTGTTGTCTTTGGCGCTTCCCATCACCGATACGCTCATGGCGATCGTCCGCCGGGTGCGGCGTGGCATCCACCCCTTCGTGGCCGACCGTGAGCATATTCACCACCGGCTGCTCGACGCAGGGCTTTCGCATGCCACTTCCTCGCTGCTCATGTCGCTCGTCAGCTTCCTTCTCACTCTGGCGGCACTGTTGATCCTCCACTTGTCGCTTGCACCTGTCGGCACCATTGCCGTGTCCTGTCTGGTGCCGTAAACGTCTTTCGGACAGGAAGCGCGGCCCATGTAGCCCCAAAACGACGTTGAGAGTTTGCGTGGTTGGGCTGGTCATCTGTCGCTCCCAGTGGGCCCGCTGCGCGCGCATTCGTTCTTTACCAAATCGATTGCTTTCGCGCGGGGTCGCCCACGATGTACGCGGGTACAGGGCGCGAGGCTCCACGAAGGTGCGAGTCGGCAGTCGATCGAACATCGCGTTGGCGGTGCCATGGCCTTCGATCCGTCGAGATGCCCATACCAGAGCATGCCACCAAGCCTGCACCTGGTCACCCTCTTTGGAGAAGGCGGCCGAATGGTCAGGCGGATGTTCTTCTGCTCCACCTGCCAATCTTCGCCGGCGAACCTGCAATGCGAAGCAGGCGCATCCCGGAATCATTTTGCCCCAGGCGCAATCTCATAAGAACAACCCAACATTCCCGATTGGCTCTCGGTCTGGCAAAACCAGATCACCTCAGCACCCCTTTGTCCCTTCTCGGTCTCGTAAAGAGACGGGCCTCTCGGGTGAAAAACTGGTGAGGAGTGCCATTTTCGGCAAGTCGGAAAGAATTGCCCCTTGGTGAGTGGCAAAGTCACGGAACGCAACGCGGAATGATTGGCCAAAAGCAAATGTGCGGCGCTCGCTTGGCTCCATGCTGCGGTCATCATGGAGCGGTGCCTCAATAGTGCTGAGTTGTTGTTGGGGAAAATACCAATTCGGTTTTCGCAGAACATTGCAAGACCTGGGAAAACGCAGGCCTGCAGAAACCCTGCTGGCCATCTGTAGGCCCATTTGTATCGTTCAGAGTTGAAGCTCTGTGCCCCATATGGGGAGAAGGGCTTCCATATGCTTTCCGCCACACGTTTCCATACCCACTTGAATCGATCTCCCTTTTGCATCTGAAATGTTCTTGGCCGGGAGCCACCGTTTACCCACTTTGCGGGCAGACATGCAGCCGAATCTCACAGAGCTGTCCAGCCAGTACCATACGACAAGAAGGGAATGCAGGATTTCGGAACTGGTCCGCGAACGCAAAACTAACCGCGAGATCGCCGAACCCTCTTTTGTCTCGCACCAGACTGTCAAAATCATTCTTGCCGCATTTTTGCTAAAAGCGGTCTGAAGAGCCGGATTCAACTGGCCAGCTTGATGAGCGAACTGCCGACCACATCTGCAAAGACACTGCCGACGGAAGCTTGATTCCACAAGTCCGTGTCAAACCACAGTCCGGCCATCATATTCCCTAGCGCCCTCCTTTCAGCAACAAGACGTTCTTTGCTATCTGCGCATGTGGACTTTCCAGCCTGACCACATAGACGCCGCTCGGAACCACACCGCCCGCATCATCCCGACTGTTCCAGGAAACTGTACCGATGTTTCCTTCGGTTAGCGGCTTCGTATTCATGAGTGTTTTGACAACCTGCCCCATCAAATTGTATATCTTAAGACGCGCCTGTTCTGGACGTGGCAATTGATAATGTATCGTGACCCGGGCATTGAACGGATTGGGGTATACATCCAATCGATACCCCTCGGGCGGGGCAGATGGGAGCCGATTGTTGACACCTGTATTTTCTTCCGGCACATAACAGGTAATGACAACATATCCCGTGTCGTTGAACGTTTCACCGATGGATAGAGTCAGTATCACGGTGTCTGTCGTCGTGTGCGTGATGTCAAGGGGAATTTCGTATGGCAGAAGGAATGACGTAGACTCAAGCGGCTTGAGCACGCCGGTGCTGGATGTGATGTCCTCTGCCCATCCGAGTTTTGAATGCGCCGAATAGTTGAGGATCTGATGCCCCATGCTGAGGTTGTGGAGGGAGACGGTGATCGTATCCACATCGCCTGTGTCGGCCACGACAGAATAAGACCCGATGCAGCCATCGATGGCCATGGTATCCACGGGCTGGATATTAGGCTTGTTGCGGCGGAAAATATTCTCCAACCCTTCAGGAGGTCCAATGATACTATCGCAGTGAATGAAATAATCGTAATGCAGTGTCGCAAATGCATCGGCAGTTCTAACGCCGGAAAAGTCCAGAACGCCGTTTTTCGTGGTACTAAAATGAATTGCAGAATAGGAATAAATCGCATGGGACGTGTCGATGTCCGAAAATTTCAAATAATTGCCTGTAAAGTACAATGACGCATTAGAAGAGGAGGAAACCCCAACTTGTATCCTGCTTTTTTTCGTACAAACCCAAATGGTGTCCGCGTAGATCTCAACG
>JBBIKH010000047.1:0-4040 GCA_037445575.1 bacterium
CAAAGCCGCGGATGGTGTCCGTAAGAATGTCCCGAGCAAGGAGCACGATGGGGATCCACACTGGAACCAAACGGAGATCCGCAAGGACTATCCACAACACAGCTTCGATTATCCGGTCCCCAGCAATGTCCAGGACGCTGCCCAGCATCGTGCTGGCATCGAGTCTGCGAGCCAGATACCCGTCCAACCAGTCCATGACAATCACCAGGACCGCCAGACCTGCCGCAGCCAAACGGGCCCAGAGGTTCTGATTGTACACCAGGACGACCAGGAAGAAGAGAAGGCCGATGCGCGCCAGGGTAACACGATTCGGCCAGCTGCGCACGTTCCGCATGTCCACCTCGATGTTGATTCACACACCAGTGGCGCGGAGCCTTCGCGCCAAGGTCACCCGAGGGCCCTCACCACACGCGCAGCACCCGGTAGATGGGCAGCACGTTGTCCTCGAACAGTTCGGCAAACTCCGGGTAATGCGAGAGCCCGTACATGCTGCGGGGTTCGAGGATCTGCACCAACTTGCTCGCTCCCAACCCTCGTACCGGCACGAGCAGCGTCCCCGGGCGAACCGTCTTCTTCGCGCGCACATAGTTGCCGGCCGGGATGACGGTGTCGCGTCCTTCGCAACGGAGGGTGTCCCAACCCGCTACTTGGAACTGCTCCACGAGGAATGACTTTTTCGCCCTCAGCACCTCGTGGGGAAAGCGGTGGGCCGCAAGGAGCTCCAGCAGCAAGCCTGTGGGGCGCTCGATGAGGTAGGCCTCCGGCGGGGAGACCGCCCATAGCACCTCCGGTGTGCTTCGATAGTCCGGAAGCGTGATCGTAGTGTCACGCAAATCGCGCGTGCGCCGAACCGTCACTTGCAGGGGGCGAGACGAGGAAGGAGTGTAGTCTGCCTGAATGGGCACCTGTGCAGGCACATGTAATGCCGCCTTTGCCCTGGCATCGGCAACCAGGGCCACGATCTCTTCATGGCTTGCCTCACACACACTCAAGAATGCTTCAATGAACCCCAGTTGTCCCTTGGCGCGCTCCCAGATGCGGTCTTCGCGGGAAAGGCCATTGGGCCCCTCGAGGATGAACGACAGCGTATGGTCAATGCCGAAGCCGTTGCGACCGTCGTTGATGTCGGTGGTACTGTGGCGTACCGGCAACGCGGGATCGTCCTGGGCAACAAGGTAGCGATTGGCCTTGATACCACGCTCACGCGCACGCTCGATAGTGGGCCAGAGAATTCGCTCTCGGGCGAATTCCAGCAACGGCTCAGGAATTGCCGGATTGCTCAGGCAGTCGAATTGCTCGCCGAGCTCTTTGATGAAGCCGTGCGAAAGCCAGGGGCGAATGCCGTACTCGTGTACGTCCAGTGTGACGTGCGGCCTGTACCGGTTGAAAAGGACGCGCAGCAGTCTGGTCTCCGGCTCCGTGAGGGCAACATGGTTGCGGTTGAGGTCTACCTGCCGGTTGTTGCGCCGTCGGTGCACCTCATTGCCATCGGGGTTGACCATCGGCACCACTACAAGGTTCAAGTGTGGGTATGGACAAGCATCTGGTTTGGCGCAGAGGTTATAAAGCAGCATAAGAAGAGCCTCTTTGCCTGAAGGCTCGTCCCCATGCTGTTGGGCAAAGATCATCACCCTGGCGGCGGCCTCTCCCCACCTGCTGCGCGGGGGCACGTACAGGACGGGAATGTCGCGCTTGGCCACGCTCTGCCCGGTCACTTCCATCTCCACCTCGGCGCACTGCCTGCACAGCGCCTCAAGGAAGGCGCACATCTCAGCGTGTGAGGTACCTACGGGCGGCGTTTGCTGCGCCAGTGGTAGCTGAGGCTGAGCTGTTGCCCAGCCCGCTACCAGTAGCACCAAGAGAGTTACCCTTCGCGCCATTGGATCGACCTCCAGCCAGGCCTAGTCAGTAAAGGAGCACACACTTTCGCGTCAGCCGAACGTTGCCTCCCACAAGCTGATAAAGGTAGATCCCGCTGGCAACCCGCTGGCCGCGGTCGTCGGTGCCATCCCAGGTAATCTGATGGTAACCCCCGGCCAGATGCTCATCCAGCAGAGTTCTCACCACCTGGCCCAGCGTATTCACCACCTGCAGCTGCACCTTGCCGGCGCTGGGCAAGGCGAAGCGAATGTGCGTAGCCGGGTTGAAAGGATTGGGATAGTTGGGCTCCAGGAGAAACGTGAGCGGCCCACTTGTGGTTGCCTCTCCCTCTTCCACAGGACTCATTTCACCTTGCAGCCAGTTCAGAACTCTCATGAGCACCACTTGCCGCACCTGGGGATCGGCAATTCCTTCCCAACCAAAGCCGAAGAACACCGTGCGATAGGCCCCTCCACTTACGGCCACCGCTGCCGCGCCGCTGGAGCGAATGGTCCCCGGCCCCTCCGGGGTGCTTCGGTCATAGAAAAGCAGAGCTTGACCCGGGACGATGGCGTCCACCTCATTGGGCAAAGATTGTCGGTTGTCACCTTCTCGCGAAAGCCAGAACTGCACGTTGCCAAGCACTTGGTTGTTCCCCTGAGTGCTCAAGCGATGCAGTTGTGTGTTGTGGTTTATGTAACTCACCCGCAGCCAATCGCGCAGCAAGGGCGTGTTCTTAAGCGAGAGCCCCAACATGGAGCCGTTCAGGAACAGGTTCCCGCCTTGCGCAAGGTAGGATTCCAACGCAGCGGTGCCATGGCTGTAAAGGCTGTGACCGAAGTAGTGCCCGGTGTACCACACGACGCGCGTATACTGCCGCAGCGTGTCCAGGGGGACAGGTCCTTCTCTGCCCGTATCCCAGTAGCGGTAGGAGACCCCTAGGGCGCTGAGTGTCTCCGAATAGTAGCTCGAAAGGTCAAAGTCGCCGTCATCTTCGACCAGCAGCACTCTCCCCTGGCCAATGGCGACGTGCAGCGGAAGGGCAACCCGGCAGAAGCCTCCCCCTTCACGCACTTCCAGCTGGAAAGGAACGATAGTCGGTGGGGCATCAGGCTTCACCTGTACCACGAACCGATCTGATCCGCTGCTCGCCGAGCCTCCTACGGGAATGTTTGGATAGCCGGCAGTGCTGTCGACGATTGTCACCCACGAGCTGGTAGTGGTGAGTAACCCTTCCACACCCTGGGCCGTGCGCAGGCCCGTGTTGGTGATGGTCACCACGAGCGCAAAGCGCTCACCAGGGTCGATCTTGCCATCGGCATTTCCTTCGGTCTCCCAGGCATTGTGCGCAACGCGCGCAAATTCGGGCATAGTCACCGTGAGTCGTATCACGTCTGACCAAAGTCCGCCAGCGTTATCTCGAGTGGAGACCTGTAGCGGCACCCGGTAGCCTGAGGGCAAAAGGGGCGAGAGGCTGACGACCACGGGATTCGCACTCCTTGCTACTGCCGCGGCCGCAACCTCGCCGACATAGGCGCTGTCGACTACCACCTGCACCCTAGCATCGGAGCTGCTTACTTTGCAAAAGACCCCCTGTGCCGGCTGGTTGCCAAAGTTTTTCACCTCAAGGGTGAGCTCCAGGCGCTCACCGGCATCGACATAGCCATTTGCGTTTCCGTAGCTTTCGCCCGTGGCATCGTCATCAAAGGAAGAAGCTATGAGCTTGACAAAGGGCGCATCGCCAAAGTTGTCGGCCGGACCTGCCAAGGCGGCAATAGCGGCGATGCTTGCCTGCACCACCTCCCGCATGTAGGGGAAGTTCATGTTAGTGGTGACATCTGTGACCTTGTGCCAGTGGAGGCTAAAGTCGCCCTCTTGGACGTAAATGGCCGGCTGCCCCCACACCTGAAAGGAGCGATGGTCACTGCCGCCACTGTTGCCGGGGATAACGGGCACGAGCGTGGTGTAGGTGCGGAACATCTCCGCTACCAACTGGGCAAACGGTGCGGAAGCTGCATCCGTGTAGATGACAACATCACGCGGGGGAGCAGCAGGGCTGTAGTTACCGATCATGTCGCCATTAAGGTAGAAGGAGACAGGCTGGCGGGTAGCGAAGGCCTTCCGGGCATACGCCTCGCTGCCCACCAGTCCGATCTCCTCTGCATCCCAGGCAGCGAATT
>JBBIKH010000047.1:4050-17684 GCA_037445575.1 bacterium
ACCCGCGCCGCTTCCAGCGCCATCACGGTGCCGGAGGCGTTGTCATCCGCGCCAGGTGCCCAGACCATGGGATTTGTGCCACTGCCGAGGACAATGGAGTCGTAATGTCCGCCAATCATGATCACACTATCCGGGTAGATCAATCCCCTCTTGGTAGCGATCACGTTGAAATGTCGCACCCCGGAGACGTAGAACGTGTCAAAGTCCACGTCCGTGAGGCCGAGAGCGATGTAGCGTTCCAGAATCCACTGCGCGGCTTTGCGGATCGAGTCCGAGTAGGTGTAGCGCGTGCGGAAATCCTGCAGGCGTTGCACCCAGCGCTCCAGAGTATCAGCACTCACCTGCGAAATGATGTCGGCGATGGTGGAGTCATAGCCTGCGCTCACCACCGGCGCGGGCACAGAGGCACCCGGGAGCGGCTTGGGCGCACGGTTGATCCGCTGCAGCCTGTAGCCAGCACGAGCCAGGGCCAGCGCGTCTTCCTCCGTGGCCTTTACAAGCACTTGCCGGTCCTGCCGGTAGAGCGGCTTCCCTTTGGGCAAAGGCGCCGCGACCGGAGTTGGCACTCCCTCCCATGCCCAGAAGTACTCACCGCTCCAACCCTTTTCATCTACGACCTGAACCTCGAACCCCCGTCTTCGCAGCTCCTCAACGGCAGCTCGGTCCACTTCCCCAAAGACAAGTGAGTCTTCGAAGTGGTAGGGGACAAAGCTGGGCAGGGTGCCCAGTTGCTGGTAGTCGGCTACCCTGAGCACCACCAGCACCGGCTGTTGTTGGCCTTCTTGCACGTTTGCACCAACCGTTAGTAGAACCGCCCCGAGCACGATTGCCGTAGCGCGCGTCTTGGTCATCCGCCTTCCTCCTATGTGCTGCTGTCCTTGGCTCTGCTGTCTACTGCTGCTTTCCGTCCGAAAGGCTGATTTCTCGAAAACCCGTTCCCAGCGATTTGACTGCCACCACCTTGCCTCCTTGTCGGTAGACCCGCGGCAGCCGAGCCCCAAAGCGCGCCATTACTTCGTACGAGACAGAACCAATGGCATCGGCGATGTCGTGCGGAGAGATCTCCTCATCGCCATCCTTCCCCATGAGGGTGACGACGTCGCCGACAGCAACATCGCCCAACTGGTCTACCCGCACGAAGCAAGCGTCCATGCAAATACCCCCCACGATGGGCGCCCTCCTCCCTTTAATGAGCACGGTGCCCACATTGCGCAGACCACGATCATAACCGTCCGCATACCCGATCTGCAGCACGGCTATCTGCTGAGGGCCGTCAGCCATGTAGCGGCGACCGTAGCCCACGGTGTCGCCTGGACGTAGAGCGCGCACCTGCATGACACGTGCCCTCACCGCCATGGCCGGCCGCAACGCCAGCGACCTCTGCACCTCGGAAGAGGGATAATAGCCATATAAGAGGAGGCCACACCGCACCATATCGAAGTGGGCGGCAGGGAGATCCAGGATGGCACCGCTATTGGCAGCGTGCCAGAGGGGCACATGTATGCCCAACGCCTCCACCTCGCGCCGCACCTGCCGGAACCGGCAAAGCTGCAACTCGGTGAAGCTCTTGTCCAAGGCATCGGACATTGCGAAATGGGTAAACACGCCCTCAAGGCGGAGGCCTGGCAGGCGCGCCACCTCCGCAATCCACGCTGCCGCCTGGTCAAATCGCACGCCCCAACGGCTCATTCCGGTGTCGACCTTTAGATGCACCACAGCGGCCCTGCCCGCGGACAGAGCCGCCTTGGACAGCGCACGGGCTACCTCAGCACTCGTCACCGCCTGCTCCACCTCCAGCTCTACTGCGAGGGGCGCGTGCTCCGGAAGAATGCCTCCGACATTGAGAATTGGCGCCGTAATTCCTGCTTGACGCAATTCACGCGCTTCGTCCAGGAGAACCACACCGAGTTTGTCGGCCCCATGAGCCAGCACGACCCTCGCCACTTGCACCGCACCACAACCGTAGCCATCTGCTTTGACCACCGCCAAAAGTTCGCCAGCACCCACCAGCCCCTTGACGGCCGCAGTGTTGTGCGCGATGGCATCCAGGTCCACCTCTACCCACGCTGGTCGCAGATGTGCAAGCAGATCCTTCTCCTTCACGAGCAACCCTCTTTGGTCAAGACCGCGTCAGAGGTCATATCCAAGCGAGAAATACAACCGGTTCCTATCCTTGCGGCCTCCATACCCCCAGGCTATATTCAGCGGCCCAAATGGCGTGGGAGCCACGAGGCCCAGAAGGGCTCCTGTGCGCAGCTGGCCCGCCGAAGGCCCCGGGTGTTTGTCCCAAGATCTATTGGCAAATACGCCGAACTGCATCCAGAGGAAGGCAGTGAAACGAAAACGGTCGCAGAGCGCCACGGTCGCTCCCTGAGGGCTCCACAACTCCTCCCGGTGGTAGCCGGGCAACGTCTCTGGTCCTCCGAAGCGAATATGGCGATGGAATGGCACCTCTCCCCTTGCCGCCTGCAGCACCACGCGAGGCGAGATGACGTGCCTTCCCCGCTGCACATGAACGGCTCCCTCCGCCCGGACGCTGCAAAAACCTGGCGTCCGGCTGAATCCGCGCAACGAAGAAGTCACTACCAGGTTCATCTCCGCCCCTGAAGTAGGGACCTGATGCTTCTGGCGACTGTCCCGAAAAAGACTCACGGTCACCAGACAGTGCCTGCTGCGAGTTCGTGCCCATTGACCGTCCTGGTACACCGCTTCCTCCCCGCCTGCACCGATACTGACGTGTGTGTAGTCCCCCAACTGCCTGGCCACGGAGACTTGGCATTCGAAGGCACGGATGTACCGCGAGCCGACTTTACGCCCGGACCGGTAGTGCCATGGCCGCTCGCGCCTTGCCGCCAGAGTGAGTGATGGCAGCACACGGCTCCCCGGCAGTTGCAAAGATTGCACTCGCAGGCATGCTTCGGCCTTTCTGCCCCCGGCTCGCGTCTCCACGACGGCCGTCGTGCGACCAAAGGCCGGCCACCGCATAAGACGCGCGAAGCCGCTCGCCCCCAGCTCTTCCTGGCAACTGAACCCGAGCTGCAGCCGCGTCGGAAGCAACTCCCGAACCTGGATTTCGATCCCAGGCTCTTGGCGCTCATCAAAGGCCACCGTGGGAACCACGGAGCCAAATACGCCGCTGTCGTAGAGGCGACGTACGCGCCGCGTTGTCTCATCGGCGGAGACATGGCACTCTTCAGTCAACTGCAGCGCTGCCAGAAGCTGCCCCTCGGTGAAGCTTTTGGCACCTGTCACTTTGACCCAACTGAAAAGGGCCTTGGTGCGCTCATTGCCCTTTCCCTGATGAAGACCCGTGCTGGAGGTCGACCTATCCGCCAACATGCCGCGCACAGAGTCGGCGCACGCGATCATAGCCTTGTACCCTGCGGCGATGATCTGTGGCGCCTTGTGATAGTCCATTTCGCTGTAGCCCCGCAGGTCCACGCGCACCAGTAAGTCGGCTTGTTGCGCATGAGGATTACAAGGCGCCTGCATCCACAGGTCGGTAACCCTCTTCCCCACCTGGAAGAGGTTTTCTGCAGCCTGTGCTCGTTCCTCAATTCCATAAGCATCAACGGCGATTACTACCTCCGCCCCCATGTCTCTGCACGCATCCACCGGCAGATAGTCCCGTACCCCGCCGTCCACCAGCAGCTGCTGGCCGAGTGGGACTGGAGGGAAGAGAAAGGGGACCGCGATGCTTGCCCGCACGGCTGTGGCCAAATCGCCGTGGGAGAGAGCCACTACCTCGCCGGTTCGAAGGTCAACGGCCACGGCGCGGTAAGGTACCCGGAGGCTATCGAAATCGCCTCTTGCCGCAGCACATGCATCGGAAGTGAGCGAGAACAAGAGTTCGGCAATTGCCTGAGCGCGAAAAAGCCCCTGCGGCAGCACAGGCCGCAGCCCACGGACTTCCAGCTCCAGTAAGGCCGGCGCCTGCGATGGGAACCTCTGGCGCTCGCGAGTAATGACATCCCACCACCAGTCTGAGACCAAGAGCCGTTCAAGTTCCTTGGGAGTAAAGCCTGCTGCATACAGCGCTCCGACTAGACTTCCCATGCTGGTGCCGGCGATCATGTCAACCGGTATGCCCTTCTCTTCCAGGGCCATGAGGACCCCAACGTGCGCCAGCCCGCGTGCGCCGCCGGCACTGAGCGCCAGCCCCACCGTGGGATGCGGCATCTCGTTCGCCGCTGGCTGCCCGAAGCAGAGGAAGGTCAAGAGAGAGGTGTAGAGAATGCCTGAACGTAGCAAAGCGATAGTGCCAAGTATGAGACCGACTCGTCTGGAGGGCAAATATAGCACTTTTTCGATGGATTGCCAACGGATTTTCCGAGCCAGAAAAGACAACAGGGGAAGATTCGAGGACCTTCCCCTGTGTGGGGCGAGGGCAAAGCCTAGCGTTCAGGAGCGTGTTGCGGGCACTCAGGGTACCCCATGCCGGGGTGCCCCATGCGGCCTGGTCTTCCCTTACCAAACCCGGGGCGTCCTTTGCCCCCTGGACGACCGAACCACGGGCGCGCCTCCATGGCAGCCCTCTGCTCATCGGTGAGCAGGCTACGAATCTGAAGGCGATGCGCCACCTGCTTCTTCTCGATCTCTGCACGCAGCTTGGCCAAAGCGTCGATCTTGGCGTTGATGGCTTTCTGATCGGGGTTGTTCGCCGTCTTCAGCGACATCAGCGCGAATCGCTCTGAGCGCAGCTGATTGCGCAGCGGCTGCATCTCCTTCAAGAACGCCTTGTGCAACTCCTCGATCTTTTGCTTCTGCTCGTCGGTCAAGTTCGGGATATGTCTACACATTGCCGCCATGCCCGGCATAGGAGCCGGCTTCTCCTGCGCAATTGCCGGCTGCCAGGCCAACGCTGCCGCCAGCGCCAGGAGCGCGACTAGCACAAAGGTGATTTTGCCTCTCATACGCATCTACCTCCTCTTGGTGTCGTTCCATCAATTCCAATAGTGCGGAACCATGCGTCTCTCTCCTCGGGGAGCTCCCGGGGTCTCTCCCTTCGGAGGTGGAGGTCCTGGTTCCTTTGGGCCTCGCACCGTCCCTCTATGTTCCATAGCCCGCTGTTCAAACATGCGGATGAGAAAATCAAGCCGTTCGCGGCCGAGATGCGGCTTCAGCCGCAAAATGTGCCGCACCGTGATTCGCTCCAGCTCTGTCTGGTGGCGGGCAAGTTCATCGATGGCCGCCATGATCTTGTTCGTATCCGGACTCTCCTCTCTCAGAAGCTCTACCAACTGGAGCCTCGTCGTCCTGAGGGCCATCTTTTCCTTGTGCGCCCTTTCAAAGTACTCCCGCGTCATCTTTGCGACTTCCTCGTCCGCCTCAGGGTGAAAGCGCGGCCGAGCTTCGCTCGTCCATCTGGGCTGCCGCGGCGGCTTCTTCGGCTTGGAAAGCCAAAAGAACCCGAGGGTGCCCACCGCCACAAGGTTCACAGTGAGCGAAAAGATGAGCGCCAAGAGTATCCACCTGTTCCGCATGTGGCACCTATTTGCTATTTGAGGAAGCCAAGGCGACGTAGACCTCACTGAGAGAGCCAGGAGGCAGGTCGCCAAAGTTGTCAAATTCCGTTGCTACCTGCGTCACCAATGTCTCGCTCGTGTCGGAATGTGCGCCAGTGAGCAGGTGTCCGAGCCAGCTTCCCATGAACACTCCGGCAAGAATACCCACAGAGATAGCGACTGGCACCAATGGGCGCGTAAGGAGAAGCTCTCTCAGGCGGCCCAGTGTACTCCGCCGCCGCTCCCTGGTCCGGGCGAGCACGCGGGCGGAAAAGAAGGGTGGCGCCTGCACAGGCGGTAAGGTGCCGAGCAGCTGCCACACCCTCTGCAGGCGGGCTAGCTCTGCAGCGCACCTTGCACACCCGGTCACGTGCGCTTCTACTTCGCGTGCCAGCTCCTCGCTGAGCTCGCCGTCGGCGTACGCGGACAAATGCCGTTGTATCTTCTTGCAGGTCATCGTTCGTTCTCCGCCCTTTTCAACACGCAAGGGTCGCCAGACTTGCGCTATTTATTCCTCCAGCAAATGCGAGAGCTCCCGGTACAGCCGACGTTTGGCACGATGAAGAATAGACTCCACAGCAGAAACCGTGGTCTCCATCACTTCTGCAATCTCTGCGTAGGAAAGATTCCCGAAGCGAGCCAGCACCGTGGCCACCTTCTGATTTTCGGGCAAAGCGTCGATCGCCTTCCACAAGGCCCGGCCGCGCTCTTCGCGCTCCAGTTCGCCCTCTGGTCCCGGAGCAGGGTCGCGCTCCACCACCTGCACATAGCCATCGACCTCAGGGTCGGTGCGGTGGAGCGAAAAGAGGCGTCGCACCCGCCGCGCGCGCAACATGTTGAGACAGTGATTGATCGTGACGCGGTAGAGCCAGGTGGAAAATTTGGCGCGAGGGTCAAACCTCGGCAAGGCATCGTACACCTTGACAAACACCTCCTGCGCAGCATCTTCGGCATCCTCTCTGTTGCCGAGCATGCGCACGCAGGTGGCCATCACTTTGTCCTGGTAGCGACGCACCAACGTCTCGTAAGCGGCGGCATCGCCGCTGCGAAACTTTTCCACTAATACCGCATCATCCATCGCCCAAAGACCCTTCGCAGCCCTATTGCGCTCACTCTTTCAACACCAGACGGTCCAAAAAACTGCGGCCCAGAGAGGGTGGACAGGAAGGCAAGAGACGGCAGAAGACGCTAGTGGAGCAGGACGCCGCCGATCTTCTTGCGCCGTAAGGAGCGAAGCAACAAGCGACGGACTTCGGCAGACGTGACACCACCCAAGGCGCAATCGGCCAGCTCCTTGGCCGCACCGGCATCAATTGCCCGCACCACGCGTTTCACCTCGGGGATAAAGTGGGGGCTCATGCTCAGTTTGCGAAAACCCAGGCCAACCAGAAGCTCGGTGTACACGGGGTCGCCGGCCATTTCGCCGCATAGGCTTGCCTCTTTGCCGGCCGCATTTGCCGCATCGGCCACGCGCCGCAGCAGCTGCAGGACGCCAGGGTTCAAAGGGTCGTACAGGTTGGTCACCCGCTCGTTGCTGCGGTCCACCGCCAGCGTGTACTGAATAAGGTCGTTGGTGCCCACGCTCACGAAATCTACCTCGCGGAGAATGGCCTCGGCCAGCAGCGCGGCCGAGGGGATTTCGATCATAACGCCAAGGAGCACACGCTCCCCATACTCCTGGCCTAAAGCGCGCACTTGCTCCGTGGCCTCGCGCAAAAGTGCCTTCACGCGCCTCACCTCGTCCAGGGACGAAATCATTGGCACCAGGATAGCCGCGGGGCCGTAGGCGGCGGCGCGGAGCACGGCCCGCAACTGCGCGCGGAACATGTCTGGATGGTCCAAGGAAAGGCGAATGGCGCGCAGGCCGAGGTACGGGTTGGCTTCGCCACGCAGCCCGGGGAGCGCCCGCACGAATTTGTCGCCACCAATGTCGATCGTACGAATCACCACAGGCAACGGCGCCACTCTTTCCACCACCTCGCGATAGACGGCAAATTGCTCGTCTTCCGAAGGGAAGGTGTCGCGATCGAGAAACAACATCTCGGTACGGAAAAGCCCGATGCCCGCGGCTCCCATGTGCATGGCCAGATCAACGTCAACCATAGAGCCGACGTTGGCCATCAGAGTCACTTCGATGCCATCAAGCGTGCGGGAAGGAACGGTTGTGAGTTCTGCCAGCTCACGTGCGGTACCCTCCAACAATTCCCGGCGTTGCTGGTAGGCGTTCTCGTCCTCAAGACTGGGGTTGACAATCACCTGGCCGCCGTAGCCATCGACGATCAGACGCGCGCCGAGAGCGACCCGGTGCGTGGCTCCTTTCACGCCTGAGACCAGCGGCACCCCCATGGTCCTTGCCAGGATGGCGGCGTGGGAAGTGGCTCCGCCCCGCTCCGTCACAAAGCCCTTCACCTTGCCACGGTCAAATCCGACCGTCTGTGAAGGCGTCAGTTCCTCGGCCACCACCACGACCTCTGCGTGGGCGGCGAAAAAGTCGTATTGGCTTCGCCCGAGCAGATGCCGCAACAGCCTGCTCCCCACGTCCCGTACATCTGCAGCTCGCCCCCGCAGGTAGGAATCCTCCACTGCGCTCAGCATGCGCTCCGACTCTGCCATCACCTCGGCGATGGCCTGTTCCAGCCCCTTGTGCTCCACGAAAAGCTTTTGTTCAACCTCTCGCTTTAGGTAGGGGTCATCCAGGAACAGCAAGTGCGCGTCGAAGATCTCCGCTTCGCGCGCACCGAGTTCGGTCTTCACCCCACTGCGGATGGCCAACAGTTCGCGCCTGGCCCTCTCCACAGCCTCCTCCAGCCGCAAAAGCTCCTGGGCAGCTTCCCCGGGGGCCAAGGTGCGTTGAGGGATGGCCAGGCGTTCGCCCACGAGGCAGGCCTCACCCATGGCAAGGCCGGGGGAAAGCGCAAGACCCCGAAGGCGCGTGCGCCGCTCAATTACCATTTTCAGATCCAACCGGATTGTTCAGATGCCTGCTCAAGGAATGACTCCGTGCTTGCGTCCTACCTTGGCGAAGGCACTGAGTGCTCGGTCGAGGTGTTCCTGCTCGTGGGCCGCCGAAATCTGGACGCGAATGCGCGCCTGCCCCTTTGGCACCACCGGGTAGCTAAACCCCACGACGTAGATCCCTTCCTCCAGCAGGTCGCGCGCCATCACCTGGGCGAGCTGGGCGTCGTTCGAGAATCGGCCGAGCATGATGGGTACAATTGGGTGCTCGCCCGGCTTTACGTCAAAGCCCAAGCGGGCAATCTCCGCACGGAAATAGGCGGTATTGCGCCAGAGCTTGGTGCGCAACTCCTCAACCTCCGAAAGCAGGTCCAACACCGCTAAGGAAGTGCCCACCACTACCGGCGACAGCGTATTCGAGAAAAGATACGGCCGCGAGTGCTGCCGCAGGCAATCGATGATTTCCTTGCGACCAGAAGTAAAGCCGCCGGAGGCACCCCCAAGCGCCTTGCCGAGAGTACTGGTAATGACATCCACCCGTCCTTCCACGCCGTGGTACTCAGGGGTACCCCGCCCATGCGCGCCCAGAAAACCGGTCGCATGACTGTCATCGACCATCACCACCGCGTGGTAGCGCTCGGCCAAGTCGCAGATGGCCGGCAGGTTGGCGATGGCGCCGTCCATGCTAAACACACCGTCGGTGGCGATCAATTTGACCCTCGCCTTACCGGCAGCGACCAGGGCCTCCTCCAACGCCTTCATGTCGTTGTGCCGGTAACGATAGCGCTCAGCCTTGCATAGCCGAATCCCATCGATAATGGAGGCGTGGTTCAATTCATCAGAGATGACCGCATCCTCCGGCCCGAGGATCGTCTCAAACAGCCCTCCGTTGGCATCGAAACACGAAGAGTAAAGAATGGTATCTTCGGTGCCGAGAAACTGGCTGATGCGTTCTTCCAATTCTCGGTGAATGTCCTGCGTGCCACAAATAAAGCGCACCGAGGAGAGCCCGTAGCCGCGCTCGCTGAGGGCGCGGTGCGCAGCCTCAATCACCTTGGGGTGACTCGAGAGACCAAGGTAGTTATTGGCGCAAAAGTTCAGCACCTCCTTGTCCGGTCTCACCCGGATCTTGGCCCCCTGCGGAGTGACGATCACTCGCTCCTCTTTGTACAACCCCGCTTCCTTCACCTCCGAAAGACGCTTCTGGAGAATCGGACGCAACTGTTCGTACATGACCTTCCTCCTCATGAGTCCGTGGTGCCGCCGTGCCCTCCGCGTCCAAAAAGGGGCTCACATACCGTACATGTCGATAATCTCCCTCTTGCCCTTGCCCAGGATATTGTACTTGGCACCCACCTTCACAAAAGCCGCAATGGCTCGATCCAGGTGCTCCTGCTCGTGGACCGCGGAAATCTGTACGCGGATGCGCGCTTGCCCTTGTGGTACCACCGGGTAGGAAAAGCCGACCACGTAAATGCCCTCCTCATAGAGGTCGCGCGCCATATCTTGGGCAAGCTTGGCGTTGTACAGCATGATGGGCACGATGGGATGCACCCCCTCTGGGATATCGAAACCCGATTCAGTCATGCGGCGTCGGAAGTAGAGCGTGTTCCGCTCCAGCCGGTCCCGCCGCTCGGTGGTTTCCGAAAGGAGGTCCAACACCTTCAACCCTGCCGCGACGATCACCGGCGGCACGGTATTGGAGAAAAGGTACGGCCGCCCGCGCTGGCGCAACATTTCGATGAGCTCCTTGCGGCCACTGGCGCAGCCGCCCGATGCGCCTCCAAGCGCCTTACCCAGAGTGGTTGTGATGAGGTCTATACGCCCCATCACGCCGCAATGCTCGTGGGTGCCACGCCCCGTCTTTCCCACGAAGCCGGTGGCGTGAGAGTCATCCACCATGACCATCGCATCGTATTTGTCCGCGAGCGCGCAAATCTTGTCCAACGGTGCGATGTCGCCATCCATGGAGAAGACGCCGTCGGTGACGATCATGCGGAACCGACACACCTGCGCCTCTTGGAGCTTCTCCTCAAGGTGCTGCATGTTCGCATGCTTGTACACGAACTGCTGGGCGCTGCAGAGGCGGATGCCATCCACGATGGAGGCATGCACGAGCTTGTCGGCGATCACCGCGTCCTCGCGGCCAAGCAACGCTTCAAAGATCGCCGCGTTGGCATCAAGGCAGGAGGCAAAAAGAATCGTGTCCTCGGTTCCCAAGAACTTGGTCAGCTTCTCCTCAAGCTGGCGATGAATGTCCTGGGTACCGCAAATGAAGCGCACTGAGGACATCCCATAGCCGCGCTCCTCCAGCCCTTTGCGCGCCGCCTCGAGGATCTGCGGATGGCTGGAAAGGCCGAGATAGTTGTTGGCGCAAAAGTTGAGGACTTTTCGCTGAGGAGCTCCCCGCGGGTATTCCACGGTAATCTCGGCGGCCTGAGGCGCGCAGATATAGCGCTCCTCCTTGTACAGGCCGGCCTGGCGAATCTTTGCAAGCTCCCCCTGATAGTAATCGCGAGCCTTGCCGTATGCCACTTGACCCTCCCGCACCCAAATAGGCGGTGCCTCTTCCCAGAATCACCTGTAGCCCGCAGCCGGGCCGAGGTGCAATGCGCTCAGCCCTTGAGCTCCTTCACGAGGGCAACAATGCCCTCCACTGTGTCGAATGCCTCGGGAGTAACCTTGGCATCAGGAATCTGGACGCCGTACTCCTTTTCGAGAAAGACTTTGAGCGAGACCATCGAGAAGGAATCCACGATGCCGCCCGAGATGAGCCTGGTCGTCGCGGTGATTTCCGTGTCGTCTTCCTCGTCAAGGTACTCCTTCTTGATGTAGTCAATGATGGTCTGCTTCATGTCCTCCATAGGAATCCCTCTCGTGTCCATTGCTTCCAACGTCAAGTTGACCCGCCACCTGCGCCAGCCTGCTATCTTTCACATGGGTTTGGGAAGCGCAGCTTCATCCGTGCGGGCAGCGGCGTTAAACAATAACCTGGCCAGGGGGAGGGCCTTCAAGTCGCCTAGGCATCCTGTTGCGGTTCTTGTGCGCATCCGCTCGTCTGGCCACCTTCGAGCACAACCACCGCAGCAGCCCACTGTTTGCTATGGGACACCGACACGTGGGCCCGCACTACCCCGCGCTGCGCCGCAAGTTCCTTTGCCCGCCCGCGCAGCGTGAGCAGCGGCTGTCCCCCGCGATCGTTGGTCAACACCACCTCCTGCCAAGAAAGGCCCTGCTGCCAGCCGGTCCCCAAGGCCTTGAAAGCTGCCTCCTTTGCCGCGAATCGCACCGCATAGTGCTGGCTGCGAAAGGGCTTTTGCTCACAGTAGGCAACTTCCTCCGGGGCAAATACGCGATTGACGAACCGTTCCCCATGCTTTCGCACCTGTTCGTCCACACGCTCGATCTCCACAATGTCAATGCCCACACCGATGAGCATCACGGGCTCCTCACCGTGTCCGCCAGCTCACGGGATCAAGACGATCTTGCCGCAGTTCCCCTCGGCCATGAGTTTCATGCCCTTTTCAAACTCGGCCAACGGGAAGGTATGGGTGATAATCGTAGTCAGGTCGATCAAGCCGCTCTTGATGAAGCTCGCACTCTTGTACCATGTCTGGAACATCGTCCGCCCGGTAATGCCGTACACGCGCAGGGCTTTGAATACCACGTCGTTGTTCATGTCGAGGGTGACCTCCCCATCGTAAAGGCCGAGTATGGAGACACGGCCACCGGGGGTCGTCACTTTGAGTGCCTGCCGCAGAGCCTCAGCATTCCCGGACATCTCGATGGCCACATCTACCCCATCGCCATCCGTTGCTTCGATGATCTGTGTGACCACGTCGGTGCGGCGGGGATTGTAGGTCTTGGTCGCGCCCAGCCTGCGGGCAAGCTCCAGGCGATACTCGTTCACGTCGGACACATAGACCGCCGCAGCACCGGAGGCGCGCGCTACGGCGATGCCGAATAGCCCCACCGGACCCGCGCCCATCACGGCTACCGTCTTGCCCGCCACATCCTCTGCAAGGACCGTGTCCACGGCATTCCCCAGGGGTTCTTGCACGGAAGCAAACTGATACGGCACCCCCGGATCGTTCTTGATGATGTCCACTTCCGGGACGACCGCGTATTCGGCAAACACCCCGTCGCGGTCCACCCCGAAGATCTTCATGTTGCGGCAAATTGCCATACGGCCGGTGCGACATTGGTAACAGTGGCCACAAGGAATGTGCGTTTCCGCCGAGACCTTGTCTCCCACATTGACGCACTTCACCCCCGACCCCTCCTACACCACCTCCCCCGGTGACTCCTCCCCCATGATCTGCGGCCTCGTGATGCGGCCAGCAGCCCACTGGTTCCATTCGTAGATGTGCAAATCGGTGCCACAAATGGAAGTGGCTCCCACTTTCACCAATACCTCCTCAGGGCCACACTGCGGAATGTCCACCTCCATGTACTCAGCCCCAGGGCCAGGCTTTGTCTTCACAACCGCTTTCATCTTCTCTGCCATGCACGCTCTCCCTTGCAGGTCCGTCGCTTGCGCTATCGCTGTCACGTGTGCCTATCGTAGTAACATCATCTTGCGCACAGTTTTTCCGACCGGACTCGTCATCACGGCGAAGTAGATGCCGCTCGACAATGCATTGCCGGCTTGGTCTTGGCCCTCCCATTGCAGCTTATGAACACCGGGGGGCAGCTCTGCACTCAGCAGGGTCCGCACCAGGCGACCCCTGAGGTCGTAGACGGCCACCTCAACCCTCGCCCGATGACCCACAACGCACGCCAGCTCGGTCCGGGGGTTGAACGGGTTGGGGAAGTTCGGCCGCAGGTCAAAACCCGTCGGCACCCCTTGCGACTCGGTGGGCCCTACAAAAACCGTTAAGCACCCCGACTGCACCACAATGTCGTCCACGTAGACGCCTTCGTACTCCTTGGCAGAATCGCTCTCGAATAGAAAGCGAATGGCGGTGACAGAGCCTGGCTGCAAGAAGGAGATGTCATACCTGTAGGGGAGCCAGTCGTTGCCCATGAGGGTAGAATCCAAGGCGCCGCCGGTGCCGATGAAGTCAAGGGTCACCCAGCGACCCGACTCCCGGACTTGCACATACAGTCCGTCGCCCCTGCACCCTGGCTCGGAGTAGACCGCCACGTCATACCACGCCCAAAAGCTCAAGATCG
>JBBIKH010000048.1:0-12414 GCA_037445575.1 bacterium
TCACCTGCGGCGAGGGACAGCGGATGGGCATCTTCTCCGGTAGCGGGGTGGGCAAGAGCGTGCTCCTGGGAATGATCGCGCGCAATACCGACGCCGACGTCAACGTCATCGGCCTGATCGGGGAGAGAGGTCGCGAGGTGCGCGACTTCTTGGAAAGAGACCTGGGACAAGAGGGGCTACGGCGCTCCGTGGTGGTGGTGGTCACCGTCGACCAGCCTGCCCTGCTGCGGGTCAAAGGTGCCCTGGTCGCGACTACCATTGCCGAGTACTTTCGCGACCAGGGGCTGCGCGTCATGCTGATGATGGACTCTATCACCCGCGTGGCCATGGCGCAGCGGGAGATAGGCCTGTCAGTGGGCGAACCGCCGACCACGCGCGGCTACACACCATCGGTTTTTGCCTTCTTGCCCAAGCTGCTAGAACGAGCCGGAAACACCCAGACCGGCAGCATCACAGGCCTGTACACGGTGCTGGTGGAAGGCGATGACCTCAATGAGCCGGTCTCCGACGCGGTGCGGGCCATTTTGGACGGCCACGTAGTGCTGTCGCGACGCTTGGCCAATCTGAACCATTATCCTGCCATTGATGTGCTGGCAAGCACCAGCAGGGTGATGATCGACGTCGTCACCTCAGAGCAGCTGGAGGCTGCGCGCAAAGTGATCGAGATCCTCTCGACTTACCGGGAGGCGGAAGACTTGATCAACATCGGGGCCTATGTACCCGGCAGCAATCGCAAGATCGACTATGCCCGCAGCATGATCGAGCGGGTCAACGCTTTCCTACGGCAAGGGATCGAAGAAAAGGTGGATTTTGCCAGTGCGGTGCGTGATCTCAAGGCTCTGGTGGGTTGAAAGGCACGATGCTCATTCGGGAGGACAGTGATGAGGGCCTTTCGTTTTCCCTTGCAGCGGGTTCTGGATGCACGCAAGCACAGGGAGGACCTCCGCAAGAAGCAGCTGGCTGCTGCCAAAGAAGCGGAGTTGGCTGAGAAAGAACGCTTGCGCTTACTCGAACGGGACAGCGAGCAGCTGCGAAGCGAACTGGGGTGCCACGTAGGCCGCGTGGTGAAGGCATCGGAGATGGCGATGCTGTACGCCTATAGCCGCCGGTTGGACAGGGACCTCGCCCAGCAGGAGGAGGTGGCGAGGCAGGCTGCCGAACAGGTAGCGCAAAAGAGAGAAGAGCTGCTCGCTTCCACGAAAGAGAAGAAAGTGCTGGAAAAGTTGAAGGAAAGGATGCGGGACCGGCACGAAATCGAGGCGGGGAGAGAAGAGCAGGCTCATCTGGATGAAGTAGCGGCACGGCTGTACGCAAGGAAGGTGTGAGGCAGATGAGTGCACCAATCGGACCAGATCAAGGCGCGCAAGGGGGCGCAGCCGCGGCAGGGGCCGGACAGACCAAGTCGGTGATCGGTTTGGCAGTGATATCCACGCTGTCGTTCGCGGCGCTGGTTGGCGCATCCTATTTCAAGTTTGTCAAGCCGCGGCTGGAGGCGCGCATGGCTGCCCTGAGCGCTGCGGACAGCACAGGAACAGCCGGCCCAGTGAGTATGGACAGCCTCGGAGTCGTGTATCGTGAGACACCACCTGTTGCGCCAGCTCCGGCACAACCTGACAGCGCCGAGGCAAGTCGGCCGCAACTGAAGATGACCGACGAATTCATTCGCGTGGTGGAGATGTACGAGGCGCGGATCGCCAAGTTGGAGGAGAAAAACTACCTGCAGCAGGTCAAGATCGACTCCCTGGAAAAGGAGCGGCTGACGCGCCTGGCAGAAATCGACAGCATGAGCAACGTATTGCTCCGCAAGCTGCAGAGTCAGTTTGCTGTGCAGACGCAACCTGCAAAGACAGGTGCCAAGCAGCCGGCACGCACCGGCATGGGCGCCCGCGAGTTGGCCAAGATTTATGACGCCATGCCGGCACAGCAGGCGGCAGCCGTGCTTTCCCAACTTGAGACAGAGCAAGTGGCGCAGATTCTGGTACTGCTGCGCGAGCGCCAGGCCGCCAAGATTCTTTCGGCCATGGACAGCCAGCGCGCGGCGGAGATTAGCCGCATGATCGGCCGGTGAGCTACATACCGTGACGCTCGTGATCCGACATAGTGGCCCACTACCGGGCACGTCCCAAAAGGCAGTCACCGGCAGGGGTAGCGCTGGGACGCCGGCGGCTGGCTTTTTCCAGGTGCTGCGGAGAGAGCTTGCCGCGCGCGGCGCCAACCCCATTCCCGCAGGGCGCGTGGCAACGTCGTTCGCTTCGCCAACGGAGGCCGGTGAAAGACCGGCAGCGCCCAACCAGGTTCTCTCACCAGGTGTGGCAGGCTCCTCCTGGTTGGTCAGCACCGCAGAGAGGGCCATGTTGCTCACCGGTCTGGCATCCGTGCCCGGAGCTTTGCCGTTGAGCGGACCTGAAAGATCCGTGGATCGGGCAGCGTCTGCGGCGCCATGGCAATGGGAGGAAAAAGGGCCGTATTTGTGGCCGATGCTTGGCGGCACTCCTCAGGCGCGAACCGTTTCTCTGGCAGGGGATCGTTTCGCTGGCGCAATTGAGGCACGGCGGCCGACGGGAAGCAATGCTCAGGCGGAAGCCCCCACTGCCGGAAGTCGTGGGAGGGATCCTTTCACCTCCTCTCGGTTTTCGTCGTCGTCTGAGGTCCAGGGGCACCAAAGCAGAAGTGTGGGCGCAGCGATGAGCGATGAACAGGGATGGGAGTCTCTGGTGCGCAACCTTGATCCAGTATCCCACTTGGCAGTGCGAACGACTGCGGGACACACGACCGCAGAGCCTGTGCCTCTTGGCCCAGCGGAAGAGACTCGCGCCGCGTCGTTGGGAGGGGCGCCGGCCAGCGGCACTCTGCCGGACTGTGCTTCCTCAGGGAACGGCCGGGAAGCGAGGCCGATGACTGGGCATGCAGCCTCCGCTAGAAGGGAGCATGAAGCGGGCAACGCCCAGAGGGCTGTGAACGGGGCGGGCCCCGCGGTGGCCGATTGGAGCCAGGGTAGGACGGCGCAACCGGTGCATACAATGGCCGAGGTCAAGGCCAACGCTGAGGTTCGCGCTCTCCCTGGCAAAGGCCCCAGCGCCAACATCAGCCGTCAGGCTACCGGCGAAGGGCCAGGAGAGCGTGCCCCGGAGCTGTCCCTGCGAACGTCACAGATTGCAAGTCAGCCCATGGCTGACCCGCCGCTCCGCGGGCACGGCCACCCCTTGTTGCCGAAAGACCAAGCGGTGCGAACGGTGAAAGGTGCGCCTCTTGCGGTCGGCAGTTTTCGGTTGCCTGCTCCTACGGTCCCGGGGGCCGTGGGACGAGGTCAGCCACAGAGAGAACCATCAACCGAGGTGCGTACCGCTGTTGGCAGCTGGCGCCATGAATCCGTTGCTGTGGCGGGAGCTCCCACCGATGTGGCCGCGCGTGTGAAGCCCCGGTCAGAGCGAGAGCCAGGGATTCCGATGGCTGTATCAGAGCCCGTGACCTATGATGCTCAGCCCAAGAAGGGAGCCCCGGGGCTCGATGTCCTTGTTGGGGAAGCGCGTGCCGACGACCCACGGCAGGCTTTGGCCGCGACCACTCGCGCAGTACCCACTGCGCAGAGCGCACCTGCTCATGAGGTGAACCCGAAGGGGAACGAGGTGCCGCGGCAGCCACACGGGACGCCGAGGTTGTCCCCTCAGCTGCCACTCACACCGCGAGCGGGGCGTGACTTCAGGGAGAACGCGGGTCCCATGGATTGGCGCCCCATGCCGCAGGGTGAACTGCGGGTACGGCCGACGCGCGCTACGAAAGAGTCGGGTGCCCCAGCAGCTGGGCGGACGGTAGGAGGGGGGCCGACGCCCTTGAGGGAGGAGGACCTCCCGGCTAGCAGCGCTGCGACTGAACGCTCCTATGGCCCGGAGGGGTGGAGATCGAGGGGCTCGCAGCCGTCTGAGGGCAACTCCTTGCGCAAGGGGACAGCGCAAAGCGGCCGAAAGAGCAAAACAACAGAGTTCACGTCCGTGAACGTATGGCAGGGCGATGTTGCCCGCGGCGAGCAGGGCAAAGGGCTACCGTCCAACGTTCCCCTGCACGAAGCGAAAACCAGCGGCAGGGCCTCAAGTCACTTGGGCCATGCCTCGCTCCGGGAGTCCAACATGCCTAGTGGCCAGGCCAGGGACCCCGGACGAGTGACAGCAAGCTCCAACTACAGGTCGCTCCGCGCGCCGGAGGAGCCTGTCCAGGAAAAGAAAGACAGCCGCAGAGCGTATCGCCCGGTGCCCGCACCGGCCGCAGAGCCCTTCCCGGTTCAGAAAAGGAACCGCGGAGAGATCGTCGCGCGTGAGTCTGAGCAAGGTGCTCAGGCGGCGTCGGTTGGCAGGGTAGTTCGCGAACGCTGGCAGCGGCCAAAGGGAGCATCGTGGGACGGACAGGGGCAAAGAGCGGAACCGCTGCCACGGACTCTGGCGATGGCTGCTTCCGCGGACAAGGGGCAGGATACTCGCTGCCAGGATGTTGTGCCGAGCGCCGGGTCGCCCTCCTTGGGCGAGCCACGCAGAGAGTTGAGCGAGGTGGCGGCCCCTGGCGGTGCAGTGGAGGACGAAGGTACCCAAAGAGATGCAAGCTCAATTGCCACGGCCAAGAGGGTACCTCCCGTGCAACAGAATGCGAGACAATCCTGGCTGTCGGTGCCAGGAGAGCGCGGTGCGGTGGCGTCGCCGGCGCATGAAGGCGCAATGCCCGCTCCCGCGCGTGTGAGCAAGTCGGCTGCCTATCGTAAGGTGCAGGAAGAGGTGCGCGCCCCGGTCGACGTGGATGCAGGTGGCGATGCCAACGCCGCGAGAAAAATGAGCGAACCTTACGACACAGCGCCGGACAGCCAGCGCAAGTCTGTTCCGAACCACTCCACTGTCGTAGAGGCAAATCAGCGGGTGCGCCGCGACGGAGCGGAGATGGGGAGCATGGTGGCGCCTGTAGCACAAGAGGAGGCTGTTCGGCCACCTGCGGGGGTCGTGGCAGTGCCAGTACCGCCAAGAGTTGAGGCGCCCGGTGAGAGAGTCCAGGCTCTCCTCTCTTCCTCGCCAGCTGCGCGTCCTGTTCTTGGCAGGCGCACTGAGCGGAGAGTAACCGAGCCTCCTTCGCAATTCGGCGCGAACGCACAGGTAGGCGCTCCCGATGCGCGCCTCGGGCAAGAGAGCGCGATCCGTACGCGCGAGGTCGTGCAGGGTTTGGCTAAGGAGAGCGCTAGCCCCTCTACGGCGCGGCAGACCCGCCACGACCCCGCGAACGGGGAGACGCAGCAGTCTGGCCGCTCGGCGATCCATCCTGTGGGCTCGGTGGCGAGCCGCACGATAGTGAAGGGTAAGCGACGTCGGGATTTGGCTGTTTTACCAGCGCAGGTCGTGGAGGAAGCTCGGGTCAACCGCCTCGGAGTGGCCAGCAGCGGCCAGGAGCCTTCGCCGACGCAGAAGACCCCCGCCGCGCTGAAGCCGCAGCCAGATGCGACGCAAGAGAGGTCAGCACATCTCAGAGAAGGGAGAGCGGAAGCCAGAGGCGCGGAGACCGGTGAAAAAGCTGCGCGAAGCGCCCGAAGACAGGAATCGGCAGCGGCCCACATGGCACGCCAAAGACTCCTACGCGAAGACGAGTCGGTTGTGTCGCCGTTGCCCCCGGCATTGGCCGCCGAGCAGGCGGTGGGAGGGGCCTCCTCAGGTCCGAGGGACCCCGGCGGCCAGCCCACCGCACAGACGACCGGGGGACAGGCTCCCTTGCGCCAAGACCACCTTGCCCGTGCGATAGGAGAGAAGGCTTCGCGGTCGGGCCGAATCGAGCCGACCCTGCAGGAAGCTTGGCCGGCGATGCGCCGCGCTCCCCGCGCTCAGCGCCCGCCTGTTGCGGAGCCAGCACCAGCGGTCGTGCGGAGTGCGCAGGCCCGAGTGGACAAAGCGCAGCCGCCTGAGCACCGCGGACGTAACCAGGAATTGGCAGCCGCCACCCCAGCGGATCAAGCGGCTCCCCGAAACGAGGGGACGGACTACCGAGCCAAAGAGCGCTTGAGCAGTCCGCTGAGCGGTGGCGACAACGGGGGCCCATCCGCACACGTGCGCGGTCCGGGACTCATGCGAAGCCAGCAGGATTTTGGCATCCCTAACCGGCCCGATGCGCATGTGGCACCGGCTGCCAAGCAGCCTGATGTGCAGCTACAGCCGCTACCACGGCTTGACGCGGAGATCGAAAGCCGTGCCTCACGGGTCCATGCGCAGTCGACTGACCACCACCGTCTAACCGTAGGGTCCGTTAAGGACACCACCAGCAAGTATGGCGGTTCCGATGAGCCCAAGGTGCGTCCAGTGGAAGCTGGCTCGCCGGATCGGACTGTCGCGGACAGTTCTCGGCAGGTAAGCACGCCAGCGCTCGCGCAGCCAGCAGGGGCGAAGACGAGCAATGCACTGCCAAGCGTTGATTCCAGGAAAGAAGGGAGCCAAGCTCGGTGGAGCGAACAGGTGGAAGCCATAGCGCGGGAGCTGGCGCAGAGCCTCAGGCTCATGGTCCGCGCTGAAGAGACGAGGCTGCGGGTGACGATCGAACAGCCGGAGTTGGGCCGCATCGCTGTGGACCTGGCCAAGCATGAGCAAACGCTCAGCGCCCAGTTCCGGGTGGAGTCGCCACAGACCCAGGCACTATTGGAAAGTTCATTCAATGACCTGCGCACCATGCTCGGCGAGCAGGGCGTGCAACTCGGCGAGCTGAGTGTGGCGGTGGAGCAGCGCGGAGATGGCGGGCAGAGGTGGCCCAGGCCCGAAGAGTCTGCTCCACGTGAGTCAGATGCTGCCCCTCCGGCGCCTGCCACGCCAAGGGAGGCAGAGCGGGAGCCCCATAGGCCGCGGTTGTTTGGCTACAACACCATCGAGATTACTGCATGAAAGGAGGTGATGATCATGGCGGATGTTGCATCGGTGACCAACAGTTCTGCAGGGGCTACGTACAGTCTCACCGGACCGGGCGGTACGCTGGGCAAGGGCGCATTCTTGAACCTGTTGGTCACGCAGCTGCGGTACCAGGACCCGTTGGCTCCCATGGAGAACACCGAGTTCATCGCCCAGCTTGCTCAATTCAGCAGCTTGGAGCAGCTCTGGTATCTGAACACCAACACCCAGACGAATACCCTTATGCTGCAATCCCTCCAGAACACCGTCATCGGCGGTTTCCTGGACCGGGAGGTATGGGCAGCGGGCGGCCGAGTGTGGTTGCCGGAGGAAGGTGAGGTGGACCTTCACTACACCCTAGCCGGCGCTGCTCAGGTCACGGTGGAAGTGCTGGACGCCTCCGGGCGGGTGGTGCGCACCCTGCAGCCGGGCACGCAGAGTGCCGGGGACAATGCCATTACCTGGGACGGAAAGAACGACGCCGGCCAGCGTCTGGCAAGCGGTGCCTACTCCTTCCGGGTGAGGGCTGTGGATGACAGCGGTGCCCAGGTGACGGCCACAGCCTACACCGTGGGTCGAGTGACCGGGGTTCGCTTTACCGGGGGCAGCGCGCATCTCCTGTTGGGCGGCCTGGAGGTGAGCCCCTCGGACCTCGTCATGCTCCGGTGAGAAGAGGCACACAGGAAAGGAGGTGATGAAATGCCAGAGTACTTGGAAGGGGTGAATCGACCGGTCGGCCCGGTGCGGGGTGAACCACTGCCAGCCCCGCGGCAGGCTCCGGGTGAGGGGGCGCAGAAAGGCTCCTTTGCACACATGCTGGAGCAGGAGGTGCGCAAGCGGGAAGAGGTGCGCTTCTCCCTGCACGCGTTGGAGCGATTGCGCCTGCGGAACATTCAGCTCACCCAACAGGAGGTCGAAACCCTGGGTGGCGCTGTCAGCAAGGTGGCCGAAAAAGGCGGCCGAGATTCTCTGGTGGTCATGAACCGGGTGGCCTTCGTGGTGAACGTACCCACCCGCACCGTCATCACCGCCATTGATCAGGCGCACCTGCGCGACAGCGTATTCACCCAAATCGACAGTGCAGTGATTGCATGAACCAGTGGGCTGGACCCCAACGGGGAGGCCCTGCGCTGCTGAACGACTGAGGCAGCGAAACTCAGGAAAGGAGTAACAACCATGATGCGTTCACTCTTTGCTGGGGTCTCTGGGTTGAAGAACCATCAACTCCAGATGGACGTCATCGGCCACAACATCGCCAACGTGAACACCGTCGGCTTCAAGGCAGGCCGAGTGACCTTTCAGGAGAGCTTGTCGCAGATGCTGCGAGCCGCAAGTCGACCAGGCGATGAGACTGGCGGACTCAACCCCATGCAGGTCGGCACCGGCATGACCGTCGGGTCCATTGACACCGTGTTTACCCAGGGGAGCCTGCAACCGACCGGGGTGATGACCGACCTGGCGATCCAGGGCGACGGATTCTTCATCCTTAGTGACGGAGCCCTGCACTACTACACGCGGTCTGGGACCTTCCAGGTTGATGCCAATGGCACCTTGGTTCACCCCGGTACCGGCTATGTGTTGCAAGGGGTAATGGCCGAGGCGGACGGAACCATCCAGGCCAGCCGGCCGGTGCAAAACATCGTGCTGCCGTTTGGGCAGAAGGTTCCTGCCCGTGCAACGACCCAGGTGAGCTTTAGCTGCAACCTAGACGCCGACACCCAAGCGATGGCGCAGATTCTGGCGGGTGATCTCTCCAGTCAAGCGGTGCTCACCGCCACGGGTGCCCCCACCAGCTTGACCATCGCCGCGGGCGTCAACGATACGCTCACCATCACCGTGGACAATGACGCGGGCGGCACGGTGACCAAGTCCATCACCCTGACGGCAGGCACCTACGCCTCAATTGACGACCTTGTGGCGGAGATCAATGCCCAGATCCGAGCCGAAAACTCGCTCAACGGCGAGGTGGTTGCGGAGCTGGCGTCTGTGGGTGGCGCCGATGTGGTGCAGCTGCGCACGGTTGACTCTGGCGGGAGCTCTACGCAACTAGCAGCGGCGGGCAACGCAGCCACCAACCTCAAGCTGCCGGGCACCACGGCCACGGGAACGACCAGCAGCACCGCAATCAACTCCCTGCCGCAGGTGGTCACGGCGCTGACCGCCGGCGACAGGATCAGGATCTCCGGGCTGAATCCTGACGGCAGCGTCGCCAGCGGCACCTACACCTATGCCGCGGGCGACAGCGTGCAAGACCTCCTGGATGCTATCAACGCCGTCCTTGTGGGAGCGACCGCAAGCCTGGACAGCGAGGGGCGACTGCTCATCGAGGACAATGCCGCTCAAGCGTCTCAGACAAGCGTTTCCTTGACGCTGGACGACGCAGACAGCTCAGGCAGCGTGTTTAACCTGCCGCAGCTGAATGTGTACCAGGAAGGCCGCGACGCGGGCACGCATACTGCCAGCATCGATGTCTATGACAGCCTTGGGCAGACGCACAACGTCGCGGTCACCTTCACCAATATCTCCACCCCGTCCAGCCCCAACCGCTGGTCGTGGGAAGTGATCATCGACGACGGCAAGATCATTCCTACTTCCGGCAGCAAAGGCACCGTGAGTTTTAATTCGGACGGGAGCCTGCTGGTGTTTAGCAGCAACGACGGCCAGCCGCTCACCTTTAACCCTGGAAATGGTGCGGACACGGTGAGCATTACCCTCGATGCCGGACGCACTGGAGACTTTGGCGGCATCACTCAGCTGCGATCGGTGTCCACCACGGTGGCCAAGTCCCAAGACGGCTACGGCATGGGGGATCTGCAGTCGATTTCTTTTGATGAAAGCGGGCGCATCACCGGGCAGTTTAGCAACGGGGTATCGAAAGTCATCGCGCAGGTGATGTTGGCCAGGTTCAGTAACCCCGCGGGGTTGGTGCATGCGGGCAACAACCTCTATTTAGAGACCGCCAACAGCGGTAGCGCCATTAAGGGGGTAGCGGGCACTACCGTTGCCGCGAGCATTACCCCTGGGGCCTTGGAGATGTCCAACGTGGACTTGGCCAGTGAATTCACCGACTTGATCATCGCCCAGCGCGGCTTTCAGGCTAATGCGCGGGTGATCGCCACCTCGGATACCATACTGGACGAGATTGTGAGACTGAAGCGGTAAGCAAGCGGGTGAGGGCGGGGCCTGCGGGCCCCGCCCCGCCTCGGCACCCAGGGAGCAAGCGAACCTTCACACCATAGGCAGATAGAAGATGGACATAGCCACCGTCATCGGCATCGTGTTCGGTTTTGCGATGATCGCCTTCAGCATCGCCACGGGCGGCGCGCCCAAGTTTTTCCTGGACCCGATGTCCATCCTCATCGTGTGGGGCGGTACGGCGGCAGCCATCCTCATCAACTTTCCGCTGCCCAAGGTCTTGGGCGTGATCAAGATCGCCAAGCGCGCCTTCATGCACAAGATGCCGGAGAACGTCGAGGTAATCGCCACGCTGGTGCGCCTGAGCGCCAAAGCGCGCATGGAAGGGCTGCTGGCACTGGAGTCCGACCTGGAAAAGATCGACGACGAGTTTCTCAAGAAAGGGGTGCGGCAGCTGGTCGACGGGGTGGACCCGGAGTTAGTGCGAAGCTTACTCACCACGGAACTTGTCAGCCTGGAGGAACGACACGCCCTGGGGCAGCGCATCTTCAATGCGGGCGCCAGCTACGCTCCCGCCTTCGGGATGCTCGGCACCCTCATCGGCCTGATTTCGATGTTGTCGCGCCTCAACGATCCCACCAAGATCGGCGTGGGCATGGCCGTGGCATTGGTCACGACCTTCTGGGGCGTAGTGCTGGCCAACCTCGTCTTTTTGCCCATTGCCGGTAAACTCAAGACTCGTTCTGAACAGGAGGTGCAACAGCGGGAGCTGATCATTGAGGGGATTGCCTCCATCCAGGCCGGAGACAACCCGCGCATTCTTAATGAGAAGCTCTTGGCGTTCCTGTCGCCGCAGCTGCGCGCCAGAGCGGACACACTTGAAAGGGCAGGTCTGGGGGCCAAACAGAAGGCCGCCGCATGATCGCCAGGAAGAAGAAAGAAGAAGAGGCGGTAGGGGCGCCGTGGATCATGTCCTACGGTGACATGATGTCGTTGCTCCTTTGCTTCTTCATCTTGATCGTCTCCTATTCGGTCGTGGAGCTGGTCAAGTTCAGGCAGGCCATGGGCTCGTTGCGCGGTTCACTGGGTGTCCTGTCCGAAGAGGAGGGGCGCAAGGTGGTCAAGACCTCCACGCCCTCCACCGTCGACCGGGCGGTGCTGAGAAAGGATCTGCTGGTGATCAACATGCCCGGCCGGAAGTCGCTCACCATGGAGGCCAAGGAGATCGCCGGCGTGGAAGTCTTCTTGCTTGCCACCGGTGTGCGTTTTCGCATCGTTGATCCATTGCTGTTCGAGCCAGGGCAAGTAGTGCTCAAACCTTCGGCGCAGCAGATACTCCATGACATCGCCGAGATGATCCGCCAGATCAACTGCGAGGTGCGCGTCGAGGGGCACACCGACGACTCGCCTACGGCGGGGCCGCAGTTCAAGTCCAACTGGGATCTATCCGCCGCGCGTGCCCTGGCAGTGGTGGAGCACCTCGTCTATCAGGAGCACATCAATCCCACGCGCGTATGGTTGGCGGGATTTGCTGAGCATCGCCCGGTGGCGCCGAATGACTCACCGCAAAATCGCGCCAAGAACCGCCGTGTGGAGATTTTCCTCAACTGGGAAACCACGTACGGAAGTGAGGGTGTTACCGAGTAGCACTTGACACCAGAGCCATCGAGGACGGTAGCAACAATGAACGAACCCGATCGCGGTGATGAGTTGGTCTTGGAGCGACGAGCGGGGGGCGGTACCGCCCGCGCCGAGGGGTCGGAGAACGCCCCTTCCAAAAAGGGTAAAGGACTTTTCACCAAGCTCCTCATCGGGCTGGGCCTCTTGGTGGTGCAGGCGGGGCTGGCCTACGCTATTATGATGCTCGTAGTACTGCCGGCTGCGGAGAAGCGGGCCACTGCGGCTCAGGCGAAAAAGACCGAAGCGCCTCCCGCCAAAGAGGAGAAGAAGAAACAGGGCGAGGCCGAGGCGCAGACATCGCAGGCCCTGGCGGACATGCGTATCGAATCGATGTTTGCCTTGGACGACCTGGTCATTAACCCGGCGTTCTCCGGTGGCGAGCGCTATTTGGTGTTGTCCCTGGTTTTTATCTCGGACACCAAGGAGACGCAAAAAGAGATCGAGCAGAAGCTTCCACTTATCCAGGACAACTTGAACACCCTCCTCTCGCAGAAGGGCGTCTGGTGGTATTCCAACTCGGAAAACCGGGAGGGGCTTCGGGAGGAGATTCGCGTGGCGGTAAACCAGTTGCTGCGCACAGGGAAAGTGACGCGCGTGTTGTTCACCAAGTATGTGATCCAGTAGTCGGGTTCAGAGTATGGCAGCGGGACACAGCCACTCCAGGAAAGGTCGGAGTATGGGCGAGAGCGCAGGGGTTGTGATGACC
>JBBIKH010000048.1:12424-17273 GCA_037445575.1 bacterium
CAGACGGTTGTCCAGGCAGTCCCGTACGACTTTAAACATCCCGGGCGCCTTACCAAGGACCAGCTCCGCGGCGTCCACACCATTCACGAGAACTTTGCGCGCGCGCTGTCGACCTATTTTACCACTGTCCTGCGCACGGTGGTGGACGTGCGCTTCATGGGGGTCAATCTCCTCGCCTTCGCCGAGTTTGTAGACTCTTTGCCTGACCCGGACTGTGTGTGGGTTTTTTCGCTTACTAACCTCGAGGGCAAGGGGATCATCGAGATCAGCCCCGACTTGGTGTTGCTCATCGTGGAACGGTCTTTTGGCGGGCATGCGCAGGGGGAACTGGAACCACGACCCATCACCACTATCGAACAGAGGATCGCGGAGCGAACCGTTGAGCGCTCTCTTGAACTGTACCGCCAGGCTTGGGAGAGGGCCGCCGCGCTCACCGTGAAACTTGAGAGCTTTGAGGCGGACCCCCGTCTTGCGCAGATTGCCTCCGCCAGCGAAACGTGTCTTCTCTTTTCGTGGGAGATCTTGTTCAAGGAAGCCAGTTACGGGCTCAACATATGTCTGCCGCTGTTTGTATTGGATCCGGTGCTCCGGGAGTTGGCTACCCAGAATTGGTTGACGGTCTCCGCCAAGCGCAGCACTCCAGAGACGAAGCGGCAGATTGGTGAAGTGCTGCAGACCACGAATATGACCCTGCGCGTCTTTTTAGGACGCACCGTTATAACACTGCGGGAGCTGCTTGATTTGCAGGTGGGGGATGTGCTTCTCTTGGACCAGAAAATCGTCGAGCCCCTGGCGATCGAGGTAAACGGGGTCAAACTCCTTTCTGGCAAGGCGGGGGTAGTAGGCCGAAGTAGAGCCGTACAGATCGTCGATTGGACAGACAACGAGGTATGAGGACCATGGACCCGAGGGAGGCAAGGTTCAAAGAACTGGTCTCGGCAATCATCCAGGCGACTACCACTCAACTTGCGGCCATAAGCAGCGTTCCAGTGCAGTTGGCCCTGCAGCAGGTTTCTGGGTTTGACCCCCGCACTGTGCGCGCTGCTTTTGCCGGACAGCCCATAGTCATCCAGGTAGGGTGGGCAGGCAATGAGCAGGGGGTGTTGATCCTGGTAGACCGCGCCTTTTTGCTGCAGGCGGCAGGAGCAATCGCCGGCAAGGAAGGACCCTTGGAGCTGGAGGACCGCGGTGATCGCGCCGAGCTGGAGGGGATGATCCGCCTTTCTCTCGACGCTGCAAGCGAGGCACTGCGAGAGCTTACTGGGCATGAAGCGCAACTTGGCGCCTTGCACATCAACATCGAGGGCGGTGCCGAGGTCAGCTCTCTGACAGGCTTCCAAATGGCGACTCTGGACGTGTCCGTGGGCGAGCTCGCTTCGCAAATCATCTGTCTTGCTTCGCCGACAGCCGTCAATGATATCGTGGAAGGCGGGGGAGTAGAGGCGGCCCCAGCAAGCTCCATGCAAAGTGGGGAACAGGTGCGGGTGCGACCAGGCACGTTTGCGCAGTTAGAGGACCAGTCCTATGCCGTCACCAGTAGTCGTAGCCTCGACCTGTTGATGGATATCGAACTTCCCGTCTCGGTGGAGCTTGGGCGGGTGAACATGAGTATCCGCAGCATCTTGGGATTGGGCCCAGGCGCAGTGGTGGAACTGGACAAGTTTTCGGGCGAGCCGGTGGACCTTTTTGTCAACAACAAGAAATTCGCCGAGGGAGAGGTGGTAGTGGTCGATCAGAACTTTGGCGTCCGCATCACTGCTTTGGTGGGCGCAAGCGAGCGGCTCAATGCGGCACGGGAAGGGAGGTCGGAATGAGGTCGCTGCTGTGGCGCAAGCCGCGCGGAATGCTCCTCGTCGGGGCAGGACTGATCGTGACGGCAGCAGTTGCTGTGGTGGCGGTGCAGGGCCCGTCCCTGCGTGGGGCCCCAGCGGCCGGCGATCTGCGTTTGGTGGAAGGACCCGCTCCAGGACCCAACACCGTCGTGCTCCTGGTGCGTACGTTGGTGGGACTGGGCATCCTGGTGGTAATCATCTTTCTCGGCGTGTACGGCATCAAACGGCTGGGCGCGCGCGTAGGTGGGGGCGCGCCTTCAACGCAGCTCCGTGTCCTCGGGTGCACGTTTCTTGGGCCCAAACGGTCGCTCTGTGCGGTCTTGGCCCTGGACCGCGTGCTCATCGTGGGCGTGACCGATGTGCAGATTACCCTCCTCACGGAGATCACCGACCAGGAGAAGGTGGCGGCTTTCGCTTCCTCCAGCAAAAGGGCGACAGGAGGGCGGCCCTTTGCGACGTATCTTGAGGCTTTCCTAAAAGGACACCATGGCAATGCGTCGTAGAAACACATCGCGCCGTGTGGCGAGGCACAAGTTCCTTCTGGCGGGCGTGACCTTGGTCGTGGTGTTGCTGCTGGCCGCTGCGGTGGCGGCGCAGGATCTGGGCATCCCCAAGATCTCGGTTACCCTGGATCGGGCGCAGAAGCCCGGCGAGGTGGCAGTCTCTCTGCAGATTCTGCTGTTCCTTACCCTACTTTCCTTGGCGCCGGCGTTTGTCATCATGGTAACCTCGTTCACGCGCATCGTGGTCATCCTGTCGTTTCTGCGCCACGCCCTGGGCACGCAACAGGCACCGCCCACCCAGATCCTCATCGGATTGGCGCTGTTTCTGACGGTGTTCATCATGAGTCCGGTGTGGAATGACATCAACCGCGATGCCCTACAACCGTACATGCGGGGCGAGCTACCCCAGCGGGAAGCGTTCCGCAAGGCGGTCGATCCGCTGCGGGAGTTCATGTTCCGCCAGACGCGCGAGAAGGACTTGGCGCTTTTTGTCAGCCTGGCGAAAATGGAAAAGCCGGAGAGCCGCGCGCAAGTGCCGACGCATGTGCTCATTCCCGCCTTCGTCATCAGCGAACTGCGGATTGCATTCCAGATCGGGTTTCTCCTGTACGTTCCCTTCCTGGTGCTCGATCTGGTGATCTCCAGCCTGCTGATGTCAATGGGCATGCTCATGCTGCCACCGGCCATGATCTCGCTGCCATTTAAGCTGCTCTTGTTCGTCCTGGTGGATGGTTGGAATCTCATCGTAGGCTCAATTGTCGCCGGATTCGCTTAGAGGAGGACTGTTTGTGACCGAGGAGTATGTGCTCCACCTTGCCTACCAGATGTTTTTCACCGCGTTGTTGTTGGCGGCGCCGGTATTGCTTGCGGGTCTGATTGTTGGCGTAGCGGTCGGTATGCTCCAGGCAGTGACGCAGGTGCACGAAATGACGCTGACCTTCGTCCCAAAGATACTGGCGGCGGTGGTCGCGCTTATCGTCTTCATGCCCTGGATGCTGCGCACCCTCATCGGGTTCACGCTGCGGCTCTACAGCCAGCTACCCATGCTGTGTAGGTGAGCGGACTGATGCTGGAGCTGAAGCTCAATGAGTTGCTGGTGGCCTTCGTAGCCTTGGCGCGTATCGCCACGGTGGTGGCAGTCTACCCGCTGTTCGGACATCAAAGCGTCCCGGCAGCGACCAAAGTAGGATTGTCGCTGTTTCTGACCGTATTGCTCTACCCGTCGCTCCGGGGGATGCATGTAGAGTTGCCCCTGCAGACAGTGCCTTTGCTGTTGGTGCTCACCAGAGAGGTGCTGGTGGGGATGGCCATCGGCTTTGTGGCGGCGATGCTCTTTGCAGGGGTCGAGCTGGGTGGTACGATGGTGGGCATGCAAATGGGCTTGGCCATAGTCACGACCATGGACCCTCAGACGCGGGAACAGGCATCTTTGATCGGCCAGGCGCAACAGCTCGTGGCGCTCCTGCTCTTTCTGGTCATCGACGGCCACCATTTCTTGTTACGTGCCCTGTACCACAGTTTCGACGCGGTGCCCATACTGGGGGGCTCCTTCAACGGCACTCTGGTGGAAAAAGTGGTCCGCATGGCGGGTGCGATCTTCACCTCTGGGGTGCGCATCGGCGCGCCAGGCATGGTGGCACTGCTCCTTACGAGCGTGGCGCTTGGGGTTCTGGCGCGCACGGTGCCGCAGATGAACGTCTTTTTCGCCGCCCTGCCGGCGAACATCGCCATTGGCCTTTTGGTGTTGACCTTGTCCATGCCTGTGTTCGCAGTCGCTTTTCGCAAGCTCTATGCGGAGCTGCAAGTGGACCTCACAAGTCTCATGAAACTCATGTGACGGTAGGCCATCCATGCCCGAGTGGTCATATCAAGACAGGACGGAGCCGGCAACTCCTAAGCGACGGCGTGAGGCCAGGGAGAAAGGAAATGTCCCCCGCAGCGTGGAGGTGAACTCAGCCCTGGTGTTGCTGATCGGGTGTGGGGCTCTGTGGGCCTCGGGAAATCTGTTTTTGCAAAATCTGCTCAAGGTTACGCGGCGGGTGCTTGGCGGCTTGGCGCACATTGAGCTGACCCCGGACGCGCTGCCCGGGCAGGCCATGGCCGCAGCAGAGGCCATCGCGGTCCAGATGGCGCCACTGGTGCTGGCGCTGATGTCGGTGGCGGTTCTGGCCAACGCTGCGCAAGGTGGGCTGGTCTTCTCCGCAGAGCCCCTGGCACCGCGCCTCAGCAAGATCAGCCCAATGCGTGGACTGCAGCGGATCTTTTCCGCTCGCTCACTTGTGGAGCTCCTCAAGGGACTCTTCAAATTGGCGGTTGTTGGCCTCATCGGATTTGCCACCATGCGGGCCCATTTTCGCGAGTTCTTTCCCCTGGTGGAACAGGGAGCCGGGCAGATTCTGGGATTCACGGCGAAGGTCGCCTTCGACGTGGTCTTCAGGGCGGCGCTGGCGTTGTTGGTCATGGCCGCGTTCGACTTTGCCTACCAGCGCTACGAGTGGGAGAAGATCCTGCGCA
>JBBIKH010000049.1:0-17246 GCA_037445575.1 bacterium
AAAGGGCCACCACCACCACGACCAGCACGTGGGAGAGAGTCAGCGCCAGGGCGAGCACCACCGCGTCCCTCGCACGCCCCTGGGAACCCACCAGGTAGGCGGCCATAAGGGACTTGCCATGACCAGGACCGAGTGCATGGAGCGCTCCCAGAAGGAACGCCACACCCAGGACCGCCAGCAGGACCAGGGGGCTGAGTTGCTCGTAGTAGAGTGCCTCTTTCAGCACCTCGTGGCTCATGGGCTGGTCCCACCGTGACGGAACCGAATCCGCAGCTTCGGATACTGCCCCTGCCGGATGCGCAGCACCGTCTGGTCGTAGAAAACCCCGCTGATGAGCACCATGTCCAGCTCCCGCTTGATGTAGCCAGGGTAGCAGGAAACAAAGGAGATCCCAGGAGCACCGATGACCCGAAGCTGGAGCAACCTGCCGATGGTCCGCTCCTGCTCGTCGGTGAAGGCCACTCGCTCCTTGGCAAGGTCGATGAGAAAATTGCCGCTCCTGAAAAAGAGCCGCGGGTCGGCGACGAGTTCGTGTTCGCCTTCTGCCAACCGGCAACTGTCGATGACAAAGACCATGCGCAGTCTCAGCGGCGCCAAAACGGTGTCGGTCGACAAACCAGGGGCCGTGCACTCAAGCAAGCGCATGAAAAACTGTTCGCCGCCCAGGGTGACCGGCTCTTGCCGCAGCGCCTCATTGAGCGAACGAGCAAATTCGGCGAAGAACGCAGAGGCCTCTTCTTCGGTCACCGCGGTGTCCGCGTTGGCGTCAATCATGTTGCGCACATGTGGGGCGATCTGGCCAAGGTAAATGGATTCGTACTGGACGGTGACGAGCGCTGGGGAGATGTGCACCCATACCTGGTCGCGCATCTCATCAGGCGTTTGGGAAAAACGGTAGTCATGCGCCTCTAAGGACCAGGCACATGCCACGATCGCAGCGAACGATAGGAAGTGTCTGGTCATCCTAAAGCTGCGTCTGCGGCAGGCTCTTGCTCGGTGTCCGAGAAGCTCCGCACGGGGCGAGACAATTCGCACGGCAAAGGGCACCTCATGCAGCCGTGTAGGCCGGCCGGTCCCTGCTCAGAACTGGGCATTGATACCTATCCGTTGCGCTGCGCCTAGCAGACTGAAATCGCTGTAGGCATAGTCCATCCGAAAACGAACCCCAGCCACCTCCACCATGAGACCGGTGCCGAAGGAGTAGCGAGCCACGTCGTGGTTAAGGCGATAGCCGCCGCGCAGAAAGAGCAGATTCTGGAGGCACCATTCGCCGCCGACTTCGCCGAGCGGGCGTCCGTCGTTGGGCTTCATCGCCGAAAAGGACAGCGCCAGCGATTGCGCCTTGGCGTCAATGGCGTTGATCGCCAATCCGAAAGTGAAGTTGGTTGGCAAAGGATATGATTCGTGCACGAATTTCACTTCGGAGCCAAAGTTGGCAATCTTCATTCCGAAACGGAAGTTACGGAAATGGGTGACGTACAGTACCGCAATATCTGCTGCCAGCGCCTCCCCCACGAAATCCGAATAGAGCGACATCCGGATGTAGTTCAGGGTGCCACCGAAGGTCACGCGGTCAGTCAGGTAGCGGGCATAACTGATGCCCACACGGTAGTTTCCGGCATAGAAGGTCTCACCTGTCCCGTCAGGCTGCAAGGGCGTGCGCACCTTCATTTCGTCGGTGTAGAGGGCAGTGACGGACAAGGCAAAAGTACCGGAGCGGCCAAAGGTGCGCGCCGCCGCCGCAAAGTCGTGGTTAATGCCGGCAAACCAGCCGGTGTGTGTAAAGGAGACAGCGCTGGCCGGAATCCACGCCAAGGCTGCCGGATTGTAGTAGGCCGCCTCGGCACCGTCCACCAAGGCAATGAAGGCATCCCCCATGCCGGCGCCTCTGGCGCTGACCCCGATCTTCAGGAACTGGGCGTCGCTGCTCCCAGGGCGTTCGTACTGCCCAATCGCAACCGCCGGAAGCATAAGGGCCGCCCACAGCCACTTCCTGTATGTGCCTCTCATCCTCGTTTTCATACGGAAGGTTCGCCCTCTATTTGATAACCACAAACTTGCCCACCTGCACCTCGCCGGTGCGCCTGTCCTCCACGCTAAAGAGATAGATGCCGCTGGCAATGGCCTGGCCCACCGATGAGGTCAGGTTCCAGTCTTCATAGCCACGGCTGGCATCGTCGTGCTCGATGGTGGTAATAAGATCGCCTGCCAAGGTATAGACCTTTATCGTGCACCTTGCAGGCAGGTTGATGAATTGCACCCGCCGATCCTGCTCCATCCAGCGCTTGCGCGTACCTGCAGGCTTCTCCCACTGGGGGTTGTACTGATGGTAGGCCACGTCCCCGCGGTAAGGGTTGGGCACCACTGCCACCTGTCCCAGCCTCTCAGGTGGCGGTGTCCCAGGCACAACCCGCTTGGCGTTGGCAGTGACGCTTGACTCCTGCGAGGGGAAATTGGTCACCGAGTCTGGCTTGGAAAATGCGGTGACGCTGTAGTAGTACTCCACGTTGTTCACCAAGCCCACGTCGGTGAACTCGTAGGCCAAGCCGGTGTTCTGACCATAGCGATTGCCCGGCACGTCGTATTCAGCCAACAAGGTCCAAGGCCCCTGCGCACTTATAGTGCTCTTGTACACCCGATAGCCCTCAAACGGCTGGGGATTCTGGTCGCCCCGGTACGGGTCATGATACTTCTCAGGATCCACCTCTCCTGCAAGCGGCTTCCAGGAGAGGGTTACCCGGTGCGAGGCGGGGTAGACGCGCAATGGGGGCCGCGGCGGCGGGAACGGCACACGATAGCGGCGGTCGCGCAGGAACTCCAGGTATTTGGCGTTCTTCATCAGTCCTGCCATCCCCGTGCCAAACACCTCGCCGATTTCAAAGTGGAGCGTGTCGCCCACGTTCAGCTGCGGAAATGGACCGAAAGCAACAGAGATGTGCGCCCGCTCGATGTCCGGCCGATTCTGCATGATCTCGCCGCTCGCCATGCCCAGGCGATAGCGCACCGGATCTCGTCCCCAGCCTGCCAGATCTTCGTGATTGTACCACTTGAAGGTCCATTTCAGAGTGCTGTCCGCAGGAAAGAGCACCTTTATGCCGATCGGGCTGATAGCAGTGCCATCATCCCCGCCAGCGTTGTCCTCGCCCACGGCCATGAACTGCTCAGGGAAAAAGTAGGTGTGCTCGTCAAGAAAGTTGAGCGCGGCGTCGTTGTTGCCGATCTCGCCATGGAGCCAAAAACCTACGTAGACCTCCCGCAGCGGGAACTTGGTGGGCATCACGTTGTAGTTGAACACGATAAACTCATCAAGGGGTGGCGAGCTCCAGGCGTAGCTGTATTGCACCACATCCAAGTACAGCGGCGTGTGGTCCGTGATGTTGAGGATATTGTAGTCGCTGTAGCGACAGACAAAGTCCTGGTCGGAAATGGCAGCGTACCTGGCCCAGTAAGGGATATCAACCGTGTCGCCTTTGTTCACCACCCAGATCGTGTCCCAAGGTTGCGCTGTCGGGAAGAACTCGTGGGGCGTAAAATGAGTGCGTGAGACCGAGACAAGGGTGGCTCCGGACGGGGTGATCGCACCAATCCAGATGCCACCCTGGTAGACGTGCTCCTCGTTGCTGCCAGCCGGCATCTCGCAGTAGAGCAGCCCTGGATAGCGCGTGCGCACACTCTCGTGGCTGTCGTCCAGCGTGCCCATGTTGGTCACCAGCTGCCGCACTTTGCCCACGTTGTGCAGCTTCCAGTCAAGGTTCGTCCACTGCGCCTCCACAGGAAGCGCGCACAGCACGGACAGCGCACACGCCACCGTCCACACGGCGTACCTGCGCGTTGGGAAATGCGCCCGCCTTTGGGTGCTTCTCGCGATCGTCAGCTCTCGTCTCATTTGATTATCACGAACTTGCCCACCTGCACCGCCCCAGTTTTGCTATCTTTCACTGTGAAGAGGTAGATGCCACTGGACACTGCCTGTCCTACTGCCGAGGTGAGGTTCCAGTCTTCATAGCCCTTTTCGGGGTCGTTGTGGCTGATGGAGATCACATGGTCACCAGCCAGCGTGTAGACCGCAATCTCGCACGCCTCCGGCAGGTTGATGAACTGGATGCGGCGATCCTGCTCCATCCACCTCTCCCGAGTCCCCTTGGGGCGCTCCCAAGGAGGATTGTAGTGGTGGTAGGTGACGTCACCACGGTAGGGGTTCGGCACGACGGCCACCTGTCCCACTGTAGTCGGCGGCTCAGTGCCCGGCACGACCACTTTGACATTGGCGCTGATACTCGACTCCTGGGACGGGAACCCTGAGACCGTGTCCGGCTTGGAGTAAGCAGTCACTGAGTAGTAGTACTCCAGATTGTTGAGCAGTCCTACATCTGTGTATTCATACGCCAATCCGGTATTGGCACCAAGCTCATTGTCTGGGACATCGTATTCTGCCAGAAGGGTCCACGGGCCCGTCGGGCCGCGGGTACTCTTGTACACCCGGTAGCCTTCGAAGGGCTGCGGGCAGTGATCCGCTCGATTAGGATCCTGATAGGTTTCTGGGTCCACCTCACCCGGTTGCGCCTTCCAGCGCAACACCACCTGGTGGCTCCTTGTCTCCACCCGGAGCGGCGGACGCGGCGGCGGAGATGGCACCTTGAAGTCATTGGCTACCAGCCAGTCCAGTCGGTCCGCGTTTTTCAGCAGACCGTTCAGACCCTTGCCAAGGATCTCTCCCACGTAGAACTGCACCGTGTCCCCCACCTGCAGGTTGAAAGGTCCAAAGGAGATAACGAACTGCGAACCGATAGGGTCAAGCTGGTTCTCCATGATCACCCCTGCCGCCATCTCTGCATAACGGTCAGGGTCACGGGCTGGAGGGCCAAAATCGGGGTTCTGAATCCAATTGAACGTCCAGCGGAGCTTGGCCATCCCCTCTGGCGGGTAGATCTTCACACCTATGGGGCTGTAGGCAACGCCATCACTGCCGCCCGCGGCGTCGATCGACACTCCAAGATGCCGCTCCGGGTAGTAGACGGAGTAGTCATCCAGGGCAAAAGCCCACCCTTGACCCCGGTACCCGACGTTGCCATCCAGCCAATAGGCAATCCACACGTTCTGGAGGGGCTTGCTTGTGGCAGTGACCCGATAACGGTAGACGATGAATTCGTCCAACGGTGGCGAAGCCCAGGCAGAACTGGTCTGGATCACGTCCACATAGAGTGGAGTGTGGAGTGCAATGTTGGTGATGTGAAAGTCTGCGTACCGGCAGACAAAGTCCTGATCCCCGATGGCAGTGTACTGCGGCCAGTAAGGGATATCCACCGTGTCGCCCTTCTCTACGACCCAAACGGTGTCCCACTTGGCAGCGCTAGGAAAGAACTCCACGTCCGAATGCCAGCTGGTGGTCACCGAGACCGCCGTATCGGCACCGACGATCGCCCCTACCCAGATCCCTCCTTCACCCACATGCTCCTCGTAACTGCCCGGCGGGAATTCACAGTAGATCAAACCCGTCCAACTGCCCCACAGTACCCACGTGGGCCAAAGGCTGCCGATATTGGAGACGAACTGCCGCACCTTGCCCACGTCGTGCAGCTTCCAGTCCAATGCCACTCGCGCCTGACCATATGCCGCGGCACTCAGGAGCAATACGGACAGAAAACCGACGACGCCCGCAGCCCTCTGCGCCCGCAGAACCATCAGGTCCACTCCCTTCGGCCGCGCTCGTCGGTCGGCCACGCTCCTGCAGCGGTTGTCAGTCCAACGACCAGTCAATGCTCGTTCCAATCTTGACATGACGCCCTGTAGAGAACTGGCGCGGATCCATAAGGTTGTAGATCTTGTGCCAGTTGAGGTACTGGTACACGTTGATAGCAGTCAACTGGGGATCCACATCCCCATACTTGTAAGGCTTACCCGTCAATGTGTTAAAGCCATAGCTGATCTGCGTGTTCTTTTCGTCGAAGAGGTTGAAAATATCCACAAAGACCGACAAGCGCACTCGCCCGATGCTTAGAGACTTGCGAATCTTCGCGTCTGTGGACATGGTCCACGGGCCGGTGGCCGAGTTCTCGGTCTTTTGGGCGACCACGGGGTCAAGTGTGAACGGCGTGTAGGGTTGCCCCGAGGAGACGCGGGAGAGGATCGTAATGTTCCAGTTGTCAGGCAGCTTCAGGCCAAACAGGCGTGGGTATTTCTTCGGAGGGGCGTCCAGCATTGCCTGCAGGATGAACTGATGGCGCACGTCCCAGCCGAGGCGTCGCTCGCGGATGGGAAGCGGAAAATCAGTCAGTGAGCGGATATAGTTCTCAAAAGCGGACGAAGAGTAGCCGGTGGCCCACTGCACGGTGTAGTTGAGCTTGCCAGAGGTAAAATGCGAGTAGCGCTTGACCAATTCGAACTCGAGACCCCGCGCTCTCGCATAGCCCTTGTTGTCGTAGAGGTAGACTGGCAGCCCCAGTGCCGCCAACAGTTGCGTCGTCTCAACCTGCTTGGAAATGTCCTTGGTGTAGCTCTTCACGTCAATCGCCCAATCGCGCAGGAACTGGTGCGTGAAGCCAAACTCGTAGAGGATAGTCTGCTCAAAATCCAGGAACGGATTGCCAGTGAAGCCGCCGGTGTAGGGGTCGCGGTACAGGTACTGTAATTCCGGCAACTGGTTGAAGTGGCCATAGGAAAAGAAGATGACTGTCCTATCCGAGATCGGGAACGAGATGCCAAAGCGGGGGCTCACCTTGTATTTGAGCTGCTTCCAGTTGGCACGCAGCCCTGTGGCGTCTTCCCATGCCTTCTTCCATGCCATGTTCTCCACGGTGGAACCAAGCCTGAACCAGTCCGTCCGGACACCCGCGTTGATGATGAGCGACCCCTTTTCGAACTTGTCCTGTAGGTACCAGCCGCCGCTGGTGGGGTAGGCGGTAAACACCCACCTGTTCTGCCCGAACTCCTTGTACGGGCCATTAGGTGCCGGGAACGGGGGCTCGTTCTTGAACACGTACTGGCCATAATTCGAGAGCTTCACACCCCCATCCTGAATGTCGATGTAATGAATGTCGTTGTACTGCACCAACACGCCGCTCTTGACCAGGTGCTCCGGGTGCACCTGGGAAGTGATATCCGCCTTGAAGGTCAGGGTCTTGGTATGGTCATCGCGCCAGATGCTTTCATAGCTCTGGGCATCGAAAAAGCCATAACCGTCGGTTGTCGGAGCTTTGATGATCGACTTCAGGGAATCGGGTGCTCCCGAGAAGTTGCTGTAGTAATCGTACTCGACCCCATCCTTGTAAAAGCGCCAATAGTCCGCTGGGGACCGACCATCAAGTGAGCCGTTGTAATCGACCGTCAGGTACCCAAGGTTCACATTGTAAAATGTTGAGCTAGACAGCGTATGGTTGATGCGCAGCATCAGGTTCTGATTGGTGCGCGCGTACTCGGCCATATGGTCGGGGTAGTTCTTCCACAGCCAATCAAAGCTGGTCCAGCTCTTCCACGAGCCGTGGTAAGAAAAGCCGATATCCAGTTGCGGGGTCAGTTGCCAGCCGATCTTTGCGTTGAAGTTGCCGTCGTTGTCCTGTTTTTCCCTGATCTTGAGACCAAGGATCGAAATGTCATCCCGCCGGCGGCGATTGTTGTAAGGAGTATCCGAAAGGGTGCCGTTGCCCGACATGAAGAAGCTGAGCTTGCCGGGCACACGGAGGCCCAGTGTGGAGAGGAGCCGAGAGATGGGTTCTGGGCCGCCCAGGTAGAAGGACCCGTAGGAGGTCGCATAGGTATCGAGCATGTCAGAGGACTTGAGCTCGATGCCGCCTTCAAAGGTCTGCCCACCCGAACGGGTGGTGATGTTGACCACCCCGGATTGGGCCTGCCCATATTCGGCATTGAACGCCCCGGTCAAAAGTTCCATCTGTTTGATGTCGACGACGTTTAGGTTGAGTACGTCCCTGCCGCCATAGATGGGGTGGGTCACGGGCACGCCGTCCACCATGAAGAGGATCTCGCCGCCCCGGCCGCCACGCACGTGGATGTCCTTCACGCTCTCATCACGCACCTGAAGCTGGGTGCCATCGCCGAAGCGGATGGCCTGCGGTCCGGTATCGATGATGGCACATGAACAGGTCGGTGGTCCTCTCAAAACCAGGTGTCTGTTGGATCTGCTCCCGATCGGTGGTCTTGCGCGTCGAGGTGATATCCAGTTGCACCAGCGGCTCCTCGGCCACTACCACCAGCTCCGGAAACTCGATCGCCGTAGATTCAAGCTCGAAATTAACACGGGTAGTAAGGTCGACTTTCACTTCCACATTGGCAACCGTCTTGGGGTGGTACCCGATGTAGGAAGCGGTGACCTCGTATCGTCCCGGCGGCACCTGCAGGATGTAATAGGTCCCCTTTGCGTCGGTCGCGGCACCGAGGGTGGTACCCCGCACCATCACGTTGCATGCCACCAGGGGTTCCCTGGTCTGCTTGTCGATCACCACTCCTGCGATCTTGCCCGTGTTGCCAGCCCAGAGCTGCACCCCCCAAAGCAGTGCTGCCGACGCCGCCAGAACACGTCTATGTAGCCTGAGCACCATCGTTTTCCTCGCCGTCATTTTCACCGAAGAGCTCAATAGCCGAGGCTCCTGAGCATCTCCTGGGCCATGCGTGCAGCATCTTCCTGCTTGATGAAGAACATGGGGAAGCCCAAGACAATGGCATCGAAGCTCGTGCCATAATAGCGGATGCCCACCGGGTAGCCCCGATAGGTCGGAATTCCCACATAGTCGTCGTTCTTATAGCGCCAGATAACGCTGGTGAAGCCGGCGCGCCGTGGCATGACGTTGACGTATTGCAAGCCAATCACCGGAATGGAGGTGAGATACGACTCGGATAGCTTCAACGAGTCCACACGAATACTGCTAAAGCGCAGCGTGTCGCTGGAGTAGGCGCCATTAAAGTCGGGAATCGGCGGAGACTCGTCGGCCACCATGATGTGAAGATAGTCGTAGATGAAATCCCCCTCGCGGAAAGTCTTGGGAAACGGTTCTGCATGGGCGAACGACTTGAGAATGCGCCACCCGCCCATGATAAAGTCCCCCCCGACGTTCAGATAGTCGATAATGTCCTTGATGTGCTGCGGCAGACGATGCACGTCGCGCTCATAGGTGAAGTAGTTGTCGGCGTGCCACACCAGGAGCTTGTACTCACCGAGCACCTTCTTGGGCGGCATGCCGTTCTTTTCATAGTCCCAGGAATCCCGTGTGCCAAAGATACGCGCGTAGAAACTATCGACGTCGGCATCTTTGTAGCTCAGGCCGAAGGGGAATTTGGACTCAACCGTCTCGTCGATAATCAGTATCGGCTTGCTGAAGGTCGGCCTGATCAGCTCAACGGTCACGTCGTCGCCCACCGGGTCGACCAGGTTGGTGTTGTCGCGGCAGGTGGCGCGGATCCTGTGCTTGCCCTCCAATGGCGAAAAGTGCTCCGGCCCAATGTAGACAGCCGTATCCGGCATCCAATGCCAGTCACCATCATCCACTGCCCAGGCATACTCCACCACTTCCCCGTCTTGATCGCGCGCCCGGAAGATGAGCTGAATGCCGAGCCACCAGTCAGTAGTCTGTTCGATGGCAAAAAACTGCTGGTTCTGGGTAGGAGAAAGAATCTCCGTCGTGGGGAAGACCGTCTGGTAGGTATAGAACTCCTTCTCCGCTGGAGTTGGGTCGATATCACCAGCGTTGTCTACGGCGCGCACCTGGAAGCGCTGGCGATTGAGCGCATCGCTGGATTCGAACGCAATGGTCTCGCGGGTCTGATCGGTAAACTTCCATTCCTGGACAGCCGAGTCGCCCGTTAGCAGATGGTAAGTGATGTAGCGGTACTCATATCCCGCAATGTATCCATCGTCATCTTCACCGTCCCAGTGCAGGGTGACGAGGGCAAACAGGGTATCTCCGTCCACGGGGATATTTGCCAGCGTCGTGTTCGGCGGGATATTTGGCCGAGCAGGTGAGGTCTTGCGGGCGCAGCCAGACAGCCCCACCAATGTGACGACAGCGAGGACCCAGGCAATTGTCACTAGACGCTTCATGAGCTTTGTCACCTCGCACTCAGTTCCGACCGCCCGCCCCGTTGGCAGGGGCGGTCACAGGTTCCTGACGCTCACGACCTCAACATCAGGCACAAAAAGATAGCTATCCCGATAGCGCCGCACCGAGCGAAACGGACGGACTCGCAGCTCCACCTCCGTGACCCCTCCCTCCTCCACGTAAAACTGCGTGGCCAGCTCCACAAAGGGGCTGACGTCGGTAGGGGCCTTGACAGGAATCTCGAACGTGCCAAGGCGCAGGATGCGCGGCGTCATGCCGAAGGTGATTTTGTCATAGGAAAACGGTGGCACATGGCACTCATAGATTGTGAACTTGTGGTATTGGCCCCCATGGCGCTTAATGATATTGTAGATGACGTCCTGCTGCTGATATGCTTGTGGGGTCACATACAAGAGGGCGAAGGCACTGTCGTTGTACACCTTGCCCTGGTAAATGGCCACACCGAAGCTATCGCCCTCAGCAACCCGTACCGTGTCCTTCACGATGACAATGGAGGTATCGGCCGGGTCTGATTGGAGGGTGATGCGAAGGATGCCTGGCTTTGGGGACACTTCGACGCCGGTGTCGCAGCCGATGGCTATGAGAAGCATAACCGATGCTGCCACCCATAGGGCGCCACACCCAAGTTCCCTTCGACCCATGATCATGAGACCTCTATGCAGTTATGCATTTGCTACCATCCGTGGCGGAAACGACTGCCACCGCAGGGTGCTTCCGCCAAACCGGAGCGAGCTAGAATGAGGGGATGGACCCCGTCGGGCCCACCCCCTCAGCGTCGTATTACCTAGCGGACGAGCAACATCTTCTGGGCGGCCGCAAACCCTTCGGCCTCCAGGCGATAGATGTACACCCCGCTTGCTACCTCGCGACCCGCCTCGTCAGTGCCGTCCCAGCTCACCACATGACGCCCTGGCACCATCTCCTTGTTCACCAAAGTCTTCACCTTGCTCCCCAGCAGGTTATAGACCGCGAGGGTCACCTTTGCCCGCTGAGGAACAGAGAAACGGATCTCCGTGGTGGGATTGAACGGGTTGGGGTAATTCTGCGTCAGCTCATAGCGGGCAGGGACCTCAGCCGACAATGGCTCCACACCCGTGAAGCGATTGTACAGCCTAGCTGCGGGGTAGTTGTAGATCTTGACCTCGTCCAGCCGGCCCTGGAAAAACGGAGGATAGGTCCCACCAGCTGCTTTGCCGATACGCAACGGCGCGTTGCGCAGGTTGACCGGGGTGTTTGACGGCAAGAAACGACCGTACAGCCTGGTGCCCGCCGAATCTTCCAGCAGCAGCGAGCCGATGCAGACTGCAGGAAAGCCTGGGGGCGCATCTTGCACCTCAAACACCACGTGGTACCACTTGCCAGGCTCTACTTGCGCAGTGGTCGTCAGGGTGATAGTGCCATCGACGATCCCCTGGATGTGGCGGTTGTCGTCAAAGCGGATCTGGTAGTTGTTGTCAGACCAGGTCTGCTCAGTCGCCGGCCGATTAATGATCCGACAGTAGTTCTCGATGGTATCGGCCTTGAACCACAAGTCCACGCAGAACTCGGTGCTGGACAAGAAGGGAGAGTCGACCTCCAGATAGCTGGAGTCTCCCTCAAGGTACAGCGAGTAGTTGCCCACGGCGGCATCGGTGGAATAGGATGGCGCGCCGACCACCGTTATCGGGTTGTTGTACGGCGAGCCATCGACTGGCGTACCAGAGCCCTCCTCAAACCCGAGCGACAGAATGTTAGTGTTGGGGCTGTAGATGCCAAAGGTGTAGTAGGGCATTGCGCCCCAACCTGCGTCGCGCGGGTAGGCGAAGGAAAGCCCTTGGTTGTCCGTGGCCTCCACGTAGTACTTGACGATGGAGCCGAGCGGCTGCTGCGGAATGGCCGCGGCAAAGGAGTCGCCGGCCACGTGGGTCATGGGCACAGACTGCCACGGACCGCTGCCAACAGCGTAGTAGAGCGTGACCGACTGGATCACCGATTCCATGAGCGTGTAGGCCACCGCCCCTATCGGATAGGTCGTCACATCGGCCGTCTGGTTGGGCATGACGGTGACGGTGGAGATAATGGGCGGCACCGCATACTGGCGCACCACGTCGCTGATGCGAATCTCATCCACAAAGCCGTCCAGGAAAGAGTCGCCGCCTCCACCGGCGTAGCCGATATGGAGTGGTTGGGCGGTGGTGATCGGGGTTGGGTCGGCTGCGCCGAAGGTCAGATAGTCGGCCACTGCAAAGGTGCGGAGATTTCGCTGGGCGTCATGAATGATGGTCAGCAGCACGTGCTTGTTGGTGTCCCTGATGAACGCCATGTGGTACCACTGGCCAGGCACCATAGTGTTGTCCGGGGAGTTTGCCTGGGGCCAGGCGTCCTGCGAAGCCGTATGGTAGCCACAGCTGAAGAAGCGAGTGGAGCCCCACATCTCTACGAAGTAATTCGGCCGCCAGAACACCTCGTCGCCAGTCTTGATCACCAAGCGCGGTACCCAGCGCCAGTCGTCAGAACCTTCGCCAAAGGTAAAGATATTGATCCACCCTTCGATGGTCCAATCACCGGTCAGATCCAGGTATTGGGTATCGGGAACGGTCACGTAGGCCGAGTCCGTGCGCGAATCGTTGTCGATGCGCAAGCACTTGTCCAAACCCGAGATGGGGTTCGGCAGGAAGAAGAAGTTGGTCATCGCGCCGTGGAATTCGCCGTCGGCGGAGAACTGCGAGGCGTTCTTGAGATCCCCGTCAAAGTGCAGCAGGAGCATGGTGTGTTCGTCGGGCGTGTATGGCCCGCCCACCTGTTGCGCGTTGGCTACCGTCAGGAGCGCAGCCAACGCCCCCACAAACACCGCAGCCTTGATTGTACACATTCGCGCCATCGAGGCACCTCCTCTTGCTCTTGTGCTGGGTTGACAAACCCTTGACCCTCAGCAGCCGCTAAACCGCAATTGCGGCCGGGCCACCTCCTGCTCCCCTGTCTCCTCTCTGCAGCCTCTTATCACCTCCTTCTGAGTTGCTTCATGTGTCTGCGGCAGCCTACGGGCACCCCCCATGCCCACCGCCCACGCACGCGTTTCAATATAATGAAATCAGGGCCATTTGTCAAGCTTATTTTGTCAAGGAAAAACCTCGAGCACACTTTAGCTAGGTAGGGGCATTGCTCTCTTTCCCTCTACCTCCTGAGCGAGGCCTTGCTGAAGAGATGCTCGGGTATTGCCTGGTCAAAGGCGATCGACTCTACGATAAACTCGGTGCCGTCGCCGGTCTTGAGCATGTCCTTGAACCACATGCGCATGGGGAACCACCGCCCCTGGATATGGCGCACGTCCTTCAACTCCATCCTCTTGAGCAGCTTGCCGCTGCGCGCGAAGAGTTCCGCCCGCAGGGGAACCAACCTCTCCTTGTCCACCCAGAGCTTGCGCGAATAGTAGGAGACTGTCTCAGAGGTAGCGACAAGTGTCAAGACCCAGCAGTCGCGATCGTCCACGCGCTCGCTGCCGATGACTTCGGCCTTGTAGAGGCGGCTCAACTTCGGGTCCTCAAGCATATCCTCGTAGGACAGATCAGAGCCCATCACCGACTGGCGGAGCATGTGGCCGGTGATCTGGATCGTGCGGTCTGTGGCTGGCGAGTACATCCACACCTTGTCGCCCAGCTTGAGCATTTTCGTGCCCTTCTCGCGCCGGTGCCAGATACTCGGTGAAGGCCCTCTCTGTACCCTGCACCCAGGACTTGGCTTCGATGGTGCGCACCTCGCGCCGCCCATGGACCACCATCTTGGACACGATGACCCGGTTGGTGGCACTGAGGTTCTCGTCGATTCTGGCCAATATCCAATCCCCCGAGGGCAGCTGGGCATAAACTGCGATGGTCCACGAAAAGATGAGCAGCGGAAGTAGCTTGGTCTTGCGCCACGGTCTGGTCGGTTCCATTGTCACGCCTCAAACTCCTTGAATAAGTGCGCGGTGTTGCGCTTGTAGATGCGAATGCCGGAGAGGGCAGTGCCGAGTAGCGTCGAGAAAAGCCCTGGGATGAAGCCGAGGTAGCATGTGGCCGGGGTGATGCGGGTGCGCACCACACTGCTGAACATGAGTGAAGAACCCTTAAAGAACCTCCCCATGTCGATTCCCTTGACATGCAGCGCGTAGACGATCCCTAGCCCAACCAACGTACCCACCACCGAGCCGACAACACCGATGCACAACGACTCGGCGAGCATGGAGCGATAGACATGTCCTTTGTCCTCGCCCATCGCCAGCCTCACCCCCACCTCGCCGTGCCGGCGGAGGCCGCCCAGCAGGCCGGCGTTCCACAGCACCACCGACATGGCCATCACGAAGACCAAGACCATCACGGTTGAAAAGGACTCGACGTAGGAGAGGTATTCGCCCAACCCTTGCTGGGCGTCGAGCGTCAGCATCATTGGCGCAAATTCATCGTCGTCACTGGAGTGGGCCCCATTGAACCGCTGGGCGATCACGGCTGCCTGCGCCCGCCGATAGTCCCTTGAACGGAAAAGCCCAAATAGCTCGCTGGCAGCGTCTTCCATATCCAACAACTGGCGAGCATCAGCCAAGTCCATGAACACGGCACCGCGGTCCATCGGTCCCACGCCGAAGCGAAGGGTACCGGCAAGGCGAAAGTTCCCCATCGCCATGCCCCCGTACATGGTGGAGCCGATGAGGGTAAGCCACTGGCCAGGGGCTACATCCAGCCGCTGAGCAAGCTCATCGCTGAGCAGCACCTGGCCTGCCTCCCCGGGGAGCTGCCCGCGCACCAGCGCCCGCTCTATGCCGAGGGTCTGCCGCTCATTCCGCTCGGAGAACAGATCGGCCGCGATGGCAACCGCAGGCCCTTGCGCTCTGGTCTCGCCCTGCTCGTCGGGCACGTCCACCAGCGTCGCGAAGCGGATGCGCGCCACCCACTCAAGGTCAGGTTCTGTTTGGCGGAGCTCGCGCAACAGGGAGTCGACGCCAACCAGGGCCAGATCGTTGGGGAACTGGTCTTCATATTCGGAATAGGCGCGGGTCACCACCCGCACATGCCCGGTGGAAAAGCGCGCCGAGGTGTCGATAAAGTCATGCATCACCCCACCGAGCCCCCCGTGCAAAAAGACCGTGAGCATCACCCCAAGGACCACCACCAGAAACGGGAACAAGCTGCGGGAGCGGTCGCGCAGCAGCCCTTTGAGCAGAAAGCGGATCATGACGTGCGCCCTCGCAGTGCGTCGGTCGGTTGCATTTTGGCAATCTTGCGCGCCGGCAAAAAGCTGACGACGGTGACTGCCATGAGCACCAGCAGCGTAGTGCCCAGGATCAAGAGTGCCCCATACACAGGGAAAATGCGTTCGGCGATGGCTAACCCCATGCTATCGGACACCTGCTTGGGCAAGCTCAAGCCGCGAGCCGCGAAATAGCCCAGCAAGGGTATCCCGTAGAAGGCCGCCACTATGGCTGCCAAAAGCCCGTGCATGGCCCCCTCTACGGTGAACAGAGTCACCACCTGCCCTCGCGTCATGCCCAGCGCCATGAGTGTGCCAATCTCCCTCCGCCTTCTGAAAATGGACAGCACCTGTGTGTCAAAAATGGCGAGCAGGGCAAGCGCCATGAGCACCAGATAGAGCACCGCTACCCCTGCACTCTTGGCACGGACCATGGCTCTGATATCTTGCAGCAAAAAGTCCTGGCTCTTGAACTCCCAGCCGAGCACGCCCTCTGCCGGTGGCACCGAGGGTTTCGCCACCAGAAGTGTCGCCTCCTCGGGCATATCGAGCATCTGCTGGAGCGTCACAAGCGGTATCCACAGCTGCCCGTTGTCGATGGAAGCCACGTCTGTCTTCATGATTTGGACAATCTTGACCTCACGGGCATCAAAGGTGCCGTGTCGGTCCCGCCAGCGGATCATGAACACATCGCCCACGTGCAGCCGACAACTGTTGGCCATGCGCGTGCCAACGATGGCCGGAATCTCCAGTCCCTGACGCTCCAAGGAGGAACTGGGAATCCGCAGGATGCGTTGCTGTGGATCGATCCCTTTGACGAGCACATTCTGCATGCGACCGCCGGGGTAGATGGTCGCCTGGGCGACGAGAATGGGCGTCAGCTCGCCCAGGGCCACCCGCTCACGCAACGGAGCGGGAACCGGTCCGTGTGCCTCCTCCGAAGTGAAGGGATCGTATGGATCGTAGGCGGGGTGCCAGTATTGACCCCCACCTATCTCCCAGGCGATGGTGTCGCGAGATGCCTGCCGGCTCCACCCTTGCAGTATCCCCTGGTACCAAATGATCAGCACGAACGAGAGCGAGAGCACGAACACATTAAGCCAGGTGCGCAGGCCGGCTCCCAGCAAGTTGCGCATGGCCAAACGGAGTGCTGTCATCATTTCCCACCTCCCCCACCTTGGTCGAGCTGCTCATCCTTGGTCACCCTGCCATCGACAAGGTGTATCTTTCGCCGCAGGTACTGGATGACCTTTTCGTCGTGCGTGGCGAAGATGAAGGTAGTCCGGAACTGACGATTGAGCTCCACCATGGTGCGCAAAATGTGGTGAGAGTTCTCGGCGTCCAGATTGGCGGTAGGCTCATCGGCAAGGACGATTTCCGGCTTTTTGACCATGGCGCGCGCGATGGCCACGCGCTGGCACTCACCGCCAGAGAGCTGAGCAGGACGCGAATTGGCCTTGTCGCTCCACCCCACCCAATCCAGGGCATCCAAGACCGCCTTGCGCCGCTCCCGGGCTGGCACCTTCAGCAAAAGGAGCGGAAATTCCACGTTCTCGTAGGCAGTGTAGACCGGGAACAGATTGAACGTCTGAAAGATGAAGCCAAGGTGTCGATTGCGCAGGGCAGCGGCCTCCTTGTGCGAGAGCTCCCCCACCGAGCGCCCCAATACCACGACCTTGCCCTCGGAAGGGGTATCCAACGAACCGATGATGTTGAGCAAGGTCGTCTTGCCGGAGCCGCTGGGGCCTACCACACCCGCGAATTCCCCCCACGCGAAGGAGAGATCAACACCCCGCAGGGCGGAGAAAGAACCACCCCCCATCGGAAAGCGCTTCACCAGCCCTTCGACAGTGATCAGCCTCGTGTCATCCATGCGCACTCTCCCAGGCCAGCCGATGCGTCGCGTCAATGGTTAAAGACAACAAGCAATTGCGCCCCTTTACCGCTGAACTGGGGCGCGCCGGAAGTGGCACCATA
>JBBIKH010000050.1:0-17141 GCA_037445575.1 bacterium
GCAAGGGGCAACTGGTGCGCACCTTGGTGGATGCCACCGTGCCGGCCGGGCACCATCAGGTCCGGTGGCGCGGGGATGACGAGTGCGGCAGCGCGGTCACCAGCGGGGTCTATTTCTTGCGCATGAGAGCCAGCGACCAGATGTGGCGGCGAAAAGTGGTTCTTCTGAAGTGAGGAGCAGAAAGACAATGGGAAAAGAGCTTATCTTGCGTGCAATGCGTGGTCAAGAGACGGAGCGAACTCCGTGGCTCCCTTTTGTGGGGTGCCATGGGGGAGCGCTCATCGGGAAGGACGCGGCAACCTACCTCCAGTCTGCTGACCTCATAGTGCAGGGCGTAGAGGAGGCCATTCGGCTCTATCGGCCAGACGGAGTGCCTGTCACCTTTGACCTGCAGGTGGAGGCGGAGGCCCTGGGCTGTGAACTGCAGTGGGCAAAGGAGAACCCGCCGGCGGTGGTCAGTCACGTCCTGGAGCACAAGGAGCTCAGCGAGCTTTGCATTCCTGCGGCAGACACGAGGCGCATCCCGGTAGTGCTGGAGGCGGCCAAGCGTCTGGCCCACGGCGGCCACGATGTGGCCCTGTTCGGGCTGGTAACCGGCCCGTTCACCTTGGCGCTCCACCTCAAAGGAACGAACATCTTCATGGAGATGTACGACCGGCCCGAGGTGGTGAAGAAGCTCATGGAGTTCACCACGGCCGTGGCGGTGCAGATGGCTGGGCTGTACGCCGAGGCGGGGTGTGATGTCATTGCGCTGGTGGACCCCATGACGAGCCAGATTTCGCCTGAAACCTTTCGCGAGTTCGTTGCTCCCTATGCTAGGCAGGTGTTCGTCAGGGTCCTCGCCCGGGGACTGGTGTCGTCCTTTTTCGTCTGCGGGCATTCTCAAAAGAACGTCGAGGCGTTGTGCCAGACAGGACCGGACAACATCTGCGTGGATGAGAACATCCCACTGGACTTTGTCAAGAGGACTTGCCAGCAGTATGGCGTCTCGTTTGGCGGCAACATGCGGCTCACCACGGTGCTCCTCATGGGCAGCGAGGAGGATGCGCGGCGCAGCGCCCTGCAGTGCCTGGATGTGGGTGGCAACGCGGGCTACGTCTTGGCACCGGGCTGTGATCTCCCCTACGGCACGCCCCCGGCAAACCTCCAGGCGGTCGCCGAGATCGTCCACGATCCCTACAAGCGCCAGGTGGCCCGTGAGCTCCTCGCCAAGGAGGCGGAGGTCCAAGCTACCATCAACCTGGCGGATTACGGCCGCACCGACCGGGTCATTGTGGACATCATCACCTTGGATTCCGAGGCCTGCGCCCCGTGTCAGTACATGGTGGAAGCAGTCAAGGCCGTGGCTCCGCATTTTGGTGACCTTGTCGTCTGGCGGGAGCACAAGATCAAGCAGCGCGAGTCGGTGGAATTCATGATGGGGCTCATGGTGCGCAATGTGCCCACTATCTGCATCGATGGTCAGATAAGATTTGTGAGCATCATTCCTTCGCAAGAGGAGCTGATCCGCGCCATTCAGGAGCGCATCAATGAAAAGCTCCACATGAAGCTGCGGGAGAGGCGGGGACGGCTGTTGGTACTGGGCGGCGGATGCGAGCGCTGCGAGCAGGTCTGGGCGCATGTGCAACAAGCGGTGCGCGAGCTCGGCTCAACCGTCGAGGTGGAGCGCATCCACGATGAGGAGAGCATCTACTCATACGGGGTGTCGGCTACGCCTGCGATCATCACCGTCAAGGAGCAGGTGCGGTCGGCAGGACGCGTCCCTTCGGTGGAGGTGATAAAGGAGTGGCTCAAGGAACTACAGTAGTCCCCACCATTCTGCTGACGGGTTTTCTGGGTGCAGGCAAGACCACGCTTCTCAACAGGCTCATCGCCCACTATGGCAGTCGCCGGCTTGCGCTCCTCGTCAACGAGTTCGGCCAGGCAGGTATCGACGGCCAACTGCTGCGGGAAGGTGACTATGAGTTGGTGGAATTGAACCGAGGCAGCCTGTTCTGCATCTGCGTGCGCACCGACTTTATCGCGGAGGTGGAGCGAATCGCGCGCGAGCTACGGCCGGAGCTCCTCCTGATCGAAGCCACGGGCTTGGCCGACACCAGTGAAATGGAGAAAATGCTGGCATTGCCGGTGTTGCGCAGCTGTGTGCAATTGCTGGCATGCGTGTGCCTGGTCGATTGCCAGACCTTTTTGAAGATCAAAGACGTGTTGAAGGCGCCGGTATCCCAAGTGCGGAGCGCCGATCTCATCCTGGTGAACAAGTGCGACGCAGTCAGCGCCGAGCAGGTGCGATCGGTTACGGCCGCCGTGCGGGAGCTGGCGCCGCAGGCGCAAGTCCTCCACACGCGCTTTGCTGACTTTCCCCTGGAAGTGCTGGACGGCATCCGCAGGCCCCAGTCGGCTGCAGCCGGCACACCAGGGGAGGGGCGCCCTGACCCTGTCTTTTCGCACACCCTGCACGCGCGGGGGGACTTCGGCCGCGCCGAGTGGGAACGCTTTGTGACCTCCCTCGGCCCAGGCCTGATGCGATTGAAAGGGTTCATCTCCTTGGATGGGGAGCGCACTTATGTCGAGGCAACCATGGGGACCACGTCCATGAGGCCCACCGGTCAGCCGGCGGACGGGCGGAATGAGGTCGTGGTCATCGGCCAGGGGCTCAGCAAGAGCGCAGTGGAGGCCTCATTCTTGGCAGGACTGTACCAGGGCTAAACGTTGCATAGGCAGCAAGAGAAATTGAAGATCGAGTAGGGAGGTTACGGTGACATCAAAGGAACGAGTGCTCACTGCACTGCGCCATCAGGAAGCTGATCGCATCCCAAAATTCGAGCTCTGTGTCAACTCTCCGGTGGGGAGCAAGGTGCTGGGACGCGAGGCCTGGGTGGGAACGGGTGGCTATGTGATGGGCAAGCTGCGCAACGAAATGATCCTGGCCGGGAAGAGACGGGAGTTCTACCAACGGTTCATCGAAGACACAATAGAGCTTTACCGCAAGCTCGGCTACGACATCCTGGTCATCGACCCCTATGAAAGTGAGCACGATATAAAGCCCAAAAAGGTGGGCGAAAACGAGTGGCGTTATGAGATCGGCGAAGGCTATTGGGCCTTGATGCGCTACCTACCTGAAGAAGATCTGTACTACGAGGTTGACTCCAGCCTGCGCCACCAGGGCATCGAAGGGTTCCGGGCCATGGTGAAGGCGATGGAGAAACGTGGCCCCGCGCCCATTGAGCCCGACGATACGATGTTCGAGGCCCTGGACTATGCCATCGCCAACGCCAGCGACATGTTCGTCCTTGGCCACTACGACGTGATCCTGCCCACCTTTTCCACCTGGCTGCCGGTCTTCTTGGAGGCCATGGTGACCGACCCCGGTCTGGTCAATACCTATTTGGACATCGTCCATGAGAACAACTTTCCCCTGCTTGTTGCCCAGCTGGAACGCGGGGTGGACGGCATCGATGGACGCATGGACTTTTGCGGCAAGAACGGGCCGATGTTTTCGCCCCGGCACTTTGAGCAGTTTGTCAAGCCATATCTTGAGCAGATCACGGCCACCTGCCATAGGTACGGCAAGCCGTTCATCAAGCACCTGGATGGCAATTTCAAGCCCATTGAGCGGCAGATCATGATGGAGTGTGGCTTTGACGAAATTCACTCCATAGAGCCGGTGGCGGGCATGGATATCGGTGAGTTGAAGCAAAAATACGGGCAGCACATCACCCTTTGCGGCAATGTGGACTGCGCAGAGCTGCTCTCCTATGGCACACCATCGCAGGTGAAAGAGGCAACGCGGCAGGTCATCCGCACTGCGGCGCCGGGCGGAGGCTTTATCCTCGCCTCCTCCAACTGCATTCATAGCCAGGTGCCCGTTGAGAACCTGATGGCAATGTTGGAGGCAGCCGAGGAGTACGGCACTTACCCCATCAGCGCCTGAGGGAGACGGCGCATGAGCTGGACATGGGCAATTTCTCTCGTCCTTTGCGGGGCCTTTGTGCTCGCGGCACAAATACTGGGCATTGGAAGAAGCACCGGCGAGCAGCTATTCTGGGATGACTTTTCCCGTCCCAGCGACAAATGGCAAGACATGCGCGTGTGGGGATTCGGCGTCTGGCAGGTGAGGGATGGCACGTTCGTATCCTACGACGAGGCCGCGCCTGAACAGACGATCTACGCGACTGCTCCTCGCTTTGCCCATGCGCTGGTGAACCGCGATTACACGCTGCAGTTCCGCTACCGACCGGTTGCAGGAAGCTACTACCTCTTCAGCGTCAACGTCCGCCAGCATGGCTGGGACTGTTACAAGTTCGAGGTCGACCTCACCGGGACCGTACGCATTGTCAAGGCCAGGCTCGGCCAAGAGCCTGAGGTGCTGGCTACCTCGACTGCTGGCGCGGTGCAGTTTGGCCAATGGCAGTGGGTGCGCCTGGATGTGCGGGGCGAGAGCCCGCTTTTGCTCCGTGCCAAAGTGTGGCAAGGGGCCTACCGGGACGAGGCGCCCTTGTACGATGCCGTAGCCCGGGATCCGTTGCCTTTGCCCCCCTCCCAACTGAGCATCTCCGTGAACATGGTCCAGCAAGGTGGGGCACACACCGCCTTGGACGATTTCGCCGTGCTTGCGGGGGTTAAGGCCTCCCCTGTGTGGCGATGGGCGAAGGTGAGAGGCACCGGCAAAGCACGGCGCCACTTTGCACAGGGGAAACTCTGGGCCGCCGAACAGGCGCTCAAGACGCAGCTGGCCCAGGACAAGGCAACATGGGCAGGCTACAACAACCTGGCCCTCATTGCCGCCGAGAAGGGCGATTTTGTCGGCGCGCTGCAGATGCTCCAAAAGGCGCATGCGCTCGCTCCCGAAAAGGAAGTGGTGGGCCGGAACCTGGCATGGGTCTGGCGCAGTTTTGCCGACGACGGGCTCCTCAAGAGCCCGCGGAACGGGCAGTCTGGGCTGATCGTCAAAGCTGACCGGCAGGTGTACTTTGGCGGCGAGTCTGGGCGGCTGAACGTTTGGGCCCTCGGTCGCGCCTACGGTGGTCCGGCGGGCGAGAAGCTTAGGGTGAGCATCCAAGACAGCAGCAGCCAGACGGTGTGGGAGGCCGCCAGTTGCCAGGTGCCCGACTCGGGTGCCTGGGCTTGCATCCCAATTGAGTTCAGCCCGCAGACTATTGCGGATGGCCGGTACATGGTGGTGGCATCAGCCGGCAAGGCCAGAGCCACCTTTGCGTTTGAAGTGGTGAGCAACGCTTTCCGCAACCTGCATGAGGCTGTAGCGGCACTCAGGGAGCGAGTAGCAGCGGGCCGCCAAGCAGGAGCGACGGTACACGCCAACGACTGGGCAAACCTCGAGGTCTTGCTGCTCCCCGTGGAGCGAGCGTTGGCGCAAGCGGGCCTGCCGGGCCAGCTGATCAGCAGTGAGGTCAAGGCTGCCGCGACCCTTGCCCAAGCTCGGGTGGCCCTTGCGGCTTTGGAGGCCGGACAGAATCCATGGGCACATGCCGTTGGCACCTTCCTTCGCGGCTACTACTCGGAAGTGGACGGCAGCGTGCAGGGGTACGCCTTGCATGTGCCCGCTGGCTACGACGGGCAAAGGCCCTATCCGCTGGTCGTCAACCTGCACGGGTATGACCCCAGCTTCTCTGACTGGCGCGACAACCCGTTCCTGCCGGGCTTTATTCCTGAAGCCACCGCAGGCGGACGCTACATCCTGGTCAACCCGTTCGGGCGCGGGAACACCATGTACCAGGACCTGGGGGAACAGGACGTCCTCACCGTGTTGGCCGAAGTCCAGCGCCTCTATCGTATCGACGCCGATCGCATCTACCTCACCGGCGGTTCCATGGGCGGTGGTGGCACCTGGTACGTGGGCCTTCGCCACCCGGACCTGTTCGCGGCCCTTGCGCCGGTGATGGGCCCAACTGACTATGGGTTCTGGCTGGGGCTGGACAGCGCCTCCACTTCCCGCTTGCGGCGCTTCCTGGTTGCCAAGAGGAGTCCGCTCTCCTATGCGGAAAATGGCGGCAACCTGGCGCTTTGGTGTGCACACGGCGCAAAGGACAACATCGTCCCTGTGGACCAGAGCCGTGTTATGGTCGGCCGGTTGCGACAACTGGGCTATCCGATTGTCTACACGGAGTACCCGGACGCGGCCCACGGCGGCTTTCCCCCGCAGATGGAACGGGATAAGTACGACTGGTTTGCCGAGCAGGTGCGCACGCCTTGGCCGCCGCATGTCGTCTACAAGACTGGGGACCTGGATCACCCGGGCAGCTACTGGGTGCAGATAGAGCGGTTTCAGGACCTGCTCGGCTTTGCCTCCCTGGATGCCAAGGTGGAAGGGCCGCGTCGCATCGTGGTCTGCACAGACAATGTGCGCCGCTTTGGCCTGGAAGTGCCCCCGGCCCTCCGTCTACCCAGCTCTCCTCTCGAGGTGGTAGTTGACGACGAGCTTTGCTACCAGGGGAGTGTTCCTACCTCCGGCGCCTTGCGTTTCGAAAGGTCCGCCGAGGGACGGTGGGCACACTGCCCGTCCTCTCTCGCAGCTCCCGCAGGCAAACGGCCAGGGCTTTCTGGTCCCATCTCCAGCGCGTTCAACGGCCCGTTTCTGCTTGTGTACGGCACGGTGGGGAGGCAGCAGGAGAACGAAGCGGCAAAGGCGGAGGCGGAGGCCTTTGCCGAGCAGTGGCGGCGTTGGCAGCATGCCCCTTGTCGGCTGAAGAGCGACCGAGAAGTGACCACCGCGGATATCGAAAACTTTCACCTCGTCCTACTCGGTGGTCCACAGTGTAACCTGCTCACGGAGCGGGTTAATGGTGAGCTGCCCATCCAGTTTCGCCGTGGAGCAGTGCAGGTGGGAAGCAAGACGTTCCGCGGCCCAGGGGTAGGTGCTGCCTTTGTCTATCCCAATCCGCTGAATCCAGACCGTTACGTCGCGGTCTTTGGTGGTGTGAGCTGGCGTGGTACATGCGGCGTCTTGATGCGCATCGGCACCGAGTTCGACTATGTGATTTTCGATGAAAAGACCGTGGGCCGCCATGCCGTGCAAGGGGCGATCACCGTGGACGGGACGCCTTTGCTGTGCGGCTTTTTCGACCAAGAATGGCAGCTCAGCGAACGCTACCAGTGGTCGGCCGACGAGAGGGTGCGCGCCGAGATCGTCCCGTTCACTGTGCCGGAGTTGGTTTCGCCAAATGAAGGGAGCGACACCTGTTATCTGAGTGATTTGGTTCCCGCGCAAGTAGAACAATGGACCAGGTTGCCTGCCTACGACCGGACGTACTGGGGCACGGCGTTGCGGGGCGGCAGAATGCCGGCTAAGGGCTTGGGGGTGTACCCCAATTCCCGCCTCCGCTACGGGTTGGACGGTAGCTGGAGGTTCTTCAGCGCCACCCTGTGTGCGGACCTGCGACCCGAGGCCGAAGGCAAGCCGCTTGGCTCTCCGGAGGAGAAGGTGCAGTTTGCGGTATATGGCGACGGGGAGGAGCTCCTGGTGAGTAGGCTCATGGGCGCCGCTTCTGAGCCGCAGGAGGTCCGGGTGCCCATCTTTGGCGTGCGGCGGCTGGACCTGGTGGTTGGCACACAAGCGTGGCTGCCAGGTTCAGCGGTTGCTGCCAGTTGGGTCAACGCGAGATTGGAGGGAAGATGACCGGTAGAGAACGTCTGTTGGCGGCCATAGAAGGCCGCATCATTGACCGGGTGCCATGGGTGCCGTGGGTTGGGGTACATGCCGCGTACCTCCTCGGGGTCAGCGCGCGACAGCTTTTCACCGATGTCGACACCCTGGTGCAGGGTGTGCTGCGCGCTTACGAGTTATACGAACCGGACGGTCTTCCCACCCTCTTCGACGTGCAACTGGAGGCGGAGGCCTTGGGGTGCCAGCTGAGCTGGTCGGATGACAATCCACCTGCTGTGGCCACGCACCCGTTAGAACATCAGGCGCTTGCTGATGTGCGGCTCCCTGAGCCGGATCAGGGGCGCTATCCGCTAGCCTTGGAAGCAGCGCGGCGGATCGTGAGCGAGCTGGGCGAAAGGGCAGCGATCTTTGCCCTCATCACCGGGCCCTTCACGCTCACGCTCCACCTGGCAGGGGTGCGCATTTTTACCGACATGATCGACAACCCTGACTATGCCAAGCAGGTGCTCGCGTTTGCCAGCCAGGTGTGCGCCCGCACCGCTTCGTACTACGCCGGCACCGGGGTGGACGTAATTACGGTAGTGGATTCTCTGACCTCACAGATTTCGGCTGCACACTTTCAGGAATTTGTGGCACCTTACCATCGACCAGTCCTGGAGGTCATTCACGCCCACGGAAAAAAGTCCGGGTTTTTTGCCTGCGGTGACGCCACGCGTAATCTGCCGCACATGGCAGCCATCGGTGCGCACTTTTTCGGGGTGGACGAAAACGTGGACCTAGCCTATGCACGGCAGGTGGCGGCCGAACATGGCGTCGCCTTTGCCGGCAACCTGCCTTTGGCTTCGGTGATGCTCTTTGGCACGCCCGAGGACAATTACCAGGAGGCAATGCGGTGCATGCGCGTGGCGGGCAAGCGCAGGTTTTTCCTCTGCCCGGGGTGCGACCTGCCGTTCGCCACGCCGCCGGAGAATGTGCAAGCCGTCACCAAGGCGGTGCGCGACCTTGCCACAAGAGGGTAGAGCCTATGGCCGGTACGGTGTTCATCGAGATCGTCACGCTGGACTCGCGCGCTTGTACCCCCTGCCAGTACATGGTGGAGGTGGTGAAGAAGATCCTGCCGTACTACCCAGGGCAAATCGAGTGGCGCGAGACGCTGATAAAGACGCGCGAGGGAATGGAGCGGGTGAAAAAGCTGGGGGTGAGCAAGTTACCCTCGATCCTCGTCAATGGGGTGCCGGAGTTTGTGAGCATCATCCCCTCGGAGCCTGAGCTGCGCGCGGTGGTGGAAAGACATCTAGGCAGGGAGTAGTATGCCGCCAGCAGCCCCAGCGATTGGGAGCGGTATTCTAATCAGCGGAAATGCGAGAAGAGATGCGCCGGCAGGCACAGCCCCATATACTCCCCTCACAAATAGCTTGACCCTTCCCCAGAGATTTCCTAAATTTCGCCAGCGGTTGTCCGGCAACCTGCGCCGCGATGGGGCGCTTCGACCACCGGCGGAGTGCGCCACTTGTTCTGATTGAGGCGCGCTGCTCATTAGGCCTAGGATGCAGCAAGGCGGAGCGGATGTACCAGAAGATAATCACCCACGAAGATTTCGACGGCCTGGCGTGCGCCGTGCTCTGTTCACACGGCTTCAGGGTGAACCACATCGAATTCACCGGGCCGCGCACCGTCAGCGAAGCGCGAATCACCATCACCAAGGCGGATGTGGTCTGTGACCTTCCCTACCCGCTGGAGTGTGGCTTGTGGTTCGACCATCATGAGGCGAACGTGGAGGAGCTCGCGCTGCGTGGCATTGCCCTGGAGCAGGTCAAGGGCCGCTTTGCGCCCAGAGACTCCTGCGCGCGCGTGGTGTACGAGTATTTCGCCGAGCATGGAACCGTCTTGCCCGCGCACTTTGCCGAATTGGTGGCCGAGGCGGATGTAATCGACGCCTTCAAGTACGCCTCCGTCGAGGAGTGGCGCCGGGAAACCCCGGGCAAGGTGGTTGACGGCACCATCAAGCTCCTCCAGCAGCAGCATGAACAGGGTAAGTGGCAGTACCTGCGCACCCTGGTGCAACGGCTGAAGGAGGAACCTCTGGCCAGAGTGGCCGAGAGGCCGGAGGTGCGAGAACGATTTGCCCGCTACCAGCGCCTGGAACAGGAGATGGTGCAGCAGATCCGCGCCGACGCCCGTTTCTTGCCGGAGGACACAGAGCAAGAGCTGGTGATCCTTGATCTAACCCGTCATAACCGCAAGCCTCAGGTGATTCGCCAGCTGGCGTACCTGCTTTTCCCTCGTGCAAAAGGTGTGATCGAGGTGAGGAACCTGTTCCGCGACGGGACCAAGACCACCGATCTGAGCTTCTCCTTTTCCCTTGGCGTGCGCATGGCGGCAGAGCAGCACAGCAAAGACGTGGGGGAGATCATGCGCCAGTTGAACATCGGCAGTGGGCACAAGGGCGCGGCCGCGGGGACGGTATTCTGCTCAAGTAAAGAAGAGGTGATGCGGGTCAAGGAGCAGACGCTCCGGCGCATCGTGGCTCTGTTTCAGCAGCAGTAGGGCACAGCGAGGAGGCGCATGGGACAGACAATCATCGAAAAGATCATCTCTGCGCACTCGGACCACCCGGTGCGGGCTGGGGAAATCGTGTGGATGGATATCGACCTGCGAAGCGCCCGCGACTTTGGCGGGGCCAACGTGGTGAAAAACCTCCTTGAGCATTACCAGGGGAACTATGTTGCAGACCCCACACGCACGGTGTTTACCTTCGATTGCAACGTGCCCGCCAACACCGCCGGCTATGCCGACAACCAGCAGGTCTGCCGCCTTTTCGCCCGAGAGCATGGCATTCCCCTGTACGACGTCAATCAAGGCATTGGCTCGCACGTGGTCATTGAGCAGGGGCTGGTGATACCGGGCGAGGTGATGGTGGGTACCGACAGCCATTTGAACATTCTCGGGGCGATCGGCGCATTCGGCCAGGGGATGGGTGACCAAGACATCGCCTTTGCTTTCAAGACGGGACGCACCTGGTTCGAGGTGCCGGAAACCATCAGGATCAACCTCCATGGCAGCTTCTCCTACCCGACTACTGCCAAGGATCTGACACTGTTTGTCGTGGGCAAGTTGGGCACCAAAGGGGCGCTGGGCAAGGCGATCGAATTCTACGGCCCTGCCATCGAGCAGCTCTCTCTCGCAGGCCGCATGACCTTGGCGAGCATGGCTACGGAAATGGGCGCGATTGCAGCTTTCATGGTCCCCAGCGAAAGCATCCTCGCCTATTGCCGGGCCCGTTCGGGGAGGCCGGTGGCTGCGGTGGTCGCTGACCCAGACGCGGAATACTGCCAGGTGATCGACCTAGACGTTAGCAACTTGTCGCCACAGGTGGCCCGCCCGCACAGTCCCGCCGATGTGGTACCCGCCGCCGAGCTTGGGCAGGTGCGCATCGATTCGGTATTCATCGGCTCCTGCACCAACGGCCGCTATGAGGACTTGGCAGTGGCTGCCAGCATCCTTCGCGGGCGGCGCGTGGCCGACGGTGTGATGCTGAAGATCGTGCCTGCTACCGCCGAGGTCTACGACCGGTTGCTGGACGATGGGCTTCTCAAGATCTTTCGCCAGGCGGGTGCGGTGGTGAGCCACCCTGGCTGTGGCGGCTGCGCCTCCGGCCAGATCGGCATGGTGGGGGAACACGAGGTGCAGATCAGCACCTCCAACAGGAACTTTCGCGGCAAACAGGGCAAGGGCGATACCTACCTTGCCAGCGCAGCCACCGCAGCGGCAAGCGCGCTGAAGGGATTCATCACCTGTCCCACCACCGTGGAGCATACGTTGTTGCCGGTGGCGCCGGATGAGGCGTTCGACCTGCGGCCGCGCGGCGGCCCATCATCGCCGCGGCCTCGCCCGCAGCAGCAGGGGCGAGCAAGGGCGTCGGTTGCTGCCTCTACCGCAGACGCCGCCGAGGAGGTGCTCGTGGGCAGGGTGTTCAAGATCGTTGATCGAGATGGCCGCCTCATCGACGACATTGACACCGATATGATCTTCCACAATCGCTACTTGCACATCAAGGACGTCGCACAGATGGGGCAGTACACGTTCGACAATCTGCCCGGCTACGAGGATTTCGACCGACGGGCGGGGGCCCAGGATATCGTCGTGGTGGGCAAAAACTTTGGGTGCGGCTCCTCGCGGCAACAGGCGGTGGATTGTTTCCGCAGTCTGGGGATCAGGCTGATCATCACCGAATCAACCGGCGCTATCTACAAACGCAACGCCATCAACTCCGGGCTTGGCTTGCTGGAGTGTCCTGGGCGCAGCGAGGCGCTCCTGCAGCACGGCGACGAGATCGAGGGGGATGTGGTACGAGGGCGCATCGTGAACCACACTACCGGCGCGACGATCACCGCCGTGCCCTTTTCCCCCGTACAGTTGGATATCTTTAGGGCAGGCAACCTTTTCGCCTACGGCAAGAAGTTGATGGGAGAGTGATTAGAGGGGCCGAACAGGAACACAGGAGATCGACGGGTAGGCAAGGAGAAGGGGCAGCAAGGAGGTAGAAATGAGCGGAGAGGGCGGGATCACGCCAGCGCGTCGCACTGAAAAGATCACCTATGCGGTGCGGGACATCGTGGTGCTGGCCGACCAGGTGGCCAAACAGGGCAAGGAGATGTTGTATTTGAACATCGGCGATCCTAATGCGTTCGATTTCCAGACCCCACGCCACATCATTGAAGCCACCTATCAGGCGATGCTGCGCAACATGAACGGCTACTCTCCGTCGTCCGGTGTGCAGGAGGCGCGCGATGCCATCGCCAGTGCGGTGCGGGCTAAGGGGATTGCGAATATTTTGGATCTGTTCATCACCACCGGCGCCAGCGAGGCTATCGACATCTGCCTTACGGCCCTGGCTAACGAGGGCGAAAATGTGCTCATCCCCTCGCCCGGTTATCCGCTCTACAGTGCCATTCTGCACAAGCTCGGGGTGCGGCCGAACGAGTACTATCTCGATGAGGAAAGCGACTGGCAGCCGGACGTACGCGACATCGCAAAGAAGATCGATCGCAAGACGCGGGCCATTGTGCTCATCAACCCCAATAACCCCACCGGTGCTCTCTATCGCCAGGAGGTATTGGAGCGGATCGTGGAGTTGGCCTTGGAGCACCGGTTGGTGATTCTGGCCGACGAAATCTACGACAAGCTGATCTTTGACGGCCTGCGGCATGTATCCATCGCCTCGCTCAATCAGGAGGTACCGGTCATTACCCTGAATGGCCTGTCCAAAGCATACCTGGTGCCAGGATTCCGGATTGGCTGGGGCGTTGTCAGCGGCAAGGCGGAGTGGTTGCGCGACTATATCGAGGCCATCAACAAGCTGTTGCGCGCTAGGTTGTGCGCCAACCACCCAGAACAGTGGGCTATCAAATCGGCGCTCCAGGGGGACCAGAGCCATCTTCGCGATGTGATGGAGCGCCTCACCCGGCGGCGCGACATTACCGTCCGCATGCTCAATGCCATTCCAGGTATCTCGTGCGTCAAGCCCGAAGGAGCGTTCTATGCGTTCCCCCGCCTGGAGGTGCAGGGAAGCGACGACGAATTCGTGCGGGCGCTGATCCTCGAGACAGGCGTTGTGGTGGTCCCGGGCAGTGGCTTTGGCCAGAAGCCGGGGACAAAACACTTTCGCGTGGTGTTCCTGCCGCCGGAGCAGATCCTGGAGAACGCCTATAGGCGCATCGGCGAGTTTTTCGCCCGCTATGCACGGGCCTAGGGCGCGCACCGGTCGTGCAGTGGATCTGCGGTGACGTTTGGCGTGGTTGCGTACCATGTCCGTTGGTCAGGCAGCCCCGGGCGGGGCGCTGGAAAGGACGAAGTGGTGTTGAGGATGTGAGGACTGGTAGTTGCCGCGGAGGTGTCTGAGATGACATCGGCCCCTGCTGGCCAAGAGCTGCGCGCCCGTCTGCAAGCAGTGCAGGATGAGTTGGCTCAGAAGTACAACGTCGCCATGATCATCCGCGACTGCCAGGGGCAACCACTCACCGCGCCGAGCAAATCCCTCCAACAGAAGGCCACCCTTTCGCCAACCGCCTTGCAGGGCCTCTACCACTGCTTATCAGCCAACTGGCTGGTGCGGGACGAGGAGGTGCTGCAGGGGCAGCGCATCCTTGCTACTCTCTTCTCCGGGGGTGTGGCCCTGGCCGTGCTCCCGGTGGTAGTCGACTCCACGGCGGCAGCGGTCGTGCGCCTTGCCCAGACCCTTGGCGACGTGCGCCGCAGATTGGAACTGCTCAACGAAGAGATTGTGAGCAGCGGAGGAGCAATCTCCGGCGCTGATGTCCTGGACTCCGCGGATATTGAGCTGGGTGCCGAGTTCATAGCGACCGTTGACGCCGTTCAGGATGCAATTAGGGCTGCGTTGGGAGGCCCACCCGTACCCTCTGCCGCCGAGACCACTGTCGCTTGCCTTCCGCTTTCGCCGCGTGTGCTGGACCCGATTCCGGCAGGCGTGTTTGTGACGACGATTGACTGGCAAATATGCGCTGCCAATCGTGAACTGGCCAAAATGCTGGGATTTGCCGATGGCCAGGCCCTGTTGGGACGTAATTTTCTGGGTGACGTGCTGGACATCGAGTGCCTGCCCTTGGTGGAGGAACTGCAGGCCAAGGACGAACTCACGGGTCGCCAGGCGGTGTTGCGCACCGCCGAAGGGGGCAAGTTGCAGGTTGTGCTCAGCATGGTAGCAATCGAAAGCCAAACAGGCGGGCCGGCTGCATATTGGGGTCTTGTGAGGAATGCCCAGGCCGAAGCGGCGCCCCCCACCGTGGCGGGCACCGGCATTGCGCCTCTGGAGTCGCTCCTAAAAGGGTGGCCGGCGCCAGCCATACTCGCCGACCGCACGCAGCACATCATTTGCCACAATAGGGCGGCTGAAGAGGAGCTCGGCTTTTCCGCCGAGGAACTGTCCGGGGCGCACATCTTGACGGTGATTGAGGGCGCAGAAGCCTTCTGGGAAGTGGAGGCGCCTGGCGATGACCGCGGCGCCGCACTGGCGGAGCTGACGTTTTTGCGCAAGGCCGGCGACAGCGTAACCGCCCGCTGCGTCGTTCTTCCTGGTCCTGATACCCTCCTTGTGTTGGCTTTGCCCGCGCCCCAAGAAGCGGTTGGGGCGACGCGCTCGCCGGAGGCCCTGGTGGTGGACGTGCTGCCGGTAGCCGCCGCGCTCTGTACAAGGGAGGGGAGAATTCGCCGTGCCAACCGCCGCCTGGCGGCCCTGAGCGGCTTTGCCCGGGAGGAGCTTCCAGGCAAGATGCTGGCGGAGTTGCTGACAGCCGCAGAGGCCGCTCAGCTTGTAGCCTGTCTGGGAGAGGTTGCAGCGCAAGAGGGAGCGCATGCCCGGGTGACCCTGCGCAGGAAGGATGGCGGCGAGGTCCCTGTCGAGGTGCGCATGCGCGCCGTACAGAGCCAAGCGCAAACCGCGGATGTGGTGGTGACGCTGCTGGAGGTGGCAAGCGAGGCGGCAACTGAGATCGACCAGAAGTACCGGCAGCTGGTGGAGACCACCCGCGACCTTTACTGGGCCATTGAAATCCCAGACCCCGAACACTTTGAGCTTGCCGTGCCACTCCACCTCAGCAAAGGCTTTGCCGATATACCCGACCTAGCTACCTTGCAGGCCGAAGGCGGCCTGCTGCGCGTGAAGATCACCCATACCCCGGAGAGTTGGGAGACATTTCGCAGATCGTGCTTGGCGGTGTACCGCACCCAGCGGGTGATGTCCGGCGTGCGCACCCTGCATGTAGATCGCGTAGGGAACGTAGTGCAGGCCCTCGTCAGCGAGATCTTTCCCCTCTATCGTGAAGGCAAGCTCGTTGGCGTGCACGGTCTAGCGCGCGACATCACCCAGGAATACCTCTTGCAGGAGGAGCTCCGCCGCTCGGCAGAGCACGCTCAGGCGCTGCTGGAACACGCAGCCATGGGCTTTTGCCTAGTGGACCCGCAGGGGCAGGTAGTGCGCATCAACCGCAGAGGTCTGGAGATTCTCGGGGCTTCGTCGCGCGAGGAACTCAACCAAAAGGGGGCGGCTACACTTGTGGAGGCCCACGCGCGAGAGGCAATGGCGCGCACTTTGTCCAAGGGCGGAATGGGCGTGCGCCAACTCACCGTCGCGCGCATGGATGGACGTAAGGTCGATCTCCTGGTGCTGGCCCGCAACAGGCCGATGGCTGACCTCGGTCAATGTGTCGAGGTGTGGTTTACGGACATGAGCCACCACCGCCGTGCCGAGCAGCGTCTTCGGCAGTCTGAACAGCGGTTCCGCTCCTTTGCCGAGAACATCACCGAAGGGGTGGTGATGACCAATGAGGCCGGCGGGATCGTCTACGCCAATCGGCGCGTGGCTGAGCTCTTTGGCTACTCGCGCAAGGAGCTGGCCGGCATGGAGCTGTGGGCGCTCCTTCACCCCACCGGGCGGGAGACCATGCGAGGTCTGTTTGCTCAGCTCATGCGGGGCGAAGCCACCGGCGTACACACCGAAGCCGACGGCCAGACCAAAGGGGCCAGGCCCTTGCGGCTTGAGGTCAACCTCACCCCGCGGCGCAAACGGGGCAAAGTGGTCGGGGCCTTTGTGGTGCTGCGCGACATCACGCAGCAGCGCTCCTTGGAGGAACAGCTCCAGCAAGCGCAGAAGATGGAAAGCATCGGCATGCTGGCAGGCGGCATCGCCCATGACTTCAACAACGTCCTCACCGAGATCCTGGGATATGCCTCGTTATTGGACGCAGAGGAGGAGCTTCCCGACCACCTGCGCGGCATGGTGACGCAGATAATCGATCTGGCCTCCATGGCCGGTTCGCTGACGCAGCAGTTGATGACCTTTAGCCGCACCACCAAGCCGCAACGGCGACCCATGCAGCTGAACGAGGTGGTGCGGGAAACGGCTCGGCTGCTCTCCCACAGCATGCCCGAGGGGATCGCCATAAGGACCAATTTGGCCAAGGACCTGCGCTACGTATCCGGGGATCCAGTGCAACTGCAGCAGGTGCTCATCAACCTGTGCGTCAATGCCCGCGATGCTATGCCCGAGGGGGGGAAGATACTCATCAAAACCGACAACATGACCCTTAGCGACGAGCAGCGGCGCCACTTCAAGAACCAGCAGCTGCGGGAGGTCGTGCGCCTGCGCGTGTCGGATACCGGCGTGGGCATGGACCAGGAGACGTTGAAGCATATCTTCGAGCCGTTTTTCACCACCAAGGCCAAAGGCAAGGGCTCCGGCCTGGGCTTGTCGATCGTCTACGTGATCGTCACCGGCCACGAGGGGGAAATCCAGGTGAGCAGTACCCCTGGTCAGGGAACGACTCTTGACATCTACCTTCCAGCCCTTGTGGGGCAGATAGCGCAGGAACAGGACAAGAAGCGCGCGCCGTTGCGAGGGGGGAGCGAATGTGTCCTGCTCGTCGATGATCAGGAGGAGATCCTGGAGCTCGGGCAACGGATGCTGAGCAGGTACGGCTATCGAGTGTTGGTTGCGAAGGGGGGA
>JBBIKH010000051.1:0-16757 GCA_037445575.1 bacterium
CACACGACCCCAGGAGAGGTCATTGACGTGTAGAAGGCCGTCCACACCGCCGAGATCGATAAAGACACCAAAGTCGGTGATGTTCTTGACCGTCCCTTCCAGCACCTGGCCCCGTTCCAATTCGGCGAGAATCTTCTCGCGCTGCCCGGCCATGGCCTGTTCGACCAGTACGCGGTGCGAGACGACGATGTTCTTGCGCGCGTGATTGATCTTGACCACTTTCAGGTCAAGGGTCTGACCGATGTAGGCGTCAAAGTCGCGCACAGGGCGGACGTCCACCTGGGAGCCTGGGAGGAAGGCATCGACCCCGTCAATGTCCACCACCAGGCCACCTTTGATGCGCCGCACGCAGCGCCCCTTGACGATCTCGCCGCGCTCATAGGACTGCTTGACTCTCTCCCACACCTTCATGAAATCGGCCTTGCGCTTGGAGAGGACAAGCTGGCCCTCTTGGTCTTCGACTTGGTCAAAGACCACCTCGACGTCGTCGCCCACCTTCAATTCGGCCGGATTGGGGAATTCCTCAATGGGGATGGTGCCCTCCGACTTGAATCCGACGTCGACGGCGACTTCCTTTTCTCCCACGGCCAGAATCTTCCCGACGACAACCTCGCCCTCGACAAAATCGCTAAGGGTCTCCTCGTACATGCGCATGAGGGCTTCGCGCTCCTCAGGCGTGTACTCCATGTCGTCATCAGGCAGTTCCCGCACCACAGGGATCTGCGGTGCTGCGGATGCAGGTTGGCTGCCAACCTGAGCGGCTGCGCTCTCACCTCCTTCCGTTGCGCTCTTGGCTGCGGCGTCCTGTTCGAACGCCTGGGTTGATCCTTCGTTCATCATTCAGCACTACCTCCTTTATGTGGTTTTTGTGCCCGTCAGAACGGGCAGCGTGCGCTATGGAATCTGCCACTTGCTGCAACAGCCAGCGGGGCGTGGATGCACCACCCGTTACACCCACCGATCCTGCAGCAGCAAACCAGTCGGCCTGCACTTCCTCAGGACCTTCGATCCAGAAGGAACGCCTATTGTGCTGCTGACAGATGCTGAAAAGCTGTCGCGAGTTGGAACTCTCCTTGCCGCCCACAAACACCAGCACGTCATGAGCCTGCGCAAAGGCAGCGATGCTCTTTTCGCGCCGCCTTACGGAGCGGCAAATGGTGTCATGCACTTTCAGCGACGGGATGCGCTGCTGCAGCGCATCCGCTACTTGCGCAAACACGGACCCGGGTGCCGTAGTCTGAGCCACGAGCACCGTCGGTTCGCCTGAGGGGGCCACTTGCTGGGCTTCTTCGACTGAGCCCACCACTACGGCCCCTTGCGGACAGTGGCCGACAAGACCCCGCACCTCCGGGTGATCCTTTTTGCCAAAGATCATCACCCGATAGCCTTGCGTGCAGTAGGCCTTCACGAGCTGCTGCACCTTGCGCACGATGGGGCAGGTGCCGTCTATGAGCTCCAGGCCTGCACTTTCCAGGCGGGAGCGCAGAGCTTCCGAAATGCCGTGGCTGCGCACAAGCACGCGTCGTGCCGGCAACCGGCCCGGATCCGAACCCTCCACTTCCTCCTGTGGAAGAGCATGCAGCCCGCGTTTCTCCAGCCGGGCGACCTCCAGCGGGTTGTGGATGATCGGGCCTATGGAGAGCAGTTGCCCCGCGGCAAGGCTCTCCTCCGCCAAGGCAATGGCGCGGGCCACTCCGGCGCAAAAACCGGCGTGTTCGTCTACCTCTACGCGTAAAGAGCGCCAGCTCTTGTCCCGGTCACCTTCAAGACTTTGGTTGGTGTGAAAGATACTCGCGCACCTTCGCAAGTACGAATTCAACCTGCTCTTCTATGCTCATGTCCGACGTGTCCACTTCGATGGCCCCAGGAGCTTTCTGCAGAGGGCCATGGGCACGCTTGCTGTCATCACGATCCCGACGTTCGAGCTGCTTCGCTAGCTCCTCCATGGGCAGCTGGACGGATTTGGCCGCATACTCGGCAGCGCGGCGCTGCGCCCGAACTTGCAATGAAGCCGTAAAGTAGAACTTTAGGTCCGCATTGGGAAAGATCACCGTGCCGATATCGCGCCCCTCGGCGACCACGCCACCATGCGAAGCAAGAGCACGCTGCAGCCCCACCATCTGCTCCCGCACCGCTCTGTTAGCGGCCACCGGGCCGATGTGTTCCGCCACCTCGGGCGCCCGGATCTTGTCGGTCACGTCTCGGCCGTCAAGGAACACACGCTGGGCGCCGTACTCGCTCTTGAGCTCGATCTTCGTGTCGCGCGCCAGGGCTGCAACCTCGGCCTCGTCGTTCGGGTCAATCCCCTCCTGCAACACCTTAAGGGTAAGCGCCCGATACAGCGCCCCGGAGTCCAGGTACAGGTACCCGAGTCGCTGGGCGACCAGCCGCGCAGTGGTGCTCTTACCTGAGGCAGCAACCCCGTCTATAGCAATAATAAGCTGCTTACCCTTCTCCTCCACCCATTCCCTTTCAGTCTTCGACACGGGCATGGCGGTCGGTCACGCGCTCCTTCGCTCCGTCGCGGGCAGGTGCACATGCCGCCTGCAGCTGGGCGACCTCCTCGGGGGTGAGCTCCCGCCAGCTCCCGGTTGGCAGGTCACCCAAAGACAGTGGGCCCAAGCCCAACCTGCGCAACATGAGGACGCGATAGCCCAGCGCTGCAAACATCCGCCTTACTTGGCGCTTGCGCCCCTCATGCAAGGTCAGTTCCACCACTCTGCCGGGCGGAGTCTCGGGCGTCACGTGTACTTGGCACGGAGCGCTCATGCCGTCGGCCAGGGCAACCCCCTTTGCCAGCCTTGCAAGATCCTCGGACCTCACCTCACGGTCGAGCAGAGCGCGGTACTTCTTTGCCACCTTGAAGCGCGGGTGCAAGAGGCGATGGGTCAGCTCTCCGTCGTTGGTGAGGAGCAAGAGCCCCTCTGTGTCAATATCCAGGCGGCCGACAGGGAAGAGACGCAAGGTCGCCGGAACCAGGTCCATGACCTTGGGCCGCCCACGGGTGTCGCGCACCGTGGTCACATAGCCGGAGGGCTTGTTGAGCATGATGTACACCCGCTGCGGCGCTGGCCTCACCAGCTTTCCATCCACCGCCACCGCGTCGTGTTCCTCGTCAATGCGCGTGCCCAGTTTGGTGACGATCTGCCCGTTAACCGTTACCCGCCCATTCGTAATGAGCTTCTCGCACGCCCTGCGCGAGGCGATACCGCAGCTGGCCAGGTACTTATTGAGCCTCACCATCGCCATTGCTGCCTGCCGGCGCTGGGCTCTCCATGGTGGCTTCCACGACCGTCGGTTCGCCCTCCTCCTGCGGGGCACGCGCCTTTAAAAGCGCCTCCACTTCTTCCAGCGAAGGGAGGTCGGCAAGGCTATTGATGCCAAAGTACGCAAGAAAGTGCTCAGTGGTCTTGTAGAGCACAGGACGCCCCACGGTGGAGGCTCTTCCCGCCATGGTGATCAGATTGCGCTCAAGCAAGTTTTTGAAAACGCCGTCAGAGTTTACGCCTCGGACGGCAGCGACCTCGGCTCTGCTGATGGGCTGCTTGAAGGCGATAATCGCCAGCGCCTCCAGAGCAGCTCGCGACAGACGCTGTCGAGCACGCCCACGATGGTACTTGCGCACCCATTGCGCCAGATGGGGGCGAGTGAACATCTGAAACCCGCCCGCAACGCGACGAATCTCAAAGGCGTGTCCGTGCTGGGCATATTCCTCATTGAGCTGCTCCACGACCCGTTGCAACAGTTCCTCGTCAGCCTCTTCCAGGGCCGCCCGGATGCGACTCAGAGTCACCGGCGCATCCGAGGCGAAAATGAGCGCCTCAATGATCTCCTTGGCGGTCTCGAACTCCATTATGCTCCGTATATCCAGATCTCGGCGAATGGTGCAGACTGCCGCACCACCACTGCACCACGACGCATCAGCTCAAGGAGGGCGAGAAACGTAGCGATGATCACCAGCTTGCTCTCAAGGCCCGCAATGAGGTCGGCAAAGAGTGCCTCTCCGTGCCTGTGCAAGTAGTCCAGGATGTACGCGATCTGCTCATCGACTGACGCCTCCGCCTCGCGGATTTCATGATAGGTGACTTGGGATGTCCGCTCCAGCACCACGCTAAAAGCGGCCACCAGGTCATAGAGCGACACCTCATGCGCATCCCACTCCTCTTCAGCGTAGCCATCCCCGTCACAGGCGACCTGCAGGCGGTGGTAATGATCGCGCTGTCGCTCCTCCAGCTCAGCCAGCCCCACGGCCACCTGCTTGTACTTCTGGTATTCCAAGAGCCGCAGCACCAATTCGGTGCGCGGGTCTTCCACCTCCTCTTCCAGCGCCTCCGGACGTGGCAGAAGCATCTGCGCCTTGATGTGCATCAACCTGGCGGCCATGAGGATAAACTCGCCCGCCACGTCGATGTCGAGGTAACGCATGAGGTCAAGATACCTGAGGTATTGCGCGGTAATCTCCGCAATCGGGATATCGAAAATATCGACCTCATTTTTGCGGATGAGGAAGAGGAGAAGTTCGAGTGGGCCCTCGAACTTTTGCAGACGCACCGTATACGGCATTGTCTACCCGATCCTCATGGCCGCGCGCACCAGGGCCATGGTCTCGGCCGCTGCCGCACGCGCTCGGGCGTTCCCCTCAGCTATGATCTCCTGGACTTCATCCATGTGGGCGGCAAAGTAATTCCGCCTCTCCCTGATGGGCTGGAGATAGGAGGCAAGTTTCCCTGCCAAGTTTTTCTTGCAAGCAACGCACCCCAACGCCCCGCTCCGGCAGTCCCGCTCAATTTCGCCCACCTCCCCAGGGTTGAATTTGCGGTGGAAGGTGAACACCAAGCACACCTCTGGCCTGCCCGGATCCCCGCGCCTGATCTTTTGCGGATCGGTCACCGCCATCATCACCTTGCGCAGGATCTCTTCCGGCTCATCTGCGAGGAGAATGGTGTTGCCCACCGACTTGCTCATGCGGTTGCCATCCAGGCCCGGCAGGCGCGCGAACTCGGTAAGCAGGGCCTCTGGTTCAGGAAACACCTCTCCGTACAAAGCGTTAAAGCGCCGCGCAATCTCCCGTGTGAGCTCCACATGGGGCACCTGATCTTCGCCCACCGGCACCGCATGTGCCCGGTAGATGAGAATATCGGCCGCCTGCAGCACCGGATAGCCAAGGTGACCATAGGACATGCGGGTTTCCAGCCCCAAGTCCCTCGCCTGCTCCTTCACCGTAGGGTTGCGCTCCAGGCGCGGCACCGTCACCAACATGGCAAAGAGCAAGAACAGCTCCGCGTGCTCTTTCACCTGGGACTGGACGAACACCACACTCTTGTTTGGGTCGATGCCGGCGGCCAGCCAGTCGATCACCATCTCCACGGTGTCGCTGGCAATAGTGCTGGTGTCCTCATATGAGGTGGTCAGCGTGTGCCAGTCGGCCACCATGTGAAAGTTCTGGTATTCCCCCTGCAACCGCACCCAGTTTTCCAACGCGCCCACATAGTTGCCCAAATGGAGTCGCCCTGTGGGACGCATTCCGCTCAAGATTCGCTTCTTGCCCAAAAACCGATAACTCCCATCGCTGCGTTCTTTGCCATCGGCCTGTGCACGGTGTGCCCGCAACCGCGTCAGTTCATGAAGAGATACGGCTTCCAGCGCTCATCACTTACGCCGACAAAGTGCTGAATGAAGAAGAGGTTGTTCGGCTTGCGCGGCTGACGCAAGAGCCGCATCCCCGCTTCTTCAGGAGTACGGTTGCCCTTGCGCGTATTGCAACGCACGCACGCGCACACCAGATTCTCCCAGCTATCGGTGCCACCATGGTCCCTAGGCACCACATGGTCAACGGTGAGCGGACTCCTGGTCGTACCGCAGTACTGACAACGGTGGCCGTCTCGCTTCAGGATGTTGCGCCGCGTCAGGAGGATCCTCTTCCGCGGCACCTGGATAAAGCGCACCAGCCGCACGATGCTCGGCATGGGCAATACGGTGGACACCGACCGCACCAGGTAAGGATGGCGCTCGATGATTTCCGCCTTGCCAAGGTAGATGAGCACGATCGCCTTCTTGGCGCTGGTAACGCTCATCGGCTCATAGTTTTGGTTCAGCAGCAGAACGCCTCTGTTTAGTGTTGCCGCGGACATCTCTTTGCTTTACTAACCGTTATCCTCCCTCAACTTTGACTTTGAATTTAGCACAATATGGCCAAATAGTCAAGCTGTTTTTGCCCGCCTTCTCGGCATCCCCGGCTCAGAATGACTCTGCCTCGTCAATGAGCATAATGGGGATGTCGTCTTCGACCCGATACTTCAAGCGACAGGCATGGCAGATCAGTTTGTCGTTCTTCTGGTCGTACTCCAGCTCACCCTTGCACTTGGGGCAGGCCAGGATCTCCAACAGCTCTTTGTCCACCATAAGCACCTCCCTTGTGTGATGTGCCACCGTGCCGGCACCTGCAGAGCCCCTCTTGCAGGGCTCATACCAAACCGCATGTCCCGGATCGTAATTCCTATACTTCAACCGCACCGACCCTGCGGATGACCATGAGGGTAATGTCATCGGCCTGCGGAACACCCGCACAAAAACGTTCTACATCGTCGGTCACTGCTTGCAGCACTTGCTCGGCGGTCTTGTGCCGATACCGCTCGACTACCCTTAGTAGCCTTTTCTCCTCGTACTGCTGCTTCCGGCTACCGCAGGCTTCGGTCACCCCATCTGTGAAAAGCACCAGCATCTCTCCAGGCCGAAGGGTGAGTGACCCTTGCTCGTAGACGCTTTCCTGGAGGGCCCCGAGGATCAGGCCTCCCTTTGTCAACCTGGTCACCTGACCCTTGCGATCCACATGCAGCGGTGGATTATGGCCGCAGTTGACATAGGTGACCTCCCCCGACCTGGGACAAAGCTCTCCCTGGAAAAAGGTGATGAACGTGCCCGCCGCAGTACTCTCGAACACCAAGCGATTGAGGTTTTGCACCCGTTCTACGAGCGACCTGCGGCTGTGCGCCTGCGCATGCAATCCGCCGTGGAGGGTTGCCATGAGGAGCGCCGCAGGGATCCCTTTTCCTGACACATCGCCAATGGCAAAAGCCAGGCACTCTCGGTGCTTCTCAATAAAGTCGAAATAGTCGCCCCCGACCTCGCGGCAAGGCTTGTTGATAGCGGCAAATTCATAGCCGGGCACCTCCGGCCTTTTCTCGGGCAGCAGATGTTGTTGGATCTCGCGTGCCACGGCCAACTCGCTGTCCAACCGCTTCTTTTCCAAGGCTTGCTGGTAGAGCTTCGCATTTTCCACGGCAATGGCGGCATGCACCGAGAGGGCACTGAGAAACTCCTCATCCTCAGCGGTGAACGGCCCTTCCCTCTTGTTGAGAATCTGGAACACGCCGATCACCTTGCCGGCATTGCTGCGCATGGGCATGCACAGGACGCTAGTGGTACGGAAGCCGCTCCTTTCGTCCATCTCCTTGGCGAAGCGAGGATCTGCGTAGGCGTCCGCGATGTTGATGGTCGCGCCTGTCTGAGCCACCTGCCCCGCAATTCCCTTACCAAGGGGCAGGCGAATCTCCATCTTTCTGTCCGAAAGAAGCATCCGCGACCAGATCTCCCCTCGCTCCTCATCCACCAGGTAGATAGTGCCGGCCGTGGCGTCGGTGTTCTCCAGGGCGGTGTTGAGAATCAGCTCCAGCAAGCGGCTGAGATCGAGGGTCGAGTTGATAATCTTGCTCGCCTCCACCAGCGATCGCAGGTGGCGTATATGCACCTGCGCCTCGCGCAGCTGGTCCGCGGTGCGCGCAGTACTCATGAGTACCCCTTTCGCACGAGGGCTACTTCTCCTGCCATGCTCCCATGCGCGCAAACTTTTCGATTCGACGCCGCACCAACTCCTCGGGTGCTAGCTCCTCCAACGGCGGCAGCTCCTCGAGGATGGCCTGCTTGACCAGCGCCGCCGCCTCCTGCGGGTTGTGATGCGCTCCTCCTGCCGGCTCAGGGATGATCCGATCGATGACTCCCATCTTGAGCAGGTCTGGCGCGGTCACCTTCATCGCCTCGGCAGCCTGAGGGGCCTTGCCGGCATCCCGATACAAAATGGCCGCGCACCCCTCGGGCGAAATCACGGAATACCACGTGTTCTCCTGCATCAGCACACGGTCGCCAACGCCGATGCCCAGAGCTCCACCGCTTGCACCCTCTCCAATGATAGCGACGATAATGGGCACTGGCAGACGCGACATCTCCAACAGGTTGCGGGCGATGGCCTCGGCCTGCCCCCGCTCCTCCGCGCCGATGCCGGGATAGGCACCTGGGGTATCGACCAGGCTGATTACCGGCCGTCGGTACTTGGCGGCCAGTCTCATCAACCGCAGGGCCTTTCGGTACCCCTCCGGGTGCATCATGCCGAAGTTGCGGTAAAGCTTCTGCTTTACGTCTCTGCCCTTCTGCTGGCCAAAGATGACGACCGGCTTGCCGTCCAGCTTGGCGATCCCGCCCACCAGCGCCGGATCGTCAGCAAACGCCCGATCACCATGCAGTTCGATAAAGTCCGTGGTCATGTACTCGATATAATCCAGAGTGTACGGGCGCTGGGGATGACGCGCAAGCTGCACTCGCTGCCACCGGGTGAGCCGCGAGTATATCTGCTTGCGCAGCTTTGCGGCCTTTTGCTCCAGCCTTCGGATCTCCGCCTCCATCTCCACGTTTGCGGCGGAGGAGTAGGCCCTCAGCTCCGCAATCTTTTTCTCCAGTTCAACCAACGGCCGTTCAAAGTCCAGGACGAATCCCATACTGCTCCTCTACGCGTTAAACATCGCCTTGAGAAGGATCTCTACGTCCAACCATAGGGAGTAGTTCTTCATGTAGTAGAGCAACTGGCGCTCCTTCTCCTTGCCAGTCAGGCCCCTGCTGCCCTTGAGTTGGGTTATGCCAGTGATGCCTGGCTTGAGTTGCTTAGGAACCTCCCCACTCGCCTCACCCACCAGCTCTGCGCCCACGAGAGTCAACCTGCCCAGGAAGACATCCCACAGCAGGGGAAGGCGCGAGCGCTCTTTGCCGGCGTTGTCCACCAACACGTGCGCTGCCACGAGTTTCCCCTCTCTGCCCACCACCAGCCGCCGCCGCAAGCGATACCGCCGGACCATCATCAGATAGAGCACTCCTGCCGCCACGAATGGCAGGCCACACAAGGCAACAACGAGGTCAAGCGCACGCTTCAACGAACGGTGCCAAAGGCTGTTGAAGCGGTACTCCACCTCCACCAAAGGAATTTCGGCAAGGCTGTCGATGGAGGCCTTGCCGATAATGACCTCCAAATGGCTGGGGACCAGTTTGAAGCTGACCCGCGAGCGATTGGCGCGGTCCATTAGGTCAAGAATTCGGTCATAGGGGATGCGATCCGTGGAAAAGATCACTTCCTGCACCCGATGGGCGCGAAAGAGCTCGTCCAGTTGCCCGCTTGCGGCAAACACCGGCACTCCATCCATTTCATCGCCGCTCACCGCGCCGTCAAGACTCACCACGCCCACCACTTCGTAAGCACTCTCAAATCTGCTGCGCAGCCTGGCCAAGAGCTGCCGCACCGAACGTCGGTCGCCCACTAAAAGGGTGCGCCTGCGCAGCAAGGACTTGCCCAACGTACCCTTGGAGGGAAACCCGAGCCGGGGAAGAAGACGGACAAGGATACGCCAACCTGCAATGGTCACCAGATTCAAGAGCCCCGAAATGAGCACGACCGCCCGCGAAAAGCCATACTGCTTGAAGAAAAAGGTTAGCGCGGAGTTGATCACGAGCCCCGCCAGCACCGCAGTCGCTGCCGACGTGGAGGAGAATCGCCGCTCCGCATAGCAGCGGTTCGCGGACAGACATGTCAACCACACGAGCGAATAGAAGGCGTTTACCGCATAAAAGTTCAGCAGGTGAGCGAGATTACCGAACCAGATCGCCACGGCAAGGGTCACCCCCAGGTACATCAGCAGGAGATCGACCATGGGCACCGCACTCACCCGTGCAGCCCTGTGAACAAACGATAGCGCCGCGCGCAACCAGATGGCGAGCACGAGAAACCATCTCAGGAGGAAAAAGGACCGTTTGGCAAAGTGTTTGCGCACAAAGAGATGCATGGCCTGGTAGAACAGCCTCAGGCTGTCAAACCCGCTGCGGCGCGAGCTTTCGCCTTTGAAGTGGATGATCCTCGTGGTAGGGACGTAATAGTTCTTCCACCCTGCGTTCCTGAAGCGCAGGCACCAGTCCAGATCCTCCCCATACAGGAAGAACCTTTCATCGAGGAGGCCGACGTTGGCGACCGCTTCTCCTCGCACCATCATGAATGAGCCGGAGATTGCCTCCACCTCGTAACTCTGGTCTGGGTCCAGATACGTCAAGTTGTAGCGGCCGAACAGCCTGCTTCTCGGAAAGAGGCGACTCAGGCCGACAAGCTTGGTGAATGCCACCCAGGGGGTGGGTATGCTGCGTCGACAGGCATGCTGCAGGGTGCCATCCGGATTGAGGATCTTGCACCCGACCATGCCCACCTCAGGGTGCGCCCGAAGAAATGCCAGCAAGGTGCGGAAGGTGTCCTCTTGCACCACAGTGTCAGGATTGAGCAGGCAGAAGGCATACGCCTGGCTCTGCCGGAGAACCCTGTTGTTGGCGGCGGCAAATCCCACGTTCTTCTGGTTGGCGATGAGCTTCACCTCCGGGAATGACCGGGCCACCATAGCCGCCGTCCCATCGGTGGAGGCATTGTCGACCACCCAAATCTCGGCGTCTAGGCCCTGTACCGCCTTCCGGACTGAGCTGAGTGCCTGCGCAAGAAAGTCCCGCACGTTGTAGCTCACGATGATGACCGCAAGCTCTGGCTTGGAACTCATAGCGACCGGTGCACGCTCTTTAGTGCAACCTTCTCACGCAACATACGAAAATGCTCGCAAATAGTCAAGCTCTATCTCCCGCGCGTTCCTGAGGGTGCCTACTGTCTCCACTGACAACGGTCTGAACCACTGGGTGATAAGAAAGGCAAACCCCATGGCTTGCCTCAGAGAAGCAAACAACCAGAGTTCCAGCCGCTACAGCTTGCCGAACAGGTCATAGAGGCGCAGTTTCCAGACCATCCACACTGCCTCGCGCACGATCTTCTTGGACATCTTGGAGGTCCCCCTGCGCCGCTCGACGAATGTGATGGGGACCTCACAGACCTTGAACCCTTTTCGGTAAGCCTTGAATGACATTTCGATTTGGAATGAATACCCATCTGAGTGGATGGTGTTCAGGTCTATTTGCTCGAGGACGCGGCGCCGGAAGCACTTGAAGCCGCTGGTACAATCATGGATCTTGAGGCCGGTAATGGCCCGTACGTACTTGCTTGCCCCAATGCTCAGCACCAGGCGCTTGAGTGGCCACCGCGTCACGGTAATCCCGTCAACATACCGCGAACCCACCACCAGGTCGCATCCGCCTTGTGCCGCCTTTTCCAGGAGCAGGTTGATCTCCCTCGGGTCGTGGGAGAAATCGGCGTCCATTTCGACGATGAAGTCAAAGTCCCGCTGCAGGGCGTACTTGAAGCCCTGCACGTACGCGCTGCCCAGGCCGAGCTTTCGCTCGCGCTGCAGGAGGTGAACCCGCCTCTCCCTGGCAGCCATGTTCTTGACGATGTCCCCCGTGCCATCAGGGGAGGCGTCGTCGACCACCAACACCTCCGTGCCCGCGGGCGTGTGCGCCAGAATCATGGGCACCAGCTTGTCGATGTTGTCAGCTTCGTTGTAGGTGGGGACGACCACCAACGTCTTCATGGGCAGGCTACGCACCTTGCTCCTTCGTGCTCCTTACCAGCGGCGAATTGGCCGCCTCTAGCTCCTGGCGGAAGCGGGAGAGCGCCTCCTCGGTTGCGGACAGGAGAATGCCAAATTCCGCGTGTGCCTTCTCCACGACGAGTCCGGAACGAAACGGTCGAGGGGCAGCCTGCGCCAGCTCCGCGGTGGGCACCGGCTTGATCAGCGATTGGTCCAACTGAAAGACCCGGGCCAGTTTCAGCGCGAATTCGTAGCGGCTCACGATCTCCCTTCCCGCTACGTGGTAGACGCCACTTACGCCCTGCGCCAGCATCCGCCACAATGCATCCGCAAGCTCACTGGCCAGGGTGGTGTTCCCCACCTGGTCGGTCACCACCTTCACCTCCTGGCCCGCGGCAAGCCTTGCCAGTAACCAGGTTGCAAAGTTCTCCCGCACCTGGTTGCCGTAGCCGTAGAGCACCATCGTCCTGACGATGGCGTAAGGGACCGCACTCCCCTTGACGACATTCTCCGCGGCCAGCTTGGACTTGCCATAGTAACCGAGCGGATTTGGGCGCGCTGTCTCCGCGTAGGGGCCCTTCTGCCCGTCAAAGATATAGTCCGTGGACAGGTGGAGTAGCCGCGAGCCACTGCCTTCTGCAGACCACGCCAGGTTCTCAGTAGCCACCACGTTCCCCTGCCAGCATGCCTCCTTCTCCCTCTCGGCGCCATCGACGTTGTTGTAGCCGGCCGTGTGAACGATCCACTCCGGCCTGAGCGTCGTCACCAGTTTCTTGACCGCATTGCGGTCTCGCAGGTCAACTCGGAAGTAATCCAACTCGCCGGCGGTACCGAGAAAGCCCTCCGCAAGGTCGACGCCGAACAGTTCCACCTGCGAGGGTTTGCGTGCCACCATGTTCTGCCCTAACAACCCGTTGCACCCCGTAAGCAGTACCTTCACCTCGCCATACTCCTCTCACTTTCGTTCCTTGTCGACTCCGCGCGAAGTCGCTCCAACCCCACGGCGATTGCCTGTGCGTTCTCGGCGCCCAACAAGGTGCAATTGATGGCCGCCACCTTGTTCGCGAAATCGACTGCACGCTGTGCATCGCCGGTTTCAAGATAGCAATGGAGAAAACCGGCTGCAAATGCGTCCCCACAACCGGTTGGGTCCACCACCCGCTCCACCGCCACAGCAGGCATGCTCGCTGTGCGAAGGCCGCTGGTGGTCTTTTCCGCCACGAACGCCCCTTTCTCGGCCTTAGTCACGAGCAGAATCTTCCCCCTGCCCTGCAGTGCCTGGTGGGCCAGTTCCTCCAGTGCTGCATGGGGCAGAGGCAGGTCACGTCCGAGCAAAGATGAGGCCTCGTGCTCATTCATTTGGGTCACATCCGCACAGGCGAGCCACTGCCGCCAATGGCGATTCTTCTGCAGGAACCTCTTTCCCTGCGGGTCTCGTGCCCAGGCCAAGCTGTGATAGTCCTCGTAAATGAGCCCCGATGCCTCTTCCGAAAGACGTGAAAAGCACTCCGGCGTCAGCTCAGCGCCGGTGATAAAATTGACCAAAATGACGTCGCAGTTGCGGAGCTCCTGCACCGCCTCCCAGGGCAGCGACCTCATGGGCTCAGTGGTCACTTCCTGCCGCACGTTTTCCGTCACATAGGTGAGCCGGACCTGTGTGTTGGGGCGCTCCTCGCGCTGCAAGAGGCTGAGGTCAATCTGTGGATAGACCGCAAGGCGGTTACACACCTGGTCGAATATGTCGCTGCCCACTATGGCGAGGGGCCGAATGACCCAGCCGCGCTCGAAAACCGCAGCTAGGTAGGTGAGCGTGTAGTAGATGCCCCCGAGGCTCCGCGTCGGGGGGCCTCCGTAGGGCTCAATCAGATCGCTCACGAACGTGCCGATGACCCCAATGGTCCTGGCCCGGTCTGTGCCTCCGTTCATTGCTCGTACACCTGCTCTGCCTTGCGTACGCATGACGTCGTTGCTATGCTTTCAGGAAGTAGTGAAAAACGTAAAAGAGCAGCGACAGCCCGCTCAGCACCCACATTGGAAGGGTTACCTCCCTGACTCTGCCAGCAACAGCCTTGACCAGCGGGTAAAGCACAAATCCGGCAGTCATACCTACGCCCATGTTGTACGTGAAGCTCATGAGGACGATCACTGCAAAGCACGGCACCACCTCTGTCAGATCATCAAACTTGATGTTGGTCACAGGCTTCATCATGAGCATTCCCACCATCACCAGCGCCGGGCCATAGGCAAATGGAGGCACCGCTTCCACGAACTTGCAGAAGAAGAGTGCCACAAGGAACAGAAGCGCGGTCACTACGGAGGCAAATCCGGAGCGACCTCCCTCTTCAATCCCGGCCGCCGACTCGATATAAGTTCCGGTGGTGGTCGTGCCACACAGCGCCCCAACTACGGTAGCGATGGCGTCTGCCAGCATAGGTTTTTCGATTTCCGGCAAATTGCCATGCTCATCCAAAAAGCCCGCGCGCGCCGACACGCCGATGAGGGTGGCCATGGTGTCCATAAAGTCCATCAGAAACACCACCAACAGGACCGGGACAAATCCCCAGGTGAAGACACGCCCGAAATCCAGTTTGAACATGATCGGAGTCGGATCAGGCGGAAGGCTAATTGGGACACCCCGGAGTGGCTTCAGCAGTGGAATGTCCACGCCGAACACCGCTGCCAGTAGGTTGGCCAGGAGCGTCACCACAATGACGGAAATGAGAATGCTCCCGCGCACGCGCAAGGTCATCAGTCCGGCCATCAGGAAAAAGCCGAGGACGCCCAGGAGCACATGGGCGCTGGTCACATCGCCCAGCTGCACTGGCGGCCCTCCTGGGGCTCCTGGCACCACCAGCCCCATGTCGGTGAGGCCGATGAAGGTCAAGAACAGACCAATCCCCACCACAAAGCTGTACTTCATACTCTCGGAGGCTGCCGAGGCCAGCCACCCGCGGAGCTTTAGGAGCGTAATTACCACAAACAAGACGCCGCCGATGAAGATCGCGGCTAATCCTTGCTGCCAGGTGTAGCCAAGCGTACCCACTACAGTCACCGCGATGAAGGCATTCTCGCCCATGTAAGGTGCGATGGCGAAGGGGCGCCGGGCGTAGAGGCCCATGAGCAGCGTGCCCACAAAGGCAGCGAGAATGGTAGCCACGGTGCTCGGCCCCACCGGGATCCCTGCCCCGGCAAGAATCAGGGGGTTAACCACCACGATGTAGGCCATGGTGATAAACGTGGTGGCCCCAGCAAGGATCTCGGTGCGGTAGTTGGTGCCTAATTCGTCAAATCGGAAATAGCGGCGCATGGCATCACCTCGCGTGTTGCGCTCTGTCCGCCGTCCTACTTCGGGAGCATGCTTCCTGCCTGCTTAAAGCGCGCGAGCGCACCTGCCAGCTCCTGGTCCGCCGTGGCGAGAATCTGCACGGCCAGGATGGCGGCATTGGCGGCCGCCCCAATCCCCACGGTGGCAACCGGCACTCCCTTCGGCATTTGCACAATCGAATAGAGAGCATCCACTCCCCGCAGCGGGGACGAGTCCAAGGGCACGCCGATAACCGGGAGAGTCGTGTGAGCTGCCACCACACCGGGAAGGTGGGCGGCCATACCGGCCCCTGCGATCACCACCGCAAAGCCGCGCTCTGCTGCCTTCTTTGCAAAGTCGGCAGTGGCTTCCGGCGTCCGGTGCGCCGAGAGAACAAACGTTTCGAATGGGACACCAAAGTGCACCAGCGTCGACTCGGCCGCGCTCATCGTCGCGCGGTCGGACTCACTCCCCATGACAATGGCAACTTTCTTGCCTACTGACTGGCGTGGGCCCACGTTCTCATCCTCCGAGGCTTTGCCGCGAACGAAAGGTGCGAGCCATGACGTCCATCTGCCGCATGTAGGGCATCTTCCGCTCCCCTGGGGCAAAACAGGCCATGTCGATCAAGAACAGCCTGGCCGTCCCCTGATCGTAAAACGCATACAAGTGGAACGGCCCGCCCACCACTTTCACGCTGTCCTCCCACAGCCCCCACATCTCGATGGCCCGCCTCCCGTTGAAATCCACCCATTCCCACTTGGTGTAGCCATCAACGATGTGCTCACCGGTGTAGAAACTTTCCCCGATCCATTTTCGCTTCTCGATGCACCACTCAGGCGTCAGGCGGGAAGGATCATCGCTCTCCTCCCAGTGCACCAGGAACCACCTTTCAGGGGGGATGCGCCGCAACCAAACGATGCGGTCGCCTGGTTTCTCCAGAGGGTAATAATCGTGCTGCACCCGCACCGTCCACCCGTACTTCTTCAGTAGCTCTTCCGACAGCGCCTTCTGTTCATGCTTTCCGAACATCTGTTTTGTCATCACCTGGCGCACGTGCTCCAGCATCATGGCGTAGAGTCGGTCTGCATGTTCGTGCAGCTTGCGGGTCAAGGTGGTAGTATCCTTTGCCACGGCGACGATCAAGAGCTGGTCAAACGCCCAGGGGTTCTCCTTCTTGAACAGAAAACTGCTGTCCTGTTCAACCCGGCGCATGTCCGCAGCTGACAGCATGTTCCGGAACAGCCCCTGCATAGTCGCACTCTCCAGGGAGCCAACCACCAGGAATGAGTGATACCGCTTGAATGTGCTCCACTTTTCTGGAGAAACCCAGCGCACGCGAAGCACCGGTTCGGGGTGAGGCGTAAAGACCTCCCGTTCAAAGACCGTGGTCACCGCGGGACGGAGCACCTCCCATTCGCTCGAATCCGCCAAGGCGATAATCAGGTCCTCAGACCCATAGCCTGGCTTTTTCGTGCCACATGCCCCAAGAACCACTAGCGCCGTGGCAAGGCCGAGCCCACACAAGGTAAACGTCAGCCGCCATCGCATTGTCTATCTCCTCTCCTTGTTACCCCTCACAATCGACGCTGCCAAGGAGGGCGTTGGCGAGTCGGCCCGGCGCTGCTCGCGCCGCAGGACCAAGATCACCACCCCAGGCACGGTGCAACCAACACCCACCAGGT
>JBBIKH010000051.1:16767-17096 GCA_037445575.1 bacterium
CCAAGAACTGCATGGCTACTGCTCCTGGCTCCCCTACACCGATGCGGGCGAACAGCAGAACACCGCTCTGTTCGCGTACTCCGATCCCTCCAAGCGAGACCGGCAGACTGGAAAGAAGCGCAATAATCGGCACAAAGACCAAGAAGAACAAAAAGCTCACCCGTATGTCCAGCGCCAGGGCAGCCAAGTAGTGCACAGCCACCCGTAGCAGCTGCACCACCAGGGACACTCCCAATACTTCCGCCAAGAGCCACGGGCTGTGCCGGTAATCGTTCACTTGTGAATAGACCTGCCGGGCTCTGTTCTTGAAGCCAAGAGGCAGCAGGCGT
>JBBIKH010000052.1:0-6708 GCA_037445575.1 bacterium
CAGTGGCACAGTAGAGGTAGTCAAGGCCGTAGCGCGGGTCAATGGTGATCTCCTCGTCGGTCTACTCACGGCCGGTCAGTCCGGCGGCAAGGCAAGTCCAGGAGCCGCTCTCCCTCCTGCGGTAGACCTTGTACGTAAAACTGACCCCTGTTAGCGCTTCGGGCCTCTCCCAGGTGAAGTGCGGGTGTTGCCCTATTTGGCCAGCATTGGTGCAGGTGTAGTTGTGCGGTGGCGTGGGCTGGAGAGCTTCCGGGCCGTACCATCAACTCCAGAAGGGGTAATGGTGTAGTATCCACGGCCCAGGTACGGGGCGGGGTCATCTCCAGGGAACAGTACCTTAGAACTCGTGATATCCCAACCTGTGTCCCCTTTCTGATATGTTCCATCTGCCTCCAGAACGATTTCCAGATCCTCGGGGTTAGTGTACTCATCGGCCTGGGTGAGTCGGCCCTCTTGGTCCCAGACCGGGAAGTCAGCATTTGCGGCAAAGCTTACCGTGGCGTACGGGATCCCGTTTATCACGTTCATCACGAGTTCCCGCGTATGCAGCTCGACCCGTTGGGCCGATGCCTGCCAAGCCACAAGCAGCAAGCCTTTGGCCAACATCGCTGCCAAGAGCTTCGCCTTCATGGTTACCTCCTATTCAATCGCGTATAGCCGGCTTGGCTCACCAAAGGTGCCAACGAACAAAGTCCCGTCGGCTCCAATAGCCGGCGCAGCAATCCTTGTAAAGCGCCCCTCTAGGGGACTTCCCAGAGTAACCTCCCTTGGCTGGTTACGGAGACAACCCGATCCGTGAAAGAATACACCACCCCTTCGCAGTCACATATTGGCCCAGCATAAGGGCAGGCGTGCCAAGAGGGTAGGTCCACCGCGGCTGTCCAGTGCAGTCCACTGAAGACAAAAGGTGGCTATTTCCCCAGGAACCGAGGTAGACGTTCCCTTCCCTGTCAGTAGTCAGTTCGTCGCTTCCGCTCACAGAAGTCCCTGCAGACCAGGTAAGCTCACCCTCCGGGGACAAGCAATACAACCGCGGTAGGTCCCCTCCATCGTGCCCGGCAAAATAGATCGCCCCCCGGCAGTCCACTAGCAGTGGGGTGACCATGTACAGCTTGCCCGGGAGGAGATACTTCCAGCGCAGCGTCCCGTCTGCCCCAAAGGCACCCACCGCCTCCACACGGTCCTGCCTTTCCGCGCTGACACAGAAGGCATAGACCACATCCCCCTGCGGGGACATGCCGCCACCGCAGTAGCGAATACCTCCCTCAGTGCTCGTTTGCCACTTGATCACCCCTTCTCGGGTCAGTGCGTACAGGGCGAAACCAGAGGGCGCCACATAACGGGACATGTAGAATGTCCCGTCCGGGCCGACAGTTAGGTCCGAACCATGCTCTATCGGCACCTTGGCCAACATGTCGCCGTCCGGGCTAAATGCGTACAGATACCAACCGGGCCCGGTCACCCACAGCGCCCCGTCGGCGGAAATCAAAGGGACCGAAAACCCTTCGCCCCACGGCGTGTCGAACCCATGCTTCCACCGCACTGTCCCGTCCGGCCGCAGGGCGTAGATGAACGCCTTTCGCGCACCGATCGTTCCGGCAAAGACGGTGGTGAAGTAGATAGTTGAATCCACCCCAATGACGATCCCTTCCCACACCAGCCCCCCTTCCTCAGGGGTGAAGGTCCACTTGATGCGCCCCTTGCGCGGTCCACGGTACTGGCTTCTTCCTGTGAGCTGCGGGTCATGCCGGTGCATCGGCCACGGGCTATTGGCCAGGCTGGGCCAGGGGATCTCATGCTGGGGACACCCCCACCGGCCCCGGCGCAGGCCCCAGTGGAGTCTTGTCGCGCGTGCACGAAACAAAAAGCGCCGCGCAGCCCAGAGCCGCGAGGCACGTCAGCTTCACACCTTCTCTCATGGCCGATACCTCCCACAAACGTCAGCGGTGGCCCAGATCCCCTCCCTTCCCTGCCTCCCTCTCTCAGGCTAAAGATAAAAAATGACCCCCTGTCAAGCCCTTTATGCACAGTTTGCAAGCACGCGGAGAGCGCCCCTTCACCTCACCAGCAGCACCTTTCGGCTCAGCGATTGGCCGCCATACTCCAGCCGCACCAGGTACACCCCAGCCTCTCGTCCGCCCACGACGCAACATGGTCGCACATCATCCAGCAAGCTTGGGTTACGCCATTGCGAAAACAGCAACCATCCCCGCCTCTGTGGGCGCCTCCACACGGCTGCGTCAAGGCCAAACGGGGCAAGGCAAATGGAGCCGCAAGAATGGCCATGCCCTGCGGCAGGGGCGCTGTGAGGCGCGGCGATGTCCGCCCCATCAGGACTTTGGTGATAGGCTCCCACCGAGGCGCAAGGGGAAACGACTCCGCCATCTGCAAACCAGATGACGGCAGGGCGCCTCGCCAGACGGAGGCCGCCGTAGCCGCGCCAACGCTTGCTTGGCCACGTCGTTTTGACCTCGCGCACCCTAGGCCATCAGGCGCCGCACCTTGACGGAAAGCACCCGCTTCCTGGTGGCGCGGACCACCTCCAGTTCGTAGGCGCCCACCCGTACTGTCTCACCCCGTTTTGGGATTCTGCCCGTGCGCGCCAGCACCAGTCCGGCCACGGTGCTGAACGGTCCGTGCGGTAGTTTCCACCCCATGGCCGCGTTCAGCTCTTCTATGCTCGTTCGCCCCTCTGCCCAGACCCCTCCTTCCGGCAGCAACCGCCACATCTGGCGGCTTTCATCGTGCTCATCCTCGATCTCGCCGAACAGTTCCTCCAGCACATCCTCCAGCGTGACCATGCCCGCCGTTCCCCCGTATTCGTCCAGCACCACTCCCACACCCATCCCGGCCCGTCGGAACTCCAAGAGCAACCGGTAGCAGGAGGTCGTCTCCGGCACGAAGATCACTGGCCGCACGATGGCCGCAAGCGACCTTGGACCACTCAGTAGGGCCCGCCCGTGGCCGATCCCTTTGATATTGTCCAGCGTCCCCTGGTACACCGGCAGGCGGCTATACCCTGATTGGCGGAACAGCCGCTGGGCCTGGTGCAGGGAGCTGGTCAACGGCAGGGCCACCATATCCACGCGGGGCACCATAATGGCCCTGACCGGCCGTGCTGTCAGGTGCAGCAGGCGCGAGATCATATCACGCTCGTGCTCGGCAATAGTGCCTGCGGCAAAACTCTGCCTCAGGAGCACGGTCAAGTCTTTGCGGGAGAAGAGGGCGTATGCAGTGCGGGCATTCGCACCCTTTGACCCTACCAGGAGAAGCACCACCCGCTGCAGGACAAAATTCACTGGCCACAGCACCAGCTCACATACACGCAGGGGATATGCCAGTCTGCGCACGGCTCGCTGTGCCCGCTCGCGCATCACCGTCTTGGGGACAATCTCGCCCACGACGAGCAGGACCGCAGAGGAGACGAGGATGATGGTCCCCGGTGAAAGGCGTGGTTGTAGCAAAAGGACGGCCAGTGCAGAGAAGAGCACGGTCGCAAGATTGTTGCCGACCAAGGTTGTGAAGATGAAGCGCTCGGGACGGTGGACGAAAGCATAGGCCAGGCGCGCCCCGCGTTGCCCACTGCGCTGTGCGATCTCGCAGCGCATGCGGTCGGCAGCTACAAATGCTACCTCGGTGCCTGAGAAAAAGACACTGAGCGCCAGTGCCAGCACCAGACCCGCCCAAGACATGCTCGTAGCCGCCTCCCCTATGCCGGTTTGACTACTGCCTTGCCCGAGGTGGCGTCCGCAAGGCGCTTAAGAAACTGCTCGACAAGGCCCTGACGCACTGCTACTAACAAGGTGGCCACGTCTCGGAAGTCGCTCGCCTGCACCTCACCCTGCACTTGCCGAATCACCTGCAGCACCGCGTGCTGTAAAGGGTAGGGAAAGGTGACCGCAAAGGAAGTGGTCAGGAATCGTTCCACCACGCCGGCGCGATCCAAGGTCTCTGCAGCACACCGGCCATACGCGCGTGCCAGTCCACCCGTACCCAGCTTCACCCCTCCAAAGTACCGGGTGACCACCACGATGGTGTTGGTGAGCTGCCGCGCCTCCAGGGCAACCAGCAAAGGTCTGCCGGCAGTGCCAGGCGGTTCGCCCGCATCGCTGAAACGAACGCTCATCTGGGCTCCGCAGCCAAGACGGTAGGCAAAGCAGTGGTGCGTGGCATCGTGGAAAGTGCGCTGGATGTCGGCAAGAAAGCCGCCGATTTCCGCGTGGGTGCTTACCGCCCGAACCCGGCCGACAAAGCGGGAACCTTCTACTTTGATCTCGTGCCCTGCATAGCGGGCCACCGTGCGGTAGCTGTCGCTGCCTGGCGTTGTGGGTTGGTGCACGTCCATGGTTATGGGCTCGACCTCACGCGGAAAATATACGCAATCCAAGGTGAGCATGCAACCCCTTTTCTCACTCTCTACGTGCGGCAGAGCCACCCCCGGCTGCACTTCCCTCCCACTTCTGATCAGGGCGCAAGATCTGCGCCAGCCGCAGCGTCTCCCGATGATATTGGCACCATGGGAGCCGTGCCAGCGGTATGCTCAGCCTTTGCGTTCATGAAGCAGGTCGTCATTCGTGCCTGCGTTCGAATAGATAAAACCGGAGGACAAAAGAAAAGGCGAACAGTGCTCTGTCCGCCTTGGTTCACCTGGCCGTGTGCTCCCGACTATTTATTCTCTACTCCGAAGGTGTACTGCTGCCGATAGACGTGCGGGCCCTCTTGGCGAGCGCAGCGCCCAAAGTCGTTCCATCGCAGCATGCAGTTGACCAGACACGACTCCAGCTCGGCGTCGCCAAGGGTGGACTCAACAATCTCAACCTTGCTCACCGAACCGTCTGGGGCGACCTCAAAGCGCACGTCGATGCGCCCTTCCAGCGATGGGTTGATCTTGACCCGTTGCCGATAGCACTCCTGGATTTCTTGATTATGGCGGGCAAGGACCTCGGCGATGAACGCTGGCGAGCGCACATCGCGCACCTCGGCTTCGCCTTCTCCCTGTTGCTCAGGCGGAGGTACAGGCCTTTCCAGTCGCTCCAGGTTTCCGCTTCGCAGCGCGGCGATCCAACTCCTCCCTCGGGCCACCGACGCTTCGTCCTTGCAGTCTTCTCCTGGGTGTGTCGGCGAAGGTTCTACCTCGCCAGAGACCGTGGTAGGGTTAGCGGGCTCGGCTGGTCCCGCTGCCTCTGCTCTTGCCGCCGACAAGGGCCCGTCTTTGCGTCCGGCCTGATGCGGCACCTCACGGGTTCCACTTATTGCCTGTTGGCTGAACTGTTGCGCAGCCGACACCTGCGGACCCGGCACCTTTGTCGTAGGGCTGAACTGCTCCTCACCCTTCCCACTTTGCCACATGCGCACCACCAACAGGGTGGCCACACACGCGATCGCCAAAGCCCACTTTGCGCCCTTGCGTACCACAGCGTTGACACCTCCGTTCATCCACCCACCAAGCACCTGCTGCGTCCGGTTGAGCCTCCCACTCCGCGCTCTTGGCTGCCCGCCGCCGGGAACTTTGTCCTCATGACCAACCGCCCCCCGATGTTCCGTTTCACGTTCATCAAGGCCCATCGGTTGCATCCTTGCTTTCACGGCGGTCATAGCCACGCGCCAGCGTGCAGGACCTGCACAATAATTGCACCCATTCTCACCGAGAAACACACCAACGGTCCTGCGCGCCTCTCCTCCTGGTATCCTCAAGAGCCACGAACGAAGAAGAGCCTTTCCCGGTAGCGCGGTTAAAATTCTTGTACAAATCTACAACAATTCTGCAGCAAGTCAAGAGAAATTTTCCGGGAGGGAGAACAAGCGCGGATCGAGACTCTGCTTGCCTGCCGGATTGTGCAGGTCTTGAACAGGGCGATGAGGCCGCCGCGCCAGGGCGCCACCACAGGGTAAGCACCCGGGCGCGACGGCATCGAGCTTACCGGGTCAGCAACAGCTTCACTTTTTGAGTCTTCCCCCCATGCGTCAGCACCGCGACGTAAATGCCACTGCCCACCGCCTCTCCCCGTGCGTCGCAACCGTCCCATAAGGCCTTGTGGACGCCGGCCGGCAGCTCATTGTCGCAAAGCACGGTGACCAGCTGCCCTTGCACATTGTAGATCGCCAGCCTCGCCCATCCGGCAGTAGGTAATTGATACTCCAATGCAGTCATGGGATTAAACGGGGTCGGGTAGTTTTGCAGAAGCGTGAGCTGCTCAGGTGGTCCGCCAGGGGCGTCCACTACTGCGCTCGTTTTTGGCACAGCCAGAGTCAGGTAGCAGAACTCCTTGAGGCGCACAAACAGCTTCTGTTCGTTGGCCGCAACCACCGGGGTTCGCGACCAGACGCCCTGCCGGCTCGAGTAGCGGTAGCAGGGGACATCTTCCACCCTTGCCACCCCTGCCTCCTGCAGAAGGTCGGACGTGTATTCGATCCCCACCGTGATAGAATCCGCAAACTGGAGCCCGTCCGGACCAAAGTAATGGTACAGCTCAAGAACCTTGAGGGTGTCTGAAAGCGCGGGTGGATGCCAGATGAAGCCGACCTCAATGGGCACGGGTCCTGGCAGCGCGCCCGGCGGGATGGTCAGTTCAATACCTGTGCGCTCAGAGATCACCTGGCCTCCCACTTGGTCCACCGTCATTCGGACCAAATTGAACCCAGAGTCTAGCCAGGTTACAAAGGTGAGAGTAATTTCCAGCCCACCGAGGTGATAATCCTGGTCACAAC
>JBBIKH010000052.1:6718-13553 GCA_037445575.1 bacterium
GTGAATTGGGGCATTGGCACTGTAAGGGACGCGCGGACGATACCCTACGGTGTGCGTCTCCCCCACCATGAGCAGCCAGGCCCTGCCGCCGGTTTGGTCAACGCCGTTGCGGATTACGCTCACGCCATCCACCTCGACCAGTAGAGAACCAATGTCAATGCCAGCGGAGCGCCCTTGCAGGGCAAAATACACGGACGCGTTTCTCGGGACGCCCACAGCACCGGGCGAAGGATACGCAAAGACAATGGTCGGAGGTGCATACGCCCCGATGCCAAAGTTGGCGGTCACCACCTTTGGGGTATCGAGGAGAACCGTGGTGGGACTCTGGGTCCCGTCGACGTCGCCACTCCATCCCCAGAATTGGTACCCCAGCGTCTGGTTTGGCGAGGCGGCTACTTGCACCTGGCTTCCGTCTTCGTACCAGTCCCCAGGGGGAGCCGGAGTTACGGTGCCTGCTCCAACCGGGTTAGTACGCGTCGTCAGGTAGTGTTGCAGCACAAAGGTCGCCACGTACGAAGAAACGTCGTTGACGACCACCTCATGACTCTGCTCCCCGCCGTCGCTCCAGGACGAAAACAGGTAGCGACTGCCCGGACTTAGGCTCTGAGGGGAGGGAGCAAGCAGGCTGTGTCTGCTGCCTGTGGGCCAAGAGAAGGTCTGAGGCGCCTGGTAGGGAATTCCGTCCACCACGATCTGCCGGCCCGCCGGGCTGGTACTCACTACGACTTGCCTCAGCGTGACAAAGTTGGCAGTAATGGACAGGGGCCGGTTCACCACCACTGTGGTGGGGTTGGTCAGTCCTACCAAGTCCCCCGACCAGCCAGTCCACACGTACCCTTGATTCGGCGTGGCGGTAAGTACGACCGGAGCGCCCTGGGTGTACCAGCCGCCTGGTGGCGCAGGTACCAGGTTCCCTCCTGTCTCAGGAGCTATGGCAAGGCTGAGATAGTACTCCGTGGCAAAGCGCGCTGTGTAGAGCGCTTCGCCCGCCACAACGACGGTGTGACTCTGCGCCCCGCCGTCGCTCCATGATGAGAATACATACCGCACCCCCGGTGCTCCCTGCTGGGGCGAAAGCACGGCTATTGTGTGCGTAGAGCCCACTGCCCACAGAAAGTCGGCAGGTGTCGTGTAGGTGCCGCCATCGACCACTACCGACAGCCCGGCAGGATCGGTGGTTACCCGCACGTGACCAGGGGGCGTAAAGTTGGCGGTGACGCTCTTTGGCCCATTCATGGTCAGCGAGACGGGGTTGGCCGTTCCGGAGAGGGAACCGGACCAGCCGGCGAAGGTGTAGCCCCCCGCGAGGTTGGCCGTTGCCGCAAGCGTCACCACCGCCATGCTGTCGCCCCAGAGCCCGGGTGGAGCGGGCACGATGCTCCCCCCCTCGGGTGGACTGGCCGCAGTAGTGAGCCAATATTGCGTCTTCCAGGAGGCTGTTTCTGTGATCGGGTTTGCCACAACCACGCTGGCCGCGGTATCGGTGCCGCTGTACGAGCCCGCTCCGCTCCCTGTCCAGCGCACGAACGCGCGCCGGGCCCCACCGTTCAGCGGAATTATCCCCGGTGCGACCGCAAACTGGACGGTGCTTCCCTCCCGGTACCACCCCTGACCAGAGGGTGTGCCGTAAGGTGTCACCACGTTCAGATAGTGCTCGGTCGCCCACTCGGCAGCCAGGCTTTTTGGCCCATCCATGCGCACCGAATCCGCCGGACTGGTGCCGTTGTGGTGGCCTGACCAACCGGTGAAAACGTAGCGGGTGGCGCCATGCACCTCTGGCGAGGTGACGGCAAAGCGCGCCATCGAGCCGGCGTCGTACCACCCTTGTCCGGAGGGTGAGCCGTGCAAGGATGCGATGGAGAGCAAGTACTGCGTCCGCCACGCCGCCTGCTCTGCCACGGGCCCGTTCATGATAACGCTAACTACCGGATTTGGGCCGGTGTACGAACCGGCTCCGCTCCCCGTCCAGCCAAGGAAAAGGTACCGCACACCTGCGGCGCTGGTGTCAGGCGATGTGACGCCGAAAGAAGCAGTGCTGCCGGCTGCGTACCACCCCCCACCATACGGGGAGCCGTGTTCGGACGTGACCGTAAGCTCATGTTCGGTCACAAAGCCGGCGGTGCAGGTAAAGTCAGAAGCTGGCACCGTCACCGCATGGGTCTGCGCCCCTCCATCGCTCCAGGCGCTGAACACGTACCGCGTCCCCTGGCTCGCCATCTGCGGCGACGGCACCGAGATGGTGTGGGATGAGCCTTGGATCCACGTAAACGCCTGCGGCGCCACATACGTCTGCCCGTCCACCACCACCTGCAGCCCTGGCGGCGTGGTGGCTATTGTGGCCTGCCGAGTAAAGACGGTGATAACAAGATTCAGAGAGTCGACCGAAGCGTTGGACAGGACCACCGAGCCCCGACCGTAGCCGACCCCACCATCGCGAACCTCAACGTGCAGTGTCTCACCAGGAGTCCAGGTGTGAGGAAAGTTCTCGCACTGAATCCAATACCTGCCAGCGCCATAGCCGCATCCCGGGGAGCTCTGGCTTAGGGTCTCGCTCGGGTAGGTGGCCTTGTATGCGGTGAAGCTCGCCGTCGCTGGAATCGACCCGTCCGGATAGCGCACGTTGCCCGCCACCTGGTGCGGGGCGATGGTGGCAGTAAAGTCAACCGCACCTCCCGATACACCATCACAGGTGGCGCGTATCGTCTGAGTGAGGCCAACGCTGCCCATCACATAATGGACTGTGGCAATGCCCTCTGCGTCGGTGGACACCGGCTGCGGCTCAATGAACGTCCCATTGCCCGTGAGCACAGAGAAGGTTACTTGCGCGCCCCTCACCTTTGTCCCGTACTGGTCTGTGACTTTCACCCGGAGAGGAGCGGCCAGAGCCACGTTGCCGGGCCCCTGCTGTCCATTGCCATCAACCATTTGCAACTGGGCCGGCTTTGTGAAGTACAGCTTGGTGTTCGCCGGCACATTACGCGCCCGTAGTGTCGTGCCATCCAAAAGGGTGATTTTCACATCGACCGTATCGCGCTGACCAAGACCAAAGTGCAGCACATAGTCGTCCTGGCACAGGTACCCATAGGCGCTGATCATCTGGCGGTAGCCCACGAGGTGACCTAGGTCATCGCAATACCCTTTGTCGAACACCCACACCCTGGTGACGATCCCCCCTTTGTCCCCCTTGGGCCCTCTTCCGTACACCTTCAACAAGCGATTGGTGGTCTGCGTATCGTTCCTCAGCAGGCGGTTGGAGTAGATCGGATTGGCCCCCTTGTTAGCATCGGCGAAATAAATGTCCAGATCCCCGTCGTCGTCTACGTCGGCAATGGCACCACCTCGTGGATCCCAGGAATACATTTCGGCGCCGGTGTTCGACAGGGCCACGAAGGTGCCTCCGTCGTTGCGGTAAAAGATCGCGCGGTTGGGCGAGTCGGTGCTGCCGAAGTACTGGGGCACGTAGAGGTCCAAATCGCTGTCGTTGTCGGCGTCAAAAAGGTAGACGCTATAGCCCCTTCCCGTAATGTTGAGCGTGGCAGTGACGTCGTCAAAGTACCCGTCGCCGCGGTTGCGATAGACGAACACCTTGCCCAAATAGCGGTTTTGGCCAATGACGAAAAGGTCCAGATCGCCGTCGTTGTCATAGTCCGCAAAGGTAGCACCATCGTTCCAGAAGGAACCTCGCACACCGCGATCTCGGGTCTGCTCGCTGAACGTATTGTCGCCGTTGTTGATGAAGAGCAGGTTGCATGCCGCGCCGTAGCGCCCGTCATGGGTATTGTCGCGACGGCAGATGTAGATGTCTTGGTCGCCGTCGTTGTCGACGTCTGCTGCCGTGACACCCTGCTGGCCGAAGAGGTCCTGGTTCACATTCTTAAGCCCCCAGTCCGCAAGCTGAAAGGTGCCGTTCTTCAGGTTGATGTAGAACTCGTTCGGCTCTGCGAGGTTAGAGTCCACCTCCGCGCCCACACAGTACAGATCCATGTAGCCGTCATTGTTGGCGTCAAAGGCCACCACACCGCGTGTGCCGTATGCCCAGTCCTGCAAGCCTGCGGAAACGGTGACGTCGTCAAAATAGCCGTTGCCCCTATTCCGGTATAGCCGATTGCGGGCGGTGGTATTGCCGTTGTAGACGTCCCAGTCGTCGTCGTTGTCCAGGTCGAAGAAGACCACCCCATGGCTGCCGATCCCGTACGAGTCCCGTAACCCGCGCCGCGAGGCTTCCTCGGTGTATGCAGCCCCCGCCTTGCTGATGTAGAGCACCTCAGGATAAGAGTAGGTGCCCTCGACCGCCTGGGAGACATAGATCTCCGGCAGGCCATCGCCGGTGATGTCGGCCATGGCAACCCCATGCCCGTAGACCGACACCCCGTTGACTAGGTACCCTTTGACTGCCTTGGCCTCCGTGATGTCCGTGAAACGGATCTGCTGCGCACTTGCCGACCCCAGCCACGCACATGCGACGATTACCCCGATCCTGATCAGCCGACCTTTTCTGTTCATACAACCTCCCCTTTGCAGCTAGATGCCGTTAATGCCTTTCAGCGGAAAACACACGAAACGGACGGTCTTCTCCATCGGCGGTTCATAAATACCGACGTCTGTGCCGTCTGCAGACAGGACACTGGTGCGTTGAGGAAGCTCCTTGCCGGCGAAGGGCCTGCCGCCAAAGCGGACGGCAGGCCGTGAGGGGTTGGTCACAGTTCTGCAGCGTGCTCTCGAATCTTAGCGATAGCCTCGACGATGTCGTCCATGTCCTCCTTGGTACCCAAAAGGAGGTTCTGGGTGAACCAGACGGCTTCCTCGTAGCAGGCGCGCTCGGTGGCGGGCGTGCTCACTTTCTCATAGTCCACCGGCAAAGGAATGCTCTTACCACGCGGGCCGAACGACTTGCGCAGGAACACTGGCTGCGCATTGAGCGGGAGCGAATAGCCCGGGCTACAGGGGATACCTTCTTTGCGCAGCGCCTCGATGAACCGCCCCTTAGGCGCGCCGTTGAACTCCTCCTTGCGGTAGCGAAAGATGTAGAGATGATGGGATTGGCGCGTCGCCTTCGGTGGGTTGGCCAGCGGTTCCACCCCTGGGATCTGACCGAGTTGCTCGTCCAAGTAGGTGGCGTTCTCGTGGCGGATAGCTTGCAACTCATCAAAGCGGCCAAGCTGCGCCAACAGCACCGCTGCTTGGAACTCGGTCATGCGTGAGTTCCCGCCGTAGTAAAAGTGCTCGTACCATTCTCCGTCCGTACAGCGTCCGCAGTTGGAATGGGCGCGCCCCATCTTCTCCACCTCCGGGTCGTTGGTGGTGATGATCCCACCTTCGCCGGCATTGATGTTCTTGGAGGACTGGAAGCTGAACGCCCCGGCGTCGCCGATGGCGCCCACGCGGCGCCCGTCCCATTCGGCGCCCCACGCCTGGCAGGCATCCTCTATCACCTTCAAGCCATGCTTCTTGGCGAAAGCCATAATCTTGTCCATGTTCGCCGGACGACCAGCAAAGTGAACCGGCATGAGCGCAGCCGTGCGCGGAGAAAGGTGCGCCGCCAGCCCGTCCGCGTCCATATTGTAGGTATCGGGCTCCACGTCCACGAAAACAGGCACCGCCCCCGCCTCAAGCACTGCGGTGGCCGAGGCGATGAAGGTATAATTTGGCACCAGCACCTCCTGGCCGCTTTCCACTCCGGAAGCCATGAGGGCCAGCCGTAGAGCGGTGGTCCCGCTATTCACGCACACGCCAAAGCGCGCCTGCTGATAGGCAGCAAATTTCTGCTCGAACTCCTTGACCTTGGTTCCCGCCAGCGAGCCCCACTTGCCACTCTTCACTACCTCAGTCAAATTGGCAATCTCCTCATCGCCCCACACCGGCCACGTGGGAAATGGCTTCTGCCGCACCGGTGCCCCACCGTGCAACGCCAACTGTGCCATGGACATACTCCTCAGTTTGTTCGCGTCAAACTCCCCCAAAGCCTGATAACACAATCGGGCCAAATATAGGGAAAATCGCAAACACCGGCAAGCACTATTTGCGGATTGCCCTGCCGGCGAAACAAGTTGCTTTTCCGCCTCCCTTTGGCTACATTGTGCCCGGAGGCCACAATAGCTCCATCTGCGGGCTGAGGCCGGCCAGGAGAGGCACAAGAACCCAGGCCGTTCAAAGGCAGCTTGAAGCGGCCTCTGCGCAGTGAATGCCCTGTGCCGTTCCAATGAACAAGAGTACTTTGCCGGAACCGCGATCTTGGTCTGCCAAGTGCGCCACGTGCCTCCGTCGCGCAAAAAGAGTTTGCAAACTTTTTGTGGCAATGTGGGTCTAAGCCTGTGGAAAGCGAAGGAAGCTGATGGAAGCTGAAGAGATTGCCCTCATCCGCAGGGCACAGCAGGGCGAGCACCAGGCCTTTGACCAGATAGTGCGTCGCTACGACCAGCGCGTGATGAGCTTGGCGTACGACCTGGTCGGCAATGTAGAGGACGCCAAAGACGTCTACCAGGAAGTCTTCCTGCGCATATACCGCGGATTGGAAGGGTTTCGCTTCCAGAGCGAGTTCGCGACCTGGGTCTACCGCGTGACCCTCAATTGTGCGATCAGTTACCGACGGCGCAAACGCCCACGCGAGTTCTCGCTGGAAGGCTGGGACGGCGCAAGCGGTTTGGTGCACAAGGAGGCAGACCCGCAGGCCGCCGCAGAGTGGGTTGAGTTCAGGGGCCAGCTGGCACGCACCTTGGATCTGCTCTCCCCCAAGGAGAGAGCGGTCTTTGTGCTGCGCCACACCCACGGCTACAAGCTGACGGAGATCGCCGAGGTGCTGGAGATGAAGTTGGGCACGGTGAAGAACTGCCTATTC
>JBBIKH010000052.1:13588-16979 GCA_037445575.1 bacterium
TGCGTAGCTGACACCGGAGGAACCAGGACGTCATGAAACCTTGCCGCACATATCGAAAACAGCTCGTGCTCTTTGCTTCCGGGGACCTCTCCGGCGACGAGGAGAGGGAGCTTCGGGCTCATGTGCAGGCCTGTCCGGCGTGCAATGCAGAGCTGGAGCAGCTGCGCCTGTTCTTGCGTCGAATCGAGGAGCGGCGCCCCTTTGTGGCGGACCAGCGTCTGCTCCAGGAGTGTCGAAGGGAGCTTCAGGACCGTTTGCGGCTGGAGCGGCTCTCCAGGCGGCCCCTGGCCTGGACCACACCTTGGCAAGGGCTGCGGCCCGTGCTGGCCGGCGCAACTTCAGTCGCTCTCGTCATCGCGGGCCTGCTGGCCGGTCGGTACCTATTCCCAGTTCACCCACAGGCCCCTGAGCGCGAAACATTTGCCGAACCTGCCGCTCTTGCCCTGAGGGGCTTGGCCTACGACCCGGAAACTCAGGAAGTCGAGCTGCAGCTCGGCAGCACCCTCATCAAGGGGCCGGCCTCGGACCCACGCATTCGCGCCTTCTTGGTGCATACCTTGAGCCAGACCGACAACCCCGGGCTGCGCCTGCGCATGGTGAAAGCTCTTGCCGCGCCGCCTGTGGTGGACGAGGAAGTGGAGGCGGCCTTGATCGCTGCCATGGAGAAGGACGCCAACACGGGTGTACGGTTGCAGGCCATCAGAGTGCTGAAGGAGTTTCCACTGACCAGGCCGATCAAGCAGGCCCTCATTCGGGTGCTGCTCAATGACCGCAACCCCAGCTTGCGCAAAGAGGCCATCGATGCGTTGAGCGCCAGGGCCTACGACCCGGAGATCGCCCCAACACTGCGCGGCCTGGCGCAAAGCGATACCAGCGTGTATGTGCGCCGCAAGGCAGGGATGGCCTTGGAACGGCGCCAGGAATCGACATCGCCACGATAGCGCGAAACACTCAAGAGGAGAACTTACCATGACACCCCGGTCGCAGTACCGAGTAGTGGCTGCCCTTCTGCTCTGCGCCGCATTGGTGGCTCTGCCTACCAGCTCGCCGGCGCAAAAGCTGACCAAGCAGGGCCGCAGCTGGGTTGCCGAACTGGAGAACCGCTTTGCCGTTCAGCCAGGGGGAAAGCTGTACATGCACGACATTAGCGGCGACGTGACCATCCGCTCCTGGGACAAGCCAGAGGTCTACATCCTGGAGCGGCGTCGCATGGACGTCTTTACCAAGGCGGAAGCCGAAGAGGCCCTCAAACGCGCCCAAGCAGGCTACCGGCAGGAGGGCAATACCGTGGAGGTGGACGGCAGTGAATTCCGCCGCCGGTGGATGGAAAGCAGTTTTGAAGTGCAATTGCCCGCGCGCTTTGATGTGGAGGTCGCCACCAGCGGCGGTGACCTCTCCTTGGCCAGCGTACAGGGAGCCATCAACCTCAAGACTGCCGGCGGCGATATCACCGTACGCGACACAGGCGGCGAGGCGCAGCTCAGCACCTCGGGCGGTGACATCGTCGTGGAGGGCAATGACGGGATGCTCACCGCTTCCACTGCCGGCGGTGACATCCGTGCCCGTCGCATCACCCAGCGCGCAAAGCTCACCACCTCCGGTGGGGACATCGAACTGGACGAGATCGGCGGCACCGTGGAAGCCTCCACTGCCGGGGGAGATATTGTCGTGTCCGACTGCAAGGGCAGCGCTACCGTCAAGACCTCCGGCGGGGACATCCTGCTGACCGAGGTAGGCGGCGAGGTGGAGGCGAGCACTGCCGGCGGCGACATCGCAGTGCATACCTCCACAGGCGCAGTGAAAGCATCCACCTCCGGAGGGGACGTGGGGCTTTACGACATTGGCGGCCCCATCATCGCCAAGACGGCAGGGGGGGACATCACCTCGCGCGGCGTCAAGGGCGGGGTCCAGGCGACCACCTCCGGCGGTGACATTGACCTGCGAGGTGTAGAAGGCTTCATTGAGGCCTCGACTGCCGGCGGCGACCTGTACGGAGAGATGACTCTGCGCGACTTTTCCGTGGCACACCACGTGCGCATGAAGACCTCCGGCGGCGAGGTGACGCTGGTCATCCCCGAGGCCCTCCCGGCCACGGTACAGGCGGTGCTGAAGATCACCGAACGTGCCAGGGACAGGTACGAGATCATCTCCGACTTTCCCCTGACAACCAAGGAAGAAACGGGCGAAGGATGGGGACGGCGCATAGAGAAGGTGATAAGGGCCACCGGCGACCTCAACGGCGGCGGGGATCGCATCGAACTCGAGACCACCAACGGCAATATCCGCATCAGGAAACTGCAGAGGCCGTAGCAGAGCTACGAGGGGCGGGGTCTCCCTCCCGCCCCTCGCCTGCTCATGACGCCATTAGGCCTACCAACTCCACCCTGGGCAATCTGCCCTCTCCCGCGCCGATGTGGACCGCGCGCATCGGCGCCAGGAGTTCCCCCGGCGGCACTCGCAAAAAGGCCTGTCCCACGGAAAGCAACTTGGGACAGGCCCGACGACCCTTCTGCGGGCGCTCCTACTTTTCGAACCAGGCTGGATCTACCGCCACGTTCAATCGCACTGCTTTGAACACCGTCTCCGACTGCTTCTTGCCGTTGACGCTGACCACCGAACGGAATGGAATCCCCGCAAAGTTCAGTTGTCGATAGTCGGACAGCACCTCCTCGTGCTGGGCTGGTCCCCGCTGGCCAACGTCGCGATAGATGGTCCCCACCGGCCGCAGCGTCTGCGGGTCCGCCAGGATGTGAAATGGCGCACGCTCGCCGAGCACCAACAGATCGATGGCTTTGCTGCCGGCGAACTCCCGCTCGCCAAGGTACTGCACCTTGTAGTCCGGCCAATGGCCCAGCACCCAGATGAGGTCCCTAGCCAGGCTTGCCTTGTAGCTCTCCACTTGAGCTTGGGGCATGGGGAAGGTGCCCTGGGCGGTCTTTATCCACCCTTCATCCCCTTTGACCACCATGGTCACCTGGCCCATGGGGGTAGCAAGCACCATGCGCATGCGGTCGGGATACACGATCAACACCTCGCCGCTCATGGACATCTCCTGGCCGGACGTCACCACCGTGAGGTCCACGTCCGCCTGCAGATTGGCGATCTTGTCCAGCGCATCCGGGCTGCCACAGGCTTCGCTCACGAACTCAATGAGGTTGCGCCCTTTGGCCAGGGACAATGGCGTGGGCGGCGGGAGCTTCTCCTCCGGGGCGGGAATGGTGATATCCACCGTGCGCACCGGACCCAAAACCGAGAGCGGTTCGTCAAAGTCCTCCTGCTTACCCACCACCAGAATGCGCACCTTGTCGGGGTGCAGATACTGCTTGGCAACGCGCAAGATGTCCGCCTTGGTCACCTTTTCAACCCCCTTCCTGATGCTCTGGATATAGTC
>JBBIKH010000053.1:0-16938 GCA_037445575.1 bacterium
ATACGCGGCGGTGTGCCCGGCATGACCAGTTCCTTGCCCCGAGACTTTGTTTTGTATCCGAGTTACCCCAATCCGTTTAGCTCTTCTACGGCCATCCGCTATGATCTGGCCACGCCGTGCCTGGTGACCCTAGAGGTTTATAATCTTCTGGGCCAGAAGGTGCGAACGCTGGTGGTCGGGGTCCGAACAGCAGGAGCGCATGTGGTGAGCTGGGACGCTGCAGACGACCATGGCAGAGCCGTCCCTGCGGGCATCTACTGTTGCCGCCTCAGAACCAGGGAGGCGCAGAGGACCATCAAGATGGCGTATCTCCCGGAGCGGGGGCTACATCGCCGGGGCAAGAGCCACCGTGCGTTTGAACGTCGCTTTGCGGGTTTTGCAGTGTACACATCTCAGAAGTGAATCGGCAGCGATTGGCGGAGGTTTGTCGGTTAGCCGAGGCCAGACGTGAGCTAGCCAAAAGATGGCTAGTGGGCACCGTCACACCCGACAGCGGGGAACAACCGAACCACACAGGGAGAATCTCGCCAAGAAAGCGCCGACCGCATTGCTATGGACGCTTGTGCGTTGTCTTGCGTGTGCCCGCCAGCAGCAGGAGCAGATCTACGTCGCTTCCACCGAGAAGGTGGTGTTCGGCCCTGACGAGCGGGGCAAGGTGTCCTGGAAGGTGCCACTGGAAGGATTCCGTCTATGGGCGTGGTGTGACTCCGTTTGCATTGTCGGGAGCCATGAGAAGGCGACGGTGATGAGCCTGGAGCGGCGTACGGGGAAGGAATTATGGCGCTGGTCTGCGGAAGGGCAGTTGGTAGGGGTGGCTATGCAAAGCCTTGCGCCTGACTGTACGCGCGCCACGTTCGCGGTAGAGAGAGCAACGGAGATGTTGCGTGTGGAATTCGATGCGCACACCGGCCAAGTGCTCAGAAGCTGGACCTGCCCCAACGAGTTGCCCATGGCGGCAGCTCGGCCAGGGGCGGCCTGTCCGGCCTCACCGCGGGGATAAGAAACCACCATCGCCTTCAGCTCCACTTTGCCTTTGGCTTCGGCCCCTACGCAAAGCAGATGTGGCGGGTGCCCCTTCGGCCTGGCGGACAGATGTCGCTTGGTACGGGGCACTATGCCGTGCTGCGGACCACCTCCTCCCTTCGTGTTCTTGACGTGGAATCGGGTCGAGAGCTGTGGCAGCGAACTTTTCCCTCTCGTATCCAGGGGCTGATGGGCGATCCAGAGCACTTGCAGGTAACGCTGGTTGACACTACGTACTGGCTGTACGAGCTGCCCACGGGCCGGCCTTTTCGCCGCCCAGATTCGTCGCGCATGAGCCAACAACAAAGGTGAGGAGCTAGGGAGCCTCAAGAAAAAGGCTTGTTTGCCTGGCACTGCTGACAGACGGGAGTAGCAGGGCGAGTGCCTCTATTGGCCATGCAGTGGTGCAGGTGGCTCGGTAGGAACGAGCATTTGGGTCTCTACATCGCAGGAGTGTTGCTATGAGGGCAGCCTGTGCATTGCTCACGCTGGTTGCAATGCTGATCCCACGCTTTTCGCCTGCGCAGCAGGTGGGGCCATTGGGCACTGCGGGCAGGGGAGCCAACGCTGTAGTGCACGACACTGGGGCCTTGCTCCCGGGCCCGGGCTTGGGCAGCATCTCCTGCTCCGGAGGCCGCACGCCCACGGTGAGCACCGACGCCATAATTCTCACCTTGCGCCTCCAGGAGAGTATCCTCCTGGACACGACGCTGGCCTTGGAAATCGACGGCGCCTTGGAGGCAGCGCGCAGCACCTACGATACGCTGCGCACCATCAACGCCTTCTTCGACTATGTGCCCACGCATCTGCTGGTGAAGTCGAGCGCGCCGTGGACCGATGCCTGGCGCAAAGGCGATCCGTGGAGCGGCTATGAGGAGGTCGACTCGCTGGGTCGAGCATATGGCCTAACAGCGGTCAGGCCTGGCTTCGGCGACTGGTTCCTGTTGGAGTTCGCTCAGCCAATGAAGATACCTCTGCTGGCCAGACTCTACAGGGCCGTGCAAGGCGTCGAACATGCCGAGCCGAACGGCTACGTCGGTGATGGGAACAACATCGAGGCTTTCGAAAAACAGGGCCTTTGGCACTTTGCCTTTTCCCTGGGCATAGGTGATTGCCCTTCAGGATGCATCTATCGCTACTACTGGTACGTGACGGTTGACCAGGGTTTGAGGGCCCAGCTTGTCGACGAAAGGGAGCGAAACCTCGCAGCGCCATACCTCTACCTTTGGAACATTCCGCCGCGCTATGCAGCAACGGTGTTCTCGGATGTCGACGAGCTCCTATCGTCTGCCAGAGATGCTCCTGAATGGTGGGTGCGACGCCATGCCGTCGAAGTGATCGGCCTGTTGTGCGAGAACGATTCCCCCTGGGTCGGCGAGGATATGGGCAATAGGGCGCTGTTCGACGCGCTGCGCCTGGGGGTTCGCCAACGCCGCGATGAGGTGCTTGCCCTGCTCAGCAGTCTGCTGCCCGATCCGGACGCGGATGTGCGCGCCAGTGTAAGGGGTGCCTTCAATCGTGTGCTCAGACTGGCCGGGGGAGACCTGGCATTCTACTTTCCGCTGGCGGTGGGAAACTGGTGGCAATTTGCCCAGGGTACGAGCTGCAGAGTTCAAGACACCGTGCGCATTGGCCCGGATCTCTACTTTCGACTGGAAGAGGTGCCTCAGATCGGTCCGGCGTATGTGCGCTTTAGTGAGGACAACAAGCTTCTTGTGGCATTGGGGGACACCCCGCAGGTGTGGCTGGACTTTGCCGCCCGCATCGGCGACAGCTGGCCGGTCTCCGGGCCGTTCGGTTGGCGGTGGAATGTGCAGCTGCAGGGCACGACTGATACAGTAGTGGTGCCTGCGGGCACCTTCAGCAATTGCTTCCGCTTCTGGTTTGACTTTGGTTGCTGCGACAACAGCTGGATGGAGTGGTATGCGCCGGGAGTAGGGCCGGTCAAGCGGATTCACTACGGGTTTGCCTGCATTGAGTATCCCTTGCAGGGTGCCGGGGTTTGTGGGGTCGCTTACCCCACTCTGGTGGAGCCGGTGCTGGAGCGCGCCTCCCCGGGGAGCTTCCATCTGTACGCCAACTACCCGAACCCATTTAACAGTTCAACCTGGATCAGGTACGAACTGCCCGCCAACGGGTTCGCGACGCTGGATATCTACGACCTGTCTGGCAGGAGGGTGCGGAGGCTGGTGGACGGACTGGGGGAGAAGGGCCACCACAGGGTGCGGTGGGATGGCACCGACGATTCCGGTGCAATGGTGCCGAGCGGGATCTTCATCTGTCGCCTGACCTGTGGGCACCGCGCCGAGAGCCGGAAGCTGGTGTTGACGCGCTAGAAGAGCGGAACCCTCACCAGAAGTTGCCATGCCGGCCGCGCTGCAACGTATCGGGGTAATCGGACCACTTAGGAGGGAACTTCGATACATGACGGATTTAAGGAGGTGCCTTATCCTGGGCATTGTGATTTCTTTCATCGCGTCCACCTGCGAGAGAGACCGAACGCCTCCTTGGCCAGCCAGGTCCGGCAAGCTGGAGCTGTGCTTGGAGAAGTCACTCTTTGATCCGGGCGACACTGTGGTGGTGACGTTTCGAAATGGAAGCGACGAAATCGTGTTCTTGGAGGGATGCAACCCCATCTACTTGGCCAGCATGCAAGAGACGACGTGGGTGGAGAGCCCCATGCGACTTTGCGTCTGGGAGGACGTGGCGCACAAGATTCCTTCGGGTGGCTCTTATCAGGAGGCCCACCCGGCCCTCATGTTCCCGGGTCTGCACAGATTCGTGGCACCAGTCTATATGGGCTGTGTGGAGGACAAGCCCATCAGCGAGGCGAGGTGTGAGAAGCAGCAGAAGATATGCTCAGGCGTATTCTCCGTCATTGGCTGCGAGAACGCGCATGGTGTCCTCAGGATTGTTCCCAGTAAAACCGAGTACAGATGGGAGCCTGGAGACCTGAGTTCGTCACACCAAATCGAAGCAAGCGTCATTAACCCCACGGGCCACGAAGTCTATGCCAAACTGGGGCATTGCTGCGCACCAGGCCTCGACCAGGAACAGCTGTTCGTGGCCGAAGGCGGAGATGCGTGGGTGGAACGCTTTGGTCCAGATGAGCTTTGGCACCCTATGCCGCGGGGGCTTCTGCTGGAGGGAGTGACCACCGTCGCTTTGCGTCCACATCGCACGTACCGGTTGCTGGCTGCGCTTGTGGGGTGGCAGAAGGATGAGACCGGGTATTTCCGGCTCAAGGTGCAGTACTACGACCTCCCGGATCCGCCGCCGGGAACGCAGGCGAAGGTGGACTACTCGGTGATGTTCACGATTCGCTAGCAGGGGACGTTGGCTCTTCCGACAGCCTACCTCCTCAAGTCCGGCTCTGGTTCTCCCTCGCCACAAGCCAGCCCCTGGGGCGACGCTGCTTGCCGCCGAACCCCGTCGCGCGTTGATCCTATACGGCTACCAGCCGCTATCGAAACAGTTGTGTCCACGGGGCATTCCCGCCTCTTGCCTTCACCATCTACGCCCAGAGGGCGTAAGGGTGGTGTGGTCTTTCGCCTTGATTGTTTTCGGGATTTATTGTACATTTGTCACGGGTTTGGTTTGGGCGACAGAGGATCATGCGGAGATGTTGCTTGAATTTGAACAGAGAGTGACCACTCTACGCGAGCGGCTTGCACAGCTCCGGGGGTGTCTTTGACCTGGAGAACAAGGAGCGGCAAATTCCCGAATTGGAGGCGACCACCCAGCAGGCGGGCTTCTGGGATGACCGCGAGCGGGCGCAGGATGTCATGCGGAAGCTGAGCAGCTTTCGCGAGGACGTGCAGACCTGGACCGTCTTGCATAAGCGTCTTGAGGACCTCGAGGTATTGGCAGAACTGGCCGAGGAAGAGCAGGATAGCGAGGCGGAGGCGGAGGTAGCCCGGGAGCTGACGCAGCTGGAAGAGGCGGTGACAAAGATCGAGGTGGAGACGATGCTGGCCGGTGAGGACGACGACAAGAACGCCATCCTCACCATCCATCCCGGGGCCGGGGGGACCGAAAGTCAGGATTGGGCGCAGATGCTGATGCGCATGTACCTGCGTTGGATCGAGCGCCGCGGCTTTACGGGTGTGGTCATGGACGTCCTGCCTGGGGAGGAAGCGGGCATCAAGAGCGCCACCATCGAAGTGCAAGGCAAGTACGCGTACGGCTATCTGAAGGCGGAGGCGGGCGTGCATCGCCTCGTGCGCCTGTCGCCTTTCGATTTCAACAACCGCCGCCACACTTCTTTCGCCTCAGTGTTTGTCTACCCGGAAGTGCAAAACGACGTGGAGATCCACATTGACCCCAATGATCTGCGCATCGACACGTTCCGGGCCAGTGGGGCAGGCGGGCAGCATGTGAACAAGACCAGCTCGGCAGTGCGCATCACCCACATCCCCACCGGGATTGTGGTCCAGTGTCAGAGCGAGCGCTCCCAGCACCGCAATAAGGACTTTGCCATGAAGATCTTGATGGCGCGCTTGTATCAGAAGAAGAAAGAGGAAGAGCAGGCGCGCCTGGAGAAGATCGAGAGCAGCAAACGCGAGATAGGCTGGGGGAACCAGATCCGATCCTACGTGCTTCACCCCTACAATTTGGTGAAGGACCACCGCACGGGCGTGGAGACCAGCAACACGCAAGCGGTGCTGGACGGCGAGATCGACGACTTCATCCGCGCTTATCTGCTGCGGCAGCGCGACGGCCAAAAGTCGGCATAACGGGGGCGGGAGGGGCCTGCAGGCAGCAGATGGCTTTCCAAGATTGGGTTTCTCTGGTCACGCTGGGGCTCACGCTCGTTGGCGTCGCTGTGGGGCGGTACCCCGGGCTGCGGATGAATCGTGCCACGATCGCCCTGGTAGGGGCAACAGTAGTTGTCCTGCTGGGGGCAATGACCCTGGAGCAGGCCTACCGGGCCGTGGATTGGGGCACCATCGTTTTGCTCTTTTCTATGATGGTGCTCAACATTAACCTGCGCCTGGCCGGGTTCTTTCGCATCGTTTCGGCGCGGGTGGTCGGCGTCGCCAGGACGCCCCGGCAATTGCTCTTCTTGATTGTGCTGGCCTCTGGGGTGTTGTCCGCAGTCTTCCTGAACGACACCGTGGTGCTGATGTTCACCCCGTTGTTGGTGGAGATGCTCAAGGCCTTGCGCCGAAACCCTGTGCCGTACCTGGTGGCACTGGCAACCGCGGCGAATGTGGGCTCGGCAGCCACCATCATTGGCAATCCACAGAATATGCTCATTGGCATGGCGTCCAAGATCTCCTTCGGCCAGTTCGTGAGCAAGTTGGCTCCGGTTGCCGCGGTGGGCCTGTTGATCTGCTACGCAGTGGTGGTGGTGATCTATCGCAAGGAATTCGCGCAAAATTCCTTTCATCCGGTGGTGAGTCACGAGGTGCGCACGTTCCGGCCGCTGCTCATCAAGAGCATGATCGCCTTTGCTCTGATGCTGGTGGCGCTTGTTGCGGGAGTACCAATACCGCTGGCTGCCCTCGGCGCGGCCTCGATCCTGTTGGTGACCAGGCGCATAAAACCGGCGCGGGTCTTCACCGAACTTGATTGGTCCCTGCTGGTCTTTTTCGCCAGCCTTTTCGTGGTAACGCACGCCGTGAACGTGCTGCTTGTGGAGGGGATGCGCGGCGGGATCGGCCGTTTGGCTGCAGGCAGTGGGCTGGCCACCTTGAGTGCGGGGTCCGTGGTGCTGAGTAACCTGGTGTCCAATGTCCCTGCCGTGCTGCTCCTGAAGCCGGTGGCCTCTGCGTGGGCAGATCCACCGTTGGCGTGGTTGACGTTGGCCATGGCTACTACCTTTGCCGGCAATCTCACGCTCTTAGGGTCGGTGGCTAACCTGATCGTTGCCGAGAGTGCGCGCACGCGCGGAGTGCGCCTGAGCTTTGGCGAGTACCTGAAGGCTGGGGTGCCGATCACCGTCCTGACCGTAGCGGTGGGCATAGCCTGGTTAACATGGGTAGCATGAACGCAAGAGTGCCCGATAGGTGGACTGGCAAGTGAGGAAGCGAGGCGGGAGTGCGCCCTACATATGCGGAGATCGACCTAGGGGCAATTGCGTATAACCTGCAGCAGATCCGCGCCAAGGTTGCACCCGCGGGCGTCATGGCGGTGGTCAAGGCGAATGCCTACGGCCACGGCGCCTTAGAGGTGGCCAGAACAGCCTTGGCCAGCGGTGCGACTCACCTGGCGGTGGCGTTGGTTGAAGAGGGGATAGAGCTGCGCGCCGGGGGCCTAAAGGCTCCGATACTGGTGTTCGGTGGCACGGTTCCGGAGCAAGCGGCGCTTTTCTTAGAACATGACCTTATCGCCACCGTGTACGAGCGCCAGGGGGCGCACGCGCTTGCCCAGGCAGCGCAACAGGCCGGCAAGGCCGCCCGGGTGCACGTCAAAGTGGACACGGGAATGGGCCGAGTGGGGGTGGCATGGACTGAGGCGCTCCCCTTCCTGAACTGGCTGGCCGGGGAAAGGGGTCTGCAGATCGATGGCATTTACACGCACTTTGCCACCTCGGACGAAAAGGACAAAGCATTTGCCGAGCTTCAGCTGGCTCGCTTTGCGGAGGTACTCGAGGGGGTGCAGGCTATGGGGCTGCGGGTGCTGCGGCACGCGGCGAACTCAGGCGCGATTCTGGACCTGCCGGGGAGCTACTTCGACCTGGTGCGGCCAGGGGTGATGATGTACGGCTACTACCCCTCGCCCCACACCAGCCGTAGCGTGCCCCTGCGGCCGGCCATGACGCTCAAGAGCCGGGTCCTCTACGTGAAGAACGTGGAACGTGGCACCAGCATTAGCTACGGACGGCAGTTCATCGCCCCGCAGGCGACGACTATCGCCACCCTGCCGGTCGGCTATGCGGACGGCTATAACCGCCTCCTCTCCAACCGGGGAGAGGTGCTTATCCGGGGGCGGAAGTATCCGGTGGTGGGCAGGGTGTGCATGGATCAGATCATGGTGGACCTGGGGCCAGAGAGCGACATACGCCCAGGGGAAGAAGTGGTCCTCTTCGGCCGGCAAGGGGACGAAGAGGTCAGCGTCTATTCCATCTGCGAAAAACTGCAGACGATTCCTTACGAGGTGACCTGTTGGGTATCAGCGCGGGTGCCCAGGGTACACACCCGGTCGCCGCAAAGTGGTGAAGGAAATGAGCAAGAACCCTGAGGAAACTGTAGTCACAACTGCGGCTGAGGAACTCAATGAAGTGATGCGGGTGAGGCGGCAGAAGCTCGCCAAGCTGACGGAGCTGCACGTCAACCCTTATCCTTACCACTTTCGGCGCACGGTTGTGGCTCGCCAGGTGCTGGAGGACTTTGCCGGATACGAGGGCAAAGAGGTGGCCCTGGCAGGAAGGGTTATGTCCCTTCGCCGCATGGGGAAAGCTGCCTTTGCGCACCTGGCCGACGCCTCTGGCAAGATCCAGATCTACGTCCGCGTCGACCAAGTGGGGGAGGAGCTCTTTACTGTCTTTGACCTTGTGGACATTGGCGACTTTGTGGGGGTCACTGGGCAGGTCTTCCGCACCAAGACCGGAGAGATCACCGTCCTGGTGAAGAGCTTGCAGCTGCTCGCCAAGAGTCTGCGGCCGCTGCCCATCGTCAAGGAGAAGGAAATTGACGGCAAGCGGCAGGTTTTTGACCAGTTCGCCGACGTAGAGCTGCGCTATCGTCAGCGGTACGTGGACCTGGTGGTGAATCCGCAGGTCAGAGAGGTGTTTGTTACGCGTACCCGCATCCTGCGCGCCATGCGTAGGTTTTTGGATGAACGGGGCTACTTGGAGGTGGAGACGCCGGTGCTCCAGCCCATCTACGGAGGGGCGACGGCCAGGCCGTTCATCACCCACCACAATGCCCTGGACATGAAGCTCTATCTGCGCATCGCCGATGAGTTATATCTGAAGCGGCTCATCGTCGGTGGGTTCGAGGGTGTGTACGAAATCGGGAAGGACTTTCGTAACGAGGGGATCGACCGCTCCCACAACCCCGAATTCACCATGATGGAGCTGTACGTGGCGTATGAGGACTATTACTTCATGATGGAGTTGGTGGAGCAGATGATCAGCACCATCGCCGAGGAGGTCACCGGGGGCACGACGGTGGTGTACCAGGGGCAGCACATCGACCTCAAGCCGCCATGGCGTCGGCTGAAGATGTTTGACGCCCTCCGCCAGTACACAGGCAGGGACCTCTACGACAAGGACGCCGAAGAGCTGCGAACGATCGCTGGGCAGCTGGGGGTGCAGACCGAAAGTTTCTGGGATCGGGGGAAGATCATCGACGAGCTGTTCAGCCATTTTGTGGAACCCCACCTCATCCAGCCGACGTTTGTCATGGATTACCCCATCGAGCTTTCCCCGTTGGCCAAGAAGCATCGCGACGATCCGCGGCTGGTAGAGCGGTTTGAGCCCTACATCGGCGGGCAAGAGATTGGCAATGCATTTTCCGAGTTGAACGACCCGGTGGACCAGCTGGCGCGTTTTCAGGCGCAGATGCGCTTGCGCGAGGCTGGGTTTGAGGAGGCCCAGGTCATGGATCACGACTACATCCGGGCGCTGGAGTACGGGATGCCCCCCACTGCCGGCTTGGGCATCGGCGTGGACCGCTTGGTGATGCTCCTCACCGACGCGCACTCGTTGCGGGACGTGATTTTCTTCCCGCACATGAGACCGGAGCAGTGAGTAAGCCATGACCTTTGAGCTCCTCATAGCGAGTCGCCACCTGCGTTCCAAGCGCCGCACCGGCTTTGTGTCCCTGATCACCTACATCTCCGTCTTCGGGGTGATGATCGGCGTGGCGGCTTTGATCATCGTGCTTTCGGTGATGAACGGCTTTGAGAGCGAGGTGCGCTCGCGCATTGTCGGGTTCGATGCGCATGTGCGGGTGGGCACCTACCACGACCGTGGAGTTGAGGACTATGCGCAGGTGGTGCGCCAGATCGAGGACGTGCCACACATCCTCGGCATCTCGCCGTACATTGTGGACAAGGGGCTTATCCGTTCCGCAGAAAGCAGTGGCGAAGGTGTGATAGTGAAGGGAGTAGACCCTGGGACCGTGGTCAAGGTCTCCGACCTGGAGCGCAACATCGTCTATGGCTCCTTGGACCTCGGCATGACCGCCGGCGCTGAGGGCGAGCGGCCATTGCCCGGCATTGTCCTGGGCTTTAACCTGGCGGACAAGCTGGTCGTGGGCATTGGCGATAAAGTCACCATCATCAGTCCGGTGGGGGTGACGGGGATGCTTGGCCCCATGCCGCCAGTGATGCAGTTCCGTGTGACCGGCTACTTCCAGACCGGGCTCTATCAGTACGATGACACCTTCGCGTATATCTCGTTGGAGTCGGCCCAGAAGCTTTTCAAGATGGGGCAAGCGGTGACAGGCCTGGAGCTGAGGCTGGACAATCTGTCCAATGCGCGGTGGGTGGCGCAGCAGATCGATAACCGTCTGGGCTATCCCTATCGCACCACGACCTGGTTCGACATGAACCGGAACCTCTTCTCCTGGATGCAGATCGAGAAGTGGGCTGCCTTCATCATTCTTAGCCTGATCATTATGGTGGCGGCCTTTAACATCGCCAGCACCTTGATCATGATCGTGTTGGAGAAGACCAAGGAGATTGGCATCCTCAAGTCCATGGGGGCGACGGCGCGCAGCATCATGAAGATCTTTGTCTTTGAAGGGCTGATCACCGGCGTAGTGGGCACGGTGCTGGGCTGCATTGCCGGCTATGTGCTCTGCTGGTCGCAGTTGGAATACAAGTGGTTCTCCTTGCCGGGCGACGTCTACATCATCAACTTCCTGCCGGTGTTGATGAAGTGGACGGACTTTGTCTGGGTGAGCCTGGCGGCGATTCTCATCAGCTATTTGGCGACCCTGTATCCGGCGTGGAAGGCATCGCGCCTGGACCCTGTGCAGGCGATCCGCTACGAGTAGGAGATGGCGCAGCGCAAAGCGATTCTGATTACGTCGAACCTTCACAAGAGCTATCCGATGGGGCGGGGGAGCCTGCACGTGCTCAAAGGCATCGACCTGGAGGTGTATGAGGGGGAGATTGTGGCGGTGGTCGGACCCTCCGGGGTGGGCAAGAGCACGCTCTTGCACATTCTTGGGGCTTTGGACAGACCCACCGAGGGGCGGGTGCTCATCGATGGGTACGATGTCTTTTCCCTGGACGATCGGCGCCTGGCGGAGTTTCGCAACAAGCGCGCGGGGTTTGTGTTCCAGTTCCACCACCTGCTGCCTGAGCTCACGGCCCTGGAGAACGTGATCTTGCCCGGGTTGATTGCCGGCCATTCGCGGCGGGAGTTGGAAGATGTGGGCTTGACGCTGTTGGCGGAGGTGGGTCTGGAAAAGCGCGCTGGCCACCGCCCGTCAGAGCTCTCCGGCGGGGAGCAGCAGCGGGTGGCGGTGGCCCGGGCGCTCATCAACAAGCCACAGCTCATTCTGGCGGACGAGCCTTCGGGCAACCTGGACTTGCAGTCCAGCCGGGCCCTGAACGCGCTGATGTGGGAGCTGAGCAGGAAGCACAATCGGACGCTGATTATCGTGACCCACAACTTGGAACTTGCCCGTCAGGCGGATCGAGTCATCGAGCTTTATGACGGGCGCATCAAGAACAACGTGGTAGCGAGCCGGCCGTGATCGTGTGTGATCTGTGCGGGGTCAACCCCGCGACGCTCAAGTTGACTCAGGTCATCAATGAGGAGCACACGGAGTTGCACCTTTGCAAGCAGTGCGCCGAGGAGAAGGGTCTGGGCATCCCCTTTGGCGCGCTGCCGGCTACGTTTGGGGCGATGATTGTCGGCTTCTTGGGCACGCAGCTGGAAAGCACGCGCACGGTGGGTTCGCTCAAGTGCGAGCATTGTGGGATCACCAAGGACCAGTTCGAGCGTACTGGCCTCCTGGGGTGCGGACAGTGCTACGAAACTTTCCGCGAGGACCTCAAGTTTATCTTGCGGCGCATCCATGGCAGCAACAAGCACATCGGCACGCGCCCGCCGGCTTTGCGGAAGGTGAAGAGGCATGCGGACATTGAGCAGTTGCGGCGCCGGCTGCAGGAGGCAATCGCCAGCGAGAAATTCGAAGAGGCGGCCCGGTTGCGAGACTTGATCACCGACCTGGAGATGCAGCGACGGCAGCAGGACAGGTCCACAGATGGGGAGCGATGAGGAGCAAAAGCAGGCGCAGACAGGGACTACTTCCAGCCAGGCCATGGCCTTCCTGCAGGAGCAGCTCTGCAGTTGGTTGGAGGGCGACGGGCCAGAGGCTGAGATCATCATCACCAGCAGGGTGCGCCTGGCCCGAAACCTGCGCGGGCTCTGTTTCCCGGGAGCAGCCTCTCCCGAGCAACGGGAGCAGGTCTACCTCCAGGTCGCCCAGGCGGTAGCACGTACCCGAGCACTAGGGCGTGCTCTGCACATCCGCCTGGATGAGGTGAGTGCGCTGGACCGGCGGCTTCTGGTGGAGCGGCGGCTGATCAGCCCCCAGGCAGCGGAACACCCCGAGCAGGCGGCTGTGTTCGCCGACCAGACGCAGTCCCTGGCGGTGCTGGTGAACGAGGAAGACCACCTGCGTCTGCAGGCTATCGCCTCAGGGCTGCAGATCGAACAGGCGTGGGAGGCGGTGCGCACCCTGGACGACGAGCTGGGCGAAGAGTTGGACTATGACTTTTCGGAGCAGTTTGGCTATCTGACCGCCTGCCCGACGAACACGGGCACCGGGCTGCGGGTGTCGATCTTTGCCCATCTCCCGGCCCTGGCACTTTTGGAGGAGGTGGACAAGACGCTCAAGGAACTCGCCGGCAGCGAGATTGCGGTGCGCGGTTTCTACGGCGAAGGGAGTCGCGTGCAGGGCAACATCTTTCAGATCTCCAACCAGCTCACCCTGGGGCGCACGGAGAGGACCATCATGAAGCGGGTGCAGGGGATTGCCGAGCGACTGGTTGCTTGGGAGCGAGAAGCGCGGGCGCGGGTGCTCAGGGAGAAAGAGCGGCGACTAAAGGATGTGGTCTACCGCGCGCAAGCGCTGCTCCGACACGCGCAGCTCCTCTCCTCCCTTGAGCTGGTGAACCTGCTGTCGGCGGTGCGCCTGGGGAGCGAACTTGGGCTGTTGCCGCCTCTTTCGCGGAGCCGCCTCAACGCCCTTCTGGTGATTGCCTTACCGGCGCACCTGCAGAAAAGGGTAGGGAGGGAAATGGAGGGCGAAGAGCGCGATGCCCTGCGTGCGGAGCTTGCAAGGAGTTATCTGCCATTGTGAGAACAGGCCTGGTCGCTTTCCGCAGGAGACGGGGTGAAGTAGGCGGAGGAGCGCCATGGACATAATGGAGTGGGTGCCATGAGAAACAACTTTTCGCAGCGGGTGCAACGGGTCATTCAGCTGGCGCGAGACGAGGCCCGGCGTTTGGGACACGATCACATTGGCTCGGAGCACCTTCTGCTGGGCCTCATCCGCGAGGGTGAGGGGCTGGCGGTGACCATCTTGCAGCGCCTGGGGTGTGACCTGGATGAAATTCGCGGTGCCATCGAGGACGCCGTGGGAGTGACCGGAGAGACGACCACCTATGGCAACATCCCCTTCACCCGCCGCGCGGAAAAGGTGCTGAAGATGGCCTACAACGAGGCCGAGCGGTACCGATCCGACATCGTCGGTACCGAACACCTGTTGCTGGCTTTGGTCAAAGAGCGGGAGGACATTGCCAGCCAGGTCTTGCACACGTTCGATGTCAGCTATGAAGCGGTAGCCCAGGAGTTGGAGAGCATCATGCAAGGCGAAATGTCTTCGGACAAGGAACTGTCGTCGTCACGCGGTTCCAAGACGCCGGCGCTGGACCACTTTGGCCGTGACCTGACCGAGCTGGCGCGCCGGGGGGAGCTTGATCCCATTATCGGTCGGGACGAGGAGATCCAGCGGGTGGCGCAGGTGTTGAGCCGGCGCAAGAAGAATAACCCGGTGCTCATCGGCGAACCTGGCGTGGGCAAGACTGCCATTGCCGAGGGCTTGGCCCTGCGCATCGTGCAGAAGAAGGTGCCGCGCGTGCTGCACAACAAGCGCGTGGTGACGCTCGATCTGGGCGCCATCGTAGCGGGCACCAAATATCGCGGCCAGTTCGAAGAGCGGATGAAGGCGATCATGAACGAGCTGGTCAAGGCTAAGGACGTCATTCTCTTCATCGATGAGCTGCACACCATCGTTGGCGCAGGCAGCGCCTCGGGTTCGCTGGATGCCTCCAACATGTTCAAACCGGCGCTCTCCCGCGGGGAGCTGCAATGCATCGGCGCCACCACCTTGGACGAGTACCGTCAGTACATCGAGAAGGACGGCGCCTTAGATCGCCGGTTCCAGAAGATCATGGTCGATCCGCCCACCCCTGAGGAGACGCTGCAGATCCTCAAAGGGCTGCAGGACCGCTACGAGAAGCACCATCACGTCAAGTACACCGATCGCGCCATTGAAGCGGCGGTGCGGCTGTCGGAACGGTATATCACCGATCGCTACCTGCCGGACAAGGCCATCGATGTGATGGACGAGGCGGGGGCCAGGGTACATCTGAACAACATTGTGGTACCCAGAGCCATCACCGAGTTGGAGGAGAAGATTAAGCGCCTGCAGAGCGAGAAGGAGGCGGTAGTTGCCAGTCAGAACTTTGAACGGGCGGCGGTGCTCCGCGACCAGGAAAAGCGCCTGTTGCGAGAACTGGAGGAGGCGCGCAAAAAGTGGGAGGAAGAAGACCAAAAGATTGTAGCTACCGTGCCGGAGGAGGAGATCGCCGCCGTCGTCTCCATGATGACCGGCATCCCGGTGCAGAAGGTGGCGCAGTCGGAGTCTGAGCGCCTGCTGCGCATGGAGGATGAGCTGCGCCAGCGGATCATCGGCCAGGACGAGGTGATCCGCGTGCTTACCAAGGCCATCCAGCGCACCCGCGCCGGCCTCAAGGACCCCAACCGCCCCATCGGCTCATTTATCTTCCTCGGGCCCACGGGGGTGGGTAAGACGCAGCTGGCCAAAGAGCTGGCCCGCTACCTGTTTGAGAGCGAACAGGCGCTCATACGGATCGACATGTCCGAGTACATGGAAAAGTTCTCCGTCTCCCGCCTGACAGGTGCGCCCCCGGGCTACGTCGGCTACGAAGAAGGCGGGCAACTCACCGAAAAGGTGCGACGCCACCCCTATTCGGTTGTGCTGTTCGACGAGATCGAAAAAGCTCACCCTGACGTGTTCAACATCTTGCTGCAGATCTTGGACGACGGCCGCCTGACCGATGGCCTGGGACGGCAGGTGGACTTTAAGAATACCATCCTCATCATGACCTCCAACATCGGGGCGCGCGAGATTCGCAGGACCGGTGGCTTCGGTTTTACCAAGGGCGACGAGCGCTCCGATTATGAGAGCATGAAGAAACGCATCATGGATGAGGTCAAGCGCATCTTCAATCCAGAGTTCTTGAACCGAGTGGATGAGATTGTAGTGTTCCGGGCGCTCAACCTCAACGACATCGTCAAGATCGTCGACATCCTGATCGCCGAAATGGCGATGAAACTCAAGGATCGGGATATTGAGGTCACCCTGACCAAAGGTGCCAGAGAGTTGCTCGCCACCAAGGGTTTTGACCCGGTCTTTGGTGCCCGGCCGCTGCGGCGCACCATTCAGAAGATGGTGGAAGACCCTATTGCCGAAGAGATCTTGCGCGGCAGGTTCACCGATGGTAGCCGCATCCGCATCGGACACAAAGGCGACAGCCTCACCTTCACCGAAATCGGCCGGGCGCAGCCGCGACGCGAGGGCCCCCTGGAGGAAGGGAGGACCGAAATAGTCAGCAACTGAGTTGACCGCAGCATTGCGGCAGGCACGAGCACCCGTTCCATGGCGCAAACCCAGAGGGGCAAGTGCCCGGAACGGGTGCTTCATTTTCCCCCAGCTGGGCCGCCTTGCTGTGGATGGCGGGGCGGTGAAGAACTACTTGCATCTTGCACTGCAGTTCGTTACATTTGCACGGCACCCCAGAACGTAGATCACCGGGACTATGGACACTGTAAGGAACGCCGTCTTCATCGCAGACGCCCATCTGCAAGGTGGGGGCAGTGCTGCTGAGGAACACAAGAGCGCGCTCCTGCACAGCTTTCTCGGCGAAGTGGCACCGTGCTTCGCCTTGCTGTGCATCTGCGGTGACCTGTTCGATTTTTGGTTCGAGTACCGGCACGCGGTCGTGAATCGTTACTTCCGCACCCTCTGTGCCCTCTCCGAGCTGGTGCGTGCTGGCACGGAGGTGCACTACGTCGCAGGCAATCACGACTTCTGGATGCGGGACTTTTTGTCGCGGGAGGTGGGTGTTGTGGTCCACCCGCACAGCTTTCAGGCGACGATAGCCGGGCAGCAGGTCTTCGTCTACCACGGCGATGGCCTTTATAGCAAAGACCGGGGCTATCGGTTGCTGAAGCGAGTGATGCAGAACCGGCTGGCCACAGGCATGTATCGGCTGTTGCATCCGGACCTGGGGGTGCCGCTGGCAGAATTCTTCTCGACACTGAGCCGCAACCACGGTGCACAGCGGGAGTTCACCGGACACCAGGACTATGCCGGCTTTGCACAGGAAAAGGTGCACCAGGGCTTCCAGGTGGTGGTACTTGCCCACACGCATGAGCCGGTCTGCGAACAATTGCAGGGGGGCGTGTATCTGAACCCTGGGGACTGGATCAGGCACTTTTCCTTCGGGGCCATTGATGGGGAAGGGAGCTGGCTCAAAAGCTGGTCCCGTGAGGAGGGCGCGGCCGAGCTGGCGCACCTGCCGCTGCCCTTGGCTCCAGGTTAGACCACCTTCAGCCGTCCCCTTACCAGCGACAACAAGGGGAGGGGCACGCCTGGAGGCGTGGGCCAACATACATCGCACCGCGTGTGCGCTTGT
>JBBIKH010000054.1:0-16890 GCA_037445575.1 bacterium
CCGGATAATCGAAGCTGTGTTGTGGATAGTCCTTGCGGATCTCCGTTTGGTTCCCGTGTGGATCCCCATCGTGGTCGTTTCTCGGGACATTCTTACGGACACCATCCGCGGCTTTGCGCTCCGCTTTGGCTACACAGCGTTTGGCAAGAGCACGATGATGCGCAGCAGGGTGGGGCGCTTCCTCACAGGCTCTCCTTGGATGCGCACTTCCTACGCGGTGCTCAAAGCGTTCACCTTCGGCTGGATGTTGTTGCTCAGCGTGTTGGGCGAGGTGGTGAGCCGAGGGCATCCGGGCCTTGCCGATGCCGTGAACACTGGCCTGAGGGTCGGATACTGGGCAGCAGTGGCTACTGCGGTCATGTGCCTGGTCCGAGGTATCCCGGTGATCGTCGAGGGCACTGTGCTCATCCGGCAAAAGGAACAGGAAGGTGTTGAAGGCCGTCTTCCTTGACATCGATGGCACGCTGCTACCCAGGAGCCTGGAGCAGTGGTTCGTTCCCTTTTTGGTGTGGCGGGGCTATCGCCGGCCTGCTAGCATGGCCTCAGAATACAGCCGGCGTCTGCTGAGCGGCGCGGCAACCTCATGGTTTGACCTAAAGCTCTTGTATCTTTCCGGTGTGCCGCTGGCAACTGTGGAGGAGTGGGCAGAAGAGTGCTGGGAGGCAGTTATCCGACGGCGGCTCTTCCGCGGCATGAGCGTGGTGGTGCAACGGCTGCGGGAAAGGAGCGTTCGTCTGGTGCTCTTGTCTGGAAGCCCTATGTTTCTCGCCGAGAGAGTGGGGAGGCACTTTGGCGTGAATGAGCTCATCTGCGCCGAGCCTGAGATGGTCGACGGTCTGCTCACTGGCGCGCTCGTCCGACCACATCCACGTGGGATCCGCAAGAGACAGGAGGCGGAGCGCTGGCTTGTTGCCCACAAGCTCGCTGCCTCTGAGGCGGGGGCGATTGGCGACCATTGGGACGACAGGTTTCTTCTGGCATTGGTAGGAGCGCCGCTGGTCGTGCAGCCAGGTCGGCGCCTGAGGGTTATGGCGCGCCGCCAGGCGTGGCCGGTGGTAGAGCGCCCTGACGACGTGCAGGAAACCAATGGTGTTCTGGAAGCATATCTTCGCGCCACTTCGGCGCAGGCGAGAGGGGACTCAAGGTAGTGCGCGTGCGAAAGGTTACGAAACGGACACCTCGCGACCCAGGCATTGTTCTGGGTCAGGCACCGGCGGAGGTTGCTGAAGAGCTGCTGCAGTGCGGCATCAAGCCCGCAGACGTGCGCGTGGCCGTGCGCAGCGATCTCGACCTGCGGGGACGACCTGCTGCCAGCTGGCTCTTGATCACCAGTGACTCCACAGTAGCGATCACCCCGTCGGCGGCGCGCGGAGATCGGATTGTGGGGCCGTTCGCGCTGGCCGATGTCAGCAAGGTGCGAATATTCACCGGAGTCGGAAGCAGCTTTCTTCAGCTCTACATCCAGAACCTGTATGTGGATGTGATTCGCTTCAGCAATGCCAGGCGCGAAGAATTCAACCGAGCGCAGCTTTACTTGGAGGGGTTGCTGGAGCAGAGGCCCGCGCCGCTGGAGCTCTTTCGCAAGAAGCACCCCTGGTTCTGTGACGTGTGCGGCTTGGCGCTCCCGACGCGGGAGGCAGTGTGCCCTCGCTGTGCCCGCCAGGGGGGCCTGCTGCGTCGCACGTTGCGCATGATGTCCCCGTACCGTGCCTTTGTCTTGTTCTTACTTGTCATGATGCTTTCCGGGGTGGCCTTGGACTTGGTGCCGCCTTATCTCACGCGCATCTTGGTCGACGATGTGCTCACCACCAAGCAGCACGTGAGCTGGCTTCCGTGGCTGGTGCTTGGCCTGGCGGGCACCACGTTGGTGCGAGCGGGCCTCAACATTGCCGTTGGTCGCACAAGCGCACAAATTGGCACCCGCATCACCTACGACCTGCGCCGGCAGTTGCAGCGGAAGCTGTCGGAGCTGGCTGTTGATTTCTACGATCGCACTTCCGTAGGAACCCTCATGACGCGCCTGCTCCACGACGTGGACTACTTTCACGGCTTTGTGCAGCAGGTCGCCTCGGGATTCATGGTCAACGTCCTTCTCGTGGTTGGCATCGGCTTCATGCTCTTCAGCCTGAACGTGCGCTTGGCGCTGTTTGTCCTGATCCCGGTGCCGTTCGTGGTGATGGGGACCTGGTTCTTCTGGCACACCATTTATCCCCGCTACTACCGTTTCTGGGACAGTCAATCCAAGTTGGCGGCACTGCTCAATGGCATGCTCTCGGGCATTCGCACCGTGAAGGCGTTTGCCCAGGAGCGGCGCGAGCAGAAGCGGTTTGAGGGCGTTGCTGGCTACTTGCGGGACTCTCGGCGAGCCGTAGACCGCAGCACGGCCACGTTTTTCCCCATTTTCGGCTATGCCTTCAGCTTGGGGGGACTGATTGTCTGGCTGGCTGGTGGCAAGAGCGTGATCGGCGGACGCATCACCCTGGGCACGCTGATGGCGTTCTTAGGGTACCTGGGCATGTTCTACGGCCCCATTTCCGCATTGACCATGTTTTCAAACTGGCTTACGGGCTTTCTCACCGCCGGCCAACGCATTTTTGAGGTGCTGGACGCAGATGTCGCGCTGCGAGAGCCAGAAAACCCACGGCCGGTTCGGGTCATCCGGGGCAAAATCGAGTTCCGGAATGTGACCTTCGGCTATGACCCGTACGACCCCGTGCTTCGGAATATCTCTCTGACCATTGAACCGGGGCAGCTGGTGGGGATCGTGGGAAAAAGCGGCTCAGGCAAAACGACGCTGGTGAATCTGATCTGTCGCTTCTACGAACCTCAGCAGGGACAGGTGCTGATCGATGGGGTGGATGTGAGGGAGATGTCCAACGAGGATCTCCGCCGCCATGTGGGGCTGGTGTTGCAGGAGCCGTTTCTCTTTCGTGCTACCATCGCCGAGAATATTGCCTACGGCCGCCCTGGGGCGACGCCTGCCGAGATCATCGATGCAGCCAAGGCGGCGAATGCGCACAAGTTCATCATGCGACAGCCCAGTGGCTATGACACGCGGCTGGGCGAACGAGGGGCAGGTCTGTCAGGAGGGGAAAAGCAGCGCATTAGCATTGCGCGAGCCCTGCTCTGCGACCCCAGTATCCTGATCCTGGACGAAGCCACCTCCAATGTGGACACCGAGTCGGAGCTTCAGATCCAAGAGGCGTTGTCGGTGCTGTGTCGGGGGAGAACCACCATCGCTATTGCTCACCGCCTGTCCACCCTGCGCGGTGCGGACATCATCTACGTGCTCGATGACGGGTACGTGGTGGAGCAGGGTTCGCACGATGAGCTCATGCGCAAGGAAGGGCTGTACTATCGGCTGGTCATGATTCAAACCAGGCTCACAAAGTTGGAGGCATAGGCGCGGAGCCATCCTATGGCGCAAACAGAAGAGGAAGCCACCATGGCAGAAGCACAGAGCCAGAGGCCCGCGAGTCTGCGGGATGTGGGGGTACGCTACCTCACGCCGCAGAACTCTCACTTTTTCATCGGCACGTTGGGCTCCTTGCACTGCATTGTTGACGATCGCGACGCGTACGCCAACGTCCACTGTCTGCTCTGCTTCCCGATCAGCTACCCGCAGAACTTTATTTCGGTATGGTATTCGGACGAACAGGGCAAGGAGCATGAGATCGGCGTCATCGAGCGCCTGGAAGATTTTCCCGGCGAAGTCCAGAGGTTGATCAGGCAGAGCTTGGGGCGACAGTATTATGAGCGGCGTATTCTGCACATCTATGACACGCGCTGGGAGTATGGGCTCATCTTCTTCGATGTGGAAACCGACAGCGGCCCCGCCCAGTTCACCATGCGTTGGCAGCACGAAAAGGCCTTGGAGTACGGTCAGCAGGGCAAGGTGCTGCTCGATACCTTTGACAACCGCTATGTGATACCCTCCGTCCCTGACCTCCCGGCTGCGGACCGCAACAGGCTGATGCGCTTCATCTACTGGTGACGAACAACGTGCTGCTGCGTGCGGCTGGGCCCGTCGACCCCGCGATGGGTGGCTGCGGGAAGAACGAGCTCGGCGACTTCTGCCCTGTCCGCTCTGTGCATCACGAGCCATCCCACAATGTTCTTGCAAAGCTCCGACAGTTGTGTTATATTACGCGCGCCAAACTCGGTTCACAGGACAGCACGCAAACCGCCCTGAGAGGGCCATGCGCAGATGAAACACGGTTTCCCCACCGACAACTATTCGCCGTTTGGGTATCTCGACAACCCCGGGCACACCTGGAAGCTACGTCGCACGGGGCTGGTGCGTATCCTGTTCCCTGCCCGGGCGGTCTGGCACTATCCGAACGTGAGCAACTGCACGGCTGCGCTGTCACTGCGCTTTGGGCTCTCGGTGGGAGAGGCTACCCTGCTGTCGAGCCGCAGCTATGCGCGCGAGGGGAACCAGCTGAGTTGCCCCTACCACAGCAAGAACCTCATCATCCACCGCTTGCTGCTGGGAGGGGTCGAGCTCGAAGTGCAGTTCGCCATGGGGGCGGATGATCTGCTCCTTGCGGTGTGCCAGCTGCGCAACGGGGGCGACGAACCGCAACCTGCAACGCTTCTGGCGCTGGCCAGCTTTGCCTCCCTCGAGGATAGGAGTGGATTGTGGCAGTTTGGAGCAGCGGCCCCCTATCGGCATGACCAAAGGGTGCTCATCCTGAGGAGCTTTGCCGAGGGGCCAGCTTTTGCTATGCAGCCCACTGTCCGGCCTCAAACGGTCAACATGCTGGCTTCAGGGTCCCCATTGAGCGAGGAGGAGTTGTCCTCATGGAAGCAGCTCATGCCAGGGAAGCCCGAGCCCGAAAAGAATTGGCGTGGCGCTCTTCTCGAAATCCCCTTGCTGCTCCCTGCCGGCGGGGCGAAGGTGCTGGAGTGCCGGCTGGCGCGCGGATGGTCGGAGAGGGAGCTGATGAGTGTTCTCCAGCGCAAGATGCCATCAGCACGGCGAATTGTTGTAACCCGGAAGGAGGAGGACGCGAGGTTCTGGAATGGCTGCCCGCAGTTAGAGGGCGATTGGCCGGCGCATTGGCGGAGTGGGTGGGTCTATGACTGGGAGACGCTGCGCATGTGCGTGCGTCCACCCACGGGGATATTTCGGGGGCATTGGGATGGCATGCAGGTGCAAAAGCCCCGCCTTGTACTGGCCGAGGCCGCCCTGGACATGCTGACGCTCAGTTACGCCGACCAGCGACTGGCCAAGGAAGTGCTGCTGACGACCTTTGCCGACAGTCCAGGACCACAGGTGCCATGTGTCCGCGAAGATGGCTCCACCAACATGGTCGCCGCTGATGGCAGCGAGTGTGGCACCTCGCCCGCCTGGTGCTTCCCATTGTACTGCATCGAATCGGTTTTCCTGCGCAATGGCGACCGGAGGTGGCTGAAGAGGCTCCTGCCGCACCTGGAGCGCTATCTCGAGTGGTGGCTGGAGCACCGCCGCGACCAGCAAGGGTGGGCACACTACAAGTGCAGCTGGGAGAGCGGCCAGGACTGTTCGCAAAAGTTCCTCATCGAGCAGCCGACCGGGGGCGAATTGGTCGAACACCTCCGCCCTGTGGATTTGCAGGCTGGCCTGTATCTGAGCATCGAGTCCCTCATCCGCCTGCGTCAGGCGCTGGGTCTAAGAGCGGGTCGGTGGCGCGCGCGCCTGCTGCAGTGCGCGGAAATGGTCACCGCCATGTGGCAGGAGCAGTGGTTCTGCGATTTTGACCGACGCAGCCAGACGTGGGTGCGACCCCAAGAGGGGTATGACATCACCAACCTTTCTCCTCTGCTGACCGCCTTGGCGAGCGACGAACAGGTGCGCCTTCTCCATCCGAAGATACGCTGGTTCCTCGACAACCCCCGCTACTGGCTTGAATGGCCCTCCTTCTTCTTCATGTTTGCAGAAATCCTCTAGCGGATAGAGGAGCGAGAGATGCTGGCGGAACTTGTGTACGAAACTGCGGATCGCACCTACCGCCAGTGGGACCGCCGCGCGTGGGAGAAAGGTGTGCCTATGCCCGGCGTCAGTCTGGAGTGCTGGGGACTGGAGGGGCCGAAAGGGACGGAGGGGTACGGTTGGGGGGCCACTCTGCCATTGCATATCATTCGCAGCATTGTCGGGTACAGGGAGTGCAGAGAGAGGCCGGAGAGGATGGTGCTCAGCCCTGCCTTGCCGAAGAACCTGGTTCCGGATGTGGGTGGGCAACTGGCAGTGAAGAACCTCTCCTTTCGCGGGCATCGGTTCAATCTTGTCTATGAGCGCGGAGGAAATGCTCAGCTAGTGACCAGCCTGGAATTTCAGGGTGAACAACCGCCGGTGCGCGCCATCTTGAGCTGGGACGGCAACAAGGTGCCTTATGAGGTCCGGCTTGGCAAGGGTCTGTCCACGGTCACCTGCACGCTGCGGAACATGTGCGCATATACCTTGGATTTTGCACGTAGGTAGGAACGGAAGCAGGGAAAGGGAACGAGCATGGAAAGTGTGTTTGCTGTTTCTGAGGAGCATTTGCGGAAAGCAGGAACCCATGAGCGGGAATTGGACTTGGCGATCGTGCATCTGACCTTTGAGGGCATTCAGATATACGGTGGGGGTGTTTGCACGGTGACCAGGGGCCACCTTGAAGCCTTGGCCAGCTTGCAGGAGAAGCTCCGCCGGCGGAACATAAGGCTCACCCCTTATTTTCTGGAGATCGCCTATGCCCCGGACCACCCACGCCGGGACCCTCGCTATGAGGCCTATGCGCGACAGAAAGTGGCGGGTCTCGGGGGTGAGGTCGCGTATTTGACCAACTACAGCGTGGGTGATGAACCTTTCACCAAGTGGGGGGTCAAGGACCTCGGTCCGGTGGAGAACTGGAAACACGCTTGTGCCTCGGGTGCGGCCCTGGCCCTGAACTATGCGCGGCGGCATGAGGCGGCGGTGCTCTACTGCCACGATTGTGTCTACGCCCTGGCCTCACTCTATGCTGCGCTGGAGGCCGATGCCTACGGGGTTGACATCCGGGCTGTGTACGTGGTGCATTCCACCGCGCTGACCCACGAATTGCCTTTGCCCAATCCTGACCGTCTGATGGCCGAATCGGTCGCCATGCACTGGCCCAAAGTCTCGCCGCGCGTGCGCATCGGCTACATCAGCGAGTTCATTCGTGGTCACCTCATTTCCGACTATGGCGTGCGTCCTGAACATACCGTGCCCACCGGGAACGGGCTTAACCCTGATGACCCGCACTTTCGCCTGCGGAGCGAGGAGGAGATCATCGCTAAGCTCCGCGAGCATCAGATCCCTTTGGACAAGCCGTTGATGGTTGCGTGGGGTAGAGCTGTGGCCTACAAGCGCTTTGACGTCGTGATGAAGGTAGCCGCCGAGCTCGGTGACCTCGTTCACGCCGTGGTGATTGTGTCACCACGCTCGCCGGAACTGTTGGCCCTCAAGGAACAGCTCAACTTGAACATGTCCCTGATCTTCGCCTTCGACGCCGAGCTTGTCGCCTGGCTGTTGCAATGGAAGCACACGGTGGCGGGGCCGATTTTGGCATATTTGGAGCCGTGTGGACTTACGCCGATGGAGACGCGCATGCAGGCCCGGCGCCAAGGGCCGCTGGTCATCACCTCGGATACCGGCGGGTTGCCCGAACAGATCGCGCACGGGGTGGACGGTTTCATTACCCGGCAGGATGACGTGGCGCACGTCGCAGAGACGGTGCGCAAGATCCTCGGCATGTCCCAGGCAGAAAAAGAGCGGATGCGCAAGGCTGGGCTAGAGAGGATACTCCGCCAGTACACGTGGCGGAGCCAGGTGCTCACTACCCTTGCTGCCCTCAGCCCCCATGTGCGGATGGTAGCGGAGGAGGTGCGGAGCGAGTGCGTCACAGAGGAGTTGCGAGCCCTGGCGTAGCCCGGAATGCGAAAAATGCTTGCGTTGTGTGCAGAAATTCACTATACTACCACATGAAAGACGCGCCCAAGAGGGTTCTGCTGATCAAACTGAGGGCCATCGGGGATGTGGTGTTGGCAACACCGGCACTGGCAGAAGCGCGGCGGGCCTGGCCGGAAGCGGAGATCGACTTTCTGACCGAGCCACCTTCGCGGCAGGTGCTGGAAGGGAATCCCGACGTGAGCGAGGTGTTGGTCCACGACCCGCATGCGCCTTTCGCGAAACAGGTGGATTTGGTCCGACGCATCCGGGCCAAGGGCTATGACCTGGTCATTGACCTGTTCGGCAACCCGCGGAGCGCCTGGCTGACGCTGCTTTCCGGCGCGCGTACAAGAGTTGGCTTTGGCTTTCGCTTCCGAAAGATGGCCTACAACGTGCGCGTGGCTCCACGCGGCCATCTGGTGCACGAGGTGGAATTCAATCTGGACGCGCTGCGCGCTGTGGGGGTGACGGTCGGCCCCGCACGCCTGCACTTCCCGGTGCCTGACGATGCGAAACGCTACATCGACGATTTCTTAGCAAGCAAGGGGCTGGCGGACAGGCTCCTTATCGGGCTAAACAACTCCGGCGGGTGGGCGGCAAAACGCTGGATGCCCGAGAAAGCTGCCGAACTTGCCCGGCGACTCGTGGAAGACGAAGGTGCTGCGGTGATCGTGCTCTGGGGGCCAGGGGAGGAGGACCAGATGGGGCAGGTTGCGGCAATGGCCGGCAGAGGTGCCCTGTTGGCGCCCCCAACCGACCTGCATCAGCTGGCAGCCCTGCTGGTTCGTCTCCGCCTTCTGGTGACGACTGACTCGGCACCAATGCATATCGCTGCAGCGGTGGGCACAAAGGTTGTTGCCCTCTTCGGCCCGACGAACCCCTTGCTGCAGGGGCCTTATGGCCCAGGGCACGTGGTGGTGCGCAATGAACAGTTGGGATGCCTCGGGTGCAACCGCACCAGATGTGATGACGGAAGGTGTATGAGCGAGCTTGCAGTGGGGACTGTCTACGCGGCCTGCGTCAAAGCATTGGCAGCACAGAGGACAAACGAGGGCAAAGCATCCGGATGCAGGTGAAGGAGTCTTCAGTCCCCGTGTCGGTGGTGATCATAACCAGGGACGAAGAACAGAATATTGCAGCCTGTTTGCAGAGCGTTCGCTGGGCCGAGGACATCGTCGTCGTCGACGCGGAGAGCCGGGATCGCACGGTGGAGCTTTGCAAACTGTTCACGCCGCGTGTGTACCAACGCCCATGGCCGGGGTACGCCGAACAGAAAAGTTTTGCTCTGCAGCAAGCCAAGCACGAATGGGTGCTGAGCCTCGATGCCGATGAACGAGTGAGCGATGAGCTCCGAGAGGAGATTGCCGCGCTGGTGCTCTCTCACTCCGAGTGTGACGGCTACTACCTGCCGCGACTCAGCGCATACCTGGGCAAATGGATCAGGCATTGTGGCTGGTACCCCGGCTATCAGCTTCGTTTCTTCCGCAAGAGCAAGGTCTCGGTAGCCAAGGCGCGGGTGCACGAGGGCTTTGTGGTGCAGGGAAAGGTCGGATATCTGCACGGCCCGCTGCTGCACTACTCGTACCGCGACCTGGAGGAGAACCTGCGCAAACTCAATCGGTACTCGACCCTCGAGGCGCATGACCGATTGGGGCAAACGCACGTGCGATGGTATCACTTTGTGTTCCATCCACTTTCCGAGTTCTGGCGAAAGTTCGTCGTCCGCAAAGGCCTGCGCGAAGGAATGCATGGCTTTGTGCTCTGCGCCATGTCGGCGTTCCAGAAGATGGTGCTGTATATGAAGATCTGGCAGCTTCAGCACTGGTCCAGACTGACAGTGCTTTATGAGAAAGCGGGGGCGCCGCCCTGCCAACTTGAACCGGTGGAAGAGGATGGGCCTGTCGGTCGTCGTCATCACACGCAATGAAGCGCGCAATATTGTGGACTGTCTGCAGAGTGTCGCCTGGGCCGACGAGATCGTCGTAGTCGATTCGGGAAGCGATGACGGCACGCCCGAGCTGGCGCGGCAGTTTACGGACAAAGTCTTCATCGTCCCGTGGCAGGGGTACTCCGCCAACAAGAACTTTGCGCTCGCTCAAACCACAAGGGAATGGGTGCTGTGGGTGGATGCGGATGAGCGCGTGCCGCGGGAACTTGCGGAAGAGATCCGGGAGACACTGGCCAACGGGCCTGAGGTTGATGGGTACGAGATCCCGAGGCTCGCATTTTTCATGGGGCGGTGGATACGGCATGGCGGCTGGTACCCGGCGCCGGTATTGCGCCTGTTCCGTCGCGCGTGCGGCCGCTTCTCCGACGACGCCGTACACGAGGGCGTGGTGCTGCAAGGTGCACGCGGAAGGCTCAAGCACCACTTGCTCCACTACACTGATTTGACCTTGGAACACTATCTGCACAAGCTGAACGTTTACACGACACTCTCGGCGCGAACGCAATTGGCGCGAGGGAAGTCTGCCGGGCTGGGGCACATGGTCGGCCGTCCGTTGCACACATTCGTCAAGATGTACCTGTTGAAAGCTGGCTTTCTCGACGGTATGCAGGGGTTGATGCTGGCTCTCCTATCGGCCGGGCACACGTTCTTCAAGTATGCGAAAATCTGGTATGGCCTGCAGGAGCGCGATGAGCCGGGGGAGCCCGCTGCCCATTATCGGGCCGAAAACACAGCCCCACAGAGGGGTGGTGGGGAAACAGCATGCCCGCGTTGTCCACAATAAGGGGAGGAGCGTTATATGGAAATCACGGTGGAAGAACGTCAAGGGATAAAAGTGGTCAAGCTGCGCGAGAAGCGGCTGGACAGTCCGTTGGCACCAAAATTGAAAACCGAGCTCCTGATGCTGCTGGCCCAACCGCCGTACAAGATACTGTTGGACTTGGGCGAGGTGGAATACGCTGACAGTTCAGGTTTGGGTGCGCTCCTGTTGGGAGTGCGCCAGGCACGCGACAAGGGGGGTAAGCTGGTCCTGACCAATGTCCAGAAGCGGGTCGCCGACCTGATCCGGATCGCGCGTTTGGATGAGATTCTGCCCACGGTCGGAAGCGAACAGGAAGCTCTCACGGTGCTTAATGCCGGCTAATCCGTCATGTGGCGAGTGGTCGAGAAGTTGCTTGACTGAGGAGGAGCAAGTATGCCCATCTACGAGTACATCTGCGAGTCGTGCGGCAAGAAAGTCAGCCTGCTCATTTTCCCCTCAAGCGGTGACGAGAAAAAGTGCCCAAAGTGTGGGGGCACAGAGCTGCGTCGCATCATGTCCCGCTTTGCGGCCCCCCTGTCTGAGGATGCACGTTTGGAGCGACTGGCAGATCCCAGCCAGTGGAGCGGCTTTGATGAGAATGACCCGGCCAGTGTGGCCAGGTTTGTGAAAAAGATGGGCAGCGCCCTCGGCGAGGATATTGACCAGCTTGCCGACGAAGCTGCCCGCGAAGCCGACCAAGCAAAGAAGGGCGAAGAAGGCGAAGAGTCGGACGAATTGTAGCGGGCGCTGCTCCCCGGGGTTAGCCGCCACAACCCGTGTTTGAACCGCAATTGACACATTTGTAACAGCTACCAGCGCGTATCATGATTGACCCACATTCTGGGCAAGGGGGGGCATCGCTTTGCCATCCCAAGCCCTCCTCTTCCCGCTGTGCGAGGGGAACCGCGGCCATCGGGCCCTGACCTGCGAACTCTTGCAAGCCCTGGCCATTGCCGCTGGCGTCTGCCTGTTCGTGAGGCGGGAGGAACTTGAGGGCCAGGTAGCGAAAGATGTAGTCCATAATGGACTTGGCAAAGGGGATATCCGGGTTGTCGGTGTAGCCCCAAGGCTCGAAACGGGTGTGACTGAACTTGTTTACCAGCACCTTCAGCGGTACTCCGTACTGCAGGGCCAACGAGATCGCCGTGGCAAAGGAATCCATCAGCCCGGAGACCACGGAGCCTTCTTTCGCCATGACGATGAAGATCTCCCCGGGTGTGCCATCGTCATAGAGGCCGACCGTCAGATACCCCTCGTGGCCGGCGATGTTAAACTTGTGGGTCAAGGCGCGGCGCTCGGACGGCAGACGTCGGCGGCTGGCCTTGAACTTGCTTTCGGCCTGGCTGTCCCCTTTGGGGGAGGTGCTCAGCGGCTGCGTCCGCTTGGAGCCATCGCGATAAATGGCGATGCATTTCAACCCAAGCTCCCAGGCAGTCATGTAGGCATTCATGACGTCCTGTGGCGTGGCATCGTTGGGCATATTTACGGTCTTGGAAATGGACCCAGAGATGAACGGCTGCACAGCGGCCAGCATGCGGATGTGCCCCATGTGGCTGATGCAGCGCGTACCCTTGGCAGGGCGCATGGCGCAATCGAACACTGGCAGGTGCTCTGCCTTCAGATGCGGTGCGCCCTCGATGGTCCCCTCCGCATCCACATAGGCCACAATGGCCCTGATCTGCTCAGGTGAGTAGCCCAACTGCTTGAGCGCCATGGGTACGGTGGAATTGACCAGCTTAGCTTTGCCTCCGCCCACCATTCTCTTCCATTTCACCAGGGCCACCTCGGGCTCAACCCCGGTGGTATCGGCGTCCATCATGAAGCTGATGGTGCCTGTTGGAGCAAGAGCCGTCACCTGCGCGTTGCGGTAGCCGAACTTTTCGCCTAGTGCCAGGGCTTCTTCCCATACTTCCTGTGCCGCTTGCCAGAGGCCTGCCGGCACAAGGTCCTTGCTCAGCTCGTTGAGCGCCTGCTTGTGCATGCGAATGACATTGAGCATGCATTCGCGATTCTTCTTGAATTCTGCAAAAGGCCCCAGGCGCTCTGCCATGCGCGCCGATGTGCAGTACGCTTGCCCGGTCATGATGGCCGTCACTGCAGCTGCCAGAGCGGTCCCCTCCTGGCTGTCGTAGGGCACACCCCAGGACATGAGCAGAGCCCCAAGGTTGGTATAGCCGAGACCCAACGGTCGGAAAGCCTTGCTGTTCCTGGTGATCTTCTCCGTAGGATAACTGGAGCGGTCCACGAGGATATCCTGGGCGATGAGCATGATATCGACTGCTGCACGGAACCCCTCGGTGTCGAACTCCAGGCCGTCCCTGCGGAAGCTCATGAGGTTGAGGGAGGCCAAGTTGCAGGCCGAGTCATCAAGGAACATGAATTCGCTGCAGGGGTTGGAAGCGTTAATGCGTCCTGAGGCAGCACAGGTGTTCCACTTGTTGATGGTGGTGTCGAACTGCATGCCCGGGTCTCCGCACAGGTGTGCCGCCTGGGCGATCATCTGCATGAGGTCTGCTGCCTCGTAGGTGTCCACGATCTTGCCATCTAAGACGGCTCGCGTGTGCCACTTTTCGTTGTTCTTCACCGCCTGCATAAAGGCATCGGGGACACGCACGCTGTTGTTGGAATTCTGGAAAAAGACCGAACTGTAGGCCTCGCCGTCAAAGGAGCCATCATAGCCCGCCTCGATGAGGGCCCAGGCCTTTCGTTCTTCGTTCGCTTTGCAGTTGATAAACTCCACAATGTCAGGATGGTCAACATTAAGGATGACCATCTTTGCGGCGCGTCTGGTCTTGCCGCCCGACTTGATGACACCGGCGAAGGCATCGTACCCCTTCATGAAGGACACAGGGCCTGAGGCCAAACCGCCCCCGCTTACCCTTTCCTTGGAGGAGCGCAGGGTGGAGAGGTTGGTGCCGGTGCCCGATCCCCACTTGAAGAGCAACCCCTCGACCTTGGCCAGATCGAGGATGGACTCCATCGTGTCCTCGACCGAGTTGATGAAACAGGCGGAGCATTGCGGGCGTTCTTCCACACCGAGGTTGAACCAGACCGGACTGTTGAAGGAGGCCATTTGATTGACCAACAGATAGGCGAGCTCATCATGGAACGTGTCGGCGTCGGCCTGGGTAGCAAAGTAGCCATCCTGGAGGCCCCAGGTGCAGATGGTCTTGACCACGCGCTCGATGAGCTGCTTGACGCTGGTCTCCTCGAAATCGGAGCGCAACCTGGTGCAGAAGTATTTGGAAGCCACTACGTTGGTGGCCATCTGGGACCAGGATTTGGGCACCTCCACGTTGCGGCGGTGGAAGATAACTTCCCCCTTTTCGTCAACAATTAGCGCTTCGCGGCTCTCCCACTCGATCTCGTCGAAGGGGTGGACCGAGGCCCTGGAGAGACGCCGTGGGATGACGAGGCCCCGCTTTGGGGCGCGCTTGTCACCTTGGCTGTTTCCCCGAAGCGAACTCTCGGCAACCAGCTCCATCTGCGACCCATCGTGAGGGGCAGGCATGTCAACCTCGTTCATGGTTTCAGTCCAAATTCCGAGTCCACGGGGCAGGATGCCCCTTCATCCTCGATGAAATGGAAGACCGCGATCGCTCGAGCTCAGCTGAAAGGCTTCGGTAGGGTGAGATTCGTGCTTGAAACGGGCGTGCAGTCGCTGTCGGTCATAGATCAGAGCTCCTCCACCTTGCTTCCCGCCACTTCGTCCCTTACTCTGACAGACCGGCGACAATATACCAAATTCGCTCGGCTTTGTCAAGAGAATTCTACATGTGGAAGAAAAAATCTTTTCGGCGACTATATGTAGTAGGGCTTTGCTCTTTGCCCTCCGCATATGGGTGGAGGGGTTGTAAGGAAAAAAGCTCTTGACGACATGGTGGGGAATGCTTATATTACATCGGTCTTCGGGGCCAGGTGAAATTCCTTGCCGGCGGTGACAGCCCGCGAGTCCTTAGTGTAGCCAGGACAGAGCCGGTGCGATTCCGGCGCCGACGGTGACAGCCCGGATGGGAGAAGACCTGAATGGAGAGTCATAGGCAGTGAGCGTGCCCAGGCAGGCTGCCTGGACGTTGGTAAGCCCCGGACCAGTCGATCTGGGGCTTGTTCGTACTAAGCTGACAGGGAAAACATGGTCGCCGAGAGCGACGCCTCATTCATGGCTGCGGCGCTGCGCCTTGCGCGAAAAGGCATGGGCTATGTCAGCCCGAACCCGCTGGTCGGGGCCGTGGTCGTTAAAGAGGGGAGGGTAGTTGGGCGTGGCTACCATGCGCGTTACGGGGGACCCCACGCAGAAGTGGTTGCGTTGGCAGAGGCAGGAGAGACCGCCAATGCCGCCACCCTCTACGTCACTCTGGAGCCTTGTGCCCACTATGGCAAGACGCCACCGTGCGTTGACGCCATAATCGACGCAGGAGTGGCGCGAGTGGTCGTGGGCATGCGCGACCCTAATCCGCTGGTCAACGGAAAAGGGGTAGAGGCGCTGAGCAAGCGAGGCATTGCCGTCACGGTCGGTGTGTGCGAAGAAGAATGCCGCAGCTTGAACGAGGCATATGTCAAGTACATCACCACGGGGCTGCCTTTGGTCACACTCAAGATCGCGCAGAGCCTTGACGGTAAAATCGCCACGGTGACTGGCCACTCCAAGTGGATCTCCTGTGAAAAGGCCCGGGCCTTTGTGCGAAGGGTGCGCGCGCAGTATGACGCCATCCTCATCGGCGCCGGGACGGTTTGTGCCGACGATCCCGAGCTCATCCCTCTCGACAAAAAGGGACCCATCCCCAAACGCGTCGTGGTGGATGACCAGCTGGCCATACCTCTTGATTCCCGCCTCCTTACCGATGACTATGTCACCAAGACGATTGTGATTACAACCACCTCATCCTCCCCCGAAAAGGTGCGGCGAATCGAGGAGCGGGGCGCCAAAGTCATCACCTTGGAGGCCGAAGACGGTGGGCTCATTCCCTTTCGTACCGTATGGCAAAAGCTTGGCGAGCTGCAGATCACCTCGGTCCTGGTCGAAGGAGGGCAGCAGGTTTTTACCCAGGCTCTCCTGTCCGGTCAAACTGATCGCCTCATGGTCTTTGTGGCACCGAAGCTTCTTGGCAAGGGATTGGATGCCCTTGGTGATCTGGGTGTGAGCAACGTAAACGCCGCTTTCGAAGTTACTGATGTTAGCATCCGCAAGATCGGCACCACCTTTCTCCTGACCGGTCGGCCGGTGTCGCGGCGGGAGGGCAAGGATGTTCACCGGGCTGGTTGAGGAAGTCGGCACAGTGGCGGCTGTGATCCGCGCGGCCTCTGGGATGGATCTGGCGGTGAATTGCCGGCGCGTGCGTGAGAAGCTGGCAGTGGGTGATAGCATTGCCGTCGACGGGGTGTGCCTCACGGTGACCGCTCTTCTGCCCGGAGGGTTTGCCGCGCAAGCGGTGGCAGAGACCCTTGCGCGTACCACCCTGGGTTCATTTTCCCCCGGGCGCTTGGTCAACTTGGAGCGAGCGGTGCGTGCTCAAGATAGGCTGGGAGGCCACATTGTGCAAGGGCACGTCGACGGTGTGGCGCAAGTGGCCGACATGCGTGCACGGGGGCAAGGCAAGGTAATGGCAGTCGTTGTGCCAGAAGGCGCCCGCTCGTTGTTGGTGCCAAAAGGCTCGGTGGCCATCGACGGTGTCAGCCTGACCGTCGCCCGCCTTGAGGACGAAGTGATAGAGATCTGGCTTGTGCCCCACACACTCGCCCACACGACCTTAGGTCAGAAGAGACCGCGCGACATGGTGAACATGGAGATCGACATCTTGGCCAAGTATGTGGCACAAATGCTGCATCCGGACGAGCGGGCCGGACTGAGCGTGGACAAGCTCAAAGGGTGGGGCTATTAGCCGTTGTGGAGAACACCAACGATGGTAGGAATCTTTGATTCTGTAGAGAGTGCCATAGAGGAGTACCGCCGCGGAAATATCTTGATCGTAGTCGATGACGAGGATCGGGAGAACGAGGGTGACTTTGTCATGGCCGCGGAGAAGGTTACGCCCGAGAAGATCAACTTCCTGGCAAAGTACGGGCGGGGACTGATCTGTGTCGCCATGACCGGCGAACGTCTGGATGAGCTGGACCTGCAGCCCATGGTGACCGACAATACAGGTGAGGTGGGGCCGATGTTCACGGTGTCAGTAGATGCCCGCCGCAATGGCACCACCGGCATTTCGG
>JBBIKH010000055.1:0-16874 GCA_037445575.1 bacterium
GACCAGTTGCAGCAGCTGAAGAAGATGGGCCCACTCGAGGAGGTGCTGGGGATGCTGCCGGGATACGGCCGCTTGCCCTTGCGCAACCTCACCCTCGATGAGCGGTCCATGATCAAGACCGAGGCAATCATCAATTCGATGACGCCGGAGGAGCGGCGGCGGCCACACATCATCAACGGCAGCCGCAGGCGGCGCATCGCCCGCGGCAGTGGCACCACCGTGCAAGACGTCAACCGCCTGTTGCGCCAGTTCGAGATGGTGCAACGCATGGTGCGGCAAATGAGCAGACCTGGCAGGCATATGGGCAGGCCCTTCGGGCTCTCCTGAGGCTGCCCCCCTGCCTTCATACAGGTGAGGAGGAGACACTTGGCAGTACGATTACGCTTGGCGCGTGCCGGGAAAAAGAAACAACCTTTCTATCGCATCGTCGCCGTGGACTCGCGCAAGGCCCGTGAAGGCATGTGCGTGGAACGGCTTGGCTACTACAACCCGTTGACATCCCCTCCGGTAGTGGAGGTAAACGAGGAGCGAGTGAACTACTGGCTCGATTGTGGGGCGCAACCGTCCGATACCGTGCGCAGCCTGCTGAGCCGAAAAGGCATCCTGCTGCGCCGTGACTTGCGAAAGAAGGGCTTTGACCCCGCCCGCATGGAGGAGGAGCTGAAGAAGTGGGAGGTGCTGCAGATCGAGCGGCGCCGCCGCATGGAGGCCAAGGAGGCGGAAAAGCGCAAGGCGGTTGAGGCACCAGAGCCGGCTGAAGCTGCAGCTGAGCCAGAACCGGAGGCTCCTCCCGCTACTGAGGCGAGCAACCAGGGCGAACAGGCGGCACCGGAGGCATAGCTGCCCACGCAAGGCCAGCGGTGAGCCTCCCGCGTGCCGGCGCAGAAAGGGCTGGAGCCACAGATGCAGAGGGGAGAACAGGGCTCATGGGAGGGGGACCAGGCTGGCCTGGTGGTGATCGGTACCGTGAGGCGAGCCCACGGGGTGCATGGGGAACTGCTGGTTACCCCCCAGACCGACGACCCCAGTCGTTTTGCCCTGTTGCATGAGGTGCACCTGCAGTTTCAGGATGGGCGACGGCTCCTCGTACATGTCACCGGGGCACGGGTCAGCGCCAAGGGGGTCTTGCTGCGGGTGCAAGAGATAGCCGATCGCACCAGGGCCGAGCAACTCGTAGGCGCCGATATCGTCATCAGCCGAGACCAATGTCTGCCGTTGCCGGCGGACAGCTACTACATCTTCGAGCTGGTGGGCATGACGGTGCAGACCACCGCCGGCCGCTTGTTGGGCACCCTGGAAGAGGTGGTTGGCTTTCCGGCCAATGATGTCTGGGTGGTGCGGAACGGAGCACGCGAGTATCTGCTGCCTGCAGTCAAGGGCGTCATCAAGAAGGTCGATCGCCAGCAGCGCGTGATCGTCATCGAGCCTATTGCGGGGCTGGTGGACGAGGAGCCGTAAGATGCAGATTCATGTCATCACGGCCTTTCCCAACCTCTTGCACGGGCCACTGGACGAAAGCATCATCAAGCGGGCGCGCGAGCGGAACCTGGTCCAGATCCACGTGCACGACCTGCGCGACTTTACCACGGACAAACATCGCAGCGTCGATGACTACCCTTATGGCGGCGGTCCAGGGATGGTGCTCAAACCGGAGCCGATCTTTCGCTGTGTGGACCACATTCTTGCCGAATATGGGCTCCAGCAACCGCGCATCATCCTGATGACCCCGCAGGGGGAACGGTACACGCAGAAGATGGCCATCGCGCTCGCCACCGTCGAGGCGATGATCATCATCTGCGGACATTACAAAGGCGTTGACGAACGGGTGCGCCTGGCGCTGGTCACGGACGAAATCTCCATCGGTGACTATGTGCTGAGCGGTGGCGAACTTGCGGCGGCCGTGGTGATCGACTCGGTGGTGAGGCTGCTGCCCGGCGCCATCAGCGACCCACAATCAGCAGAAGGCGACTCGTTCCATCGAGGGATACTCGATCACCCGCATTATACCAGGCCGGAGGAGTTCCGCGGCATGCGGGTGCCCGAAGTGCTTCTCTCGGGCAATCATGCTGCCATAGAACGCTGGCGACAGGAGCAGGCTTTGGAGCAGACACGTCGCCGGCGGAAAGACCTTTTGCAGGGAATGGAAAAACAATAGTGGCCTGCGGCCACTGCAACGGGAGGTTTTCTCATGAACAAGGCAGATCTCATAGTCTCAGGGCAACTGAAGGAAGATATCCCGGACTTTAAGGCCGGGGACACGGTTGCCGTGCACGTGAAAGTGATCGAAGGGGACAAGGAGCGCATCCAGATCTTCAAGGGTGTGGTGCTGCAGCGGCGTGGGGCCGGTATCAACGAGACCTTCACGGTGCGCAAGGTCTCCGACGGCGTGGGAGTGGAGCGGGTGTTCCCACTGCATTCGCCCCGCATCGCAAAGATCGAAGTGGTGAAGCGTGGGCGCGTGCGACGCGCCAAGATCTTCTACTTGCGCAAACTCGCCGGCAAGGCAGCCCGCATCGACGAAGAGCGCTAAACCCCACGCATCATGCGTTTGTCCCCGGACCATTATCGCCATGACGATAATGGTTTTTCTTTTGTGTCGCACCTGAGCGGCAGTGTTTCCGTGGTCACAGGGAGGATGCCATGCACGAGCTACAAGCTCCGCGTAGGATTCCCGGTCCAATGAGCGTCAAACTGATGAAGGTGAAACAGGAAGAGCTCCCCTCGGCAGCGTACACCCTGACGCCGATATTTGCCGCCGAGGCGCACGGCGCGCAGGTGGTAGATGTGGACGGCAATAGCTACATCGACTTTGGCGGCGGGATTGGCGTGCTCAACGTCGGGCACACGCACCCGAAAGTGGTGCAAGCAGTGGTGGAGCAAGTCCGCAAATTCACGCACACCTGTTTTCATGTGCTCCCCTACGATGCCTACCTGCAGGTGGCGGCCCGGCTTAATCGGCTGGCGCCAGGGGACACCAAGAAAAAGACCCTGCTGGTCAACTCAGGGGCCGAGGCGGTGGAGAACGCCGTCAAGATCGCCAAGTACCACACCGGGCGCTACGCGCTTGTCAGCTTCGAGCATGGCTACCACGGCCGCACCTACCTCACTATGTCCCTCAATGGCAAGGTGGCGCCGTACCGGAAGGGATTCGGCCCCGGCGCACCGGAAATCTACCATCTGCCCGCTCCTTATTGCTACCGCTGCCCTTACGACAAGCAGCCGGACTCCTGCGGCACCTTTTGTGCCTCACGTATTGAGGAGTTTTTCACTGCCAATGTTGACCCGCGCACCGTGGCCGCCATCATCTTCGAGCCAGTGCTGGGTGAGGGGGGATTCGTCCCGTTGCCAAAGGACTATCTTGCTGCCCTGGTGGCCTTTTGCCGAGGGCATGGGATCCTCATCATCGCCGACGAAATCCAGACGGGCTGGGGAAGAACCGGAAAGCTCTTCGCCTGCGAGCACTATGGCCTGGAACCTGATATCCTGGTGACGGCAAAATCCCTTGCAGGGGGGCTACCCCTGGCGGCGGTGGTAGCACGGGCCGAGGTGGTGGAAAGCATCCACCCGGCCGGATTGGGGGGCACCTTCAGCGGCAACCCGGTCAGCTGCGCGGCCGCCCTGGCGGTGCTGGAGGTGATCGAAGAAGAAGACCTGGTCAAGCGGGCCGAGGAGCTCGGGCGAACCGTGCGCGCCCGTTTCGCGCAGATGCAGCAGCGCTACCCGCTGATCGGCGACTTCCGCGGCCTGGGCGCCATGAATGCCTTAGAGTTGGTCAAAGATCGCGTCACCAAGGAGCCGGCGCCCGAGGCGGTAACGCAGATCCTTCGCTTCTGCTATGAGCACGGGCTGATCGTGCTCAAAGCGGGCACCTACAACAACTGCATCCGCACCCTCATGCCGCTGGTGATCAGTGATGGGGAATTGGCTGCCGGGCTAGATATTCTGGAGCAAGGTATTGCCAGTGTTTCGCTGTGAAGGGACGGCCCGTATGCCGAGAAGTTCGGCTCGGCGGACATTGCCCTTCGCTGAAGCGCCGCAAGGGGCAAAGGGCCCGAAACCTTGCGGGCGCAGGCGGGCGGGTTACTGAGAATGCGGTGAGGAGTCGGCTCTCAGAGACTGACCTTTGCCTGATAGCACATAGGCCATGAGCTTGTAGGCAAGTTTGGCCGCCAAGAAGTCAGGTGCCACAAGGCCCGGGATCGGTGCCAGCTCCACCAGGTCGGCGGCAATGATCGGGCAGGCGGATGCCACCCCGCGGAGGATGGCCAGTGCCTGGTGCCAGAGCAGACCTCCCGGCTCCGGGGTGCCGGTTGCCGGCATGATGGACGGGTCCAAGGCGTCCAGGTCAAAGGTCACGTACACCGGCCCTGAGCCGAACCGGTCCAGCGCCGCCACCACTTCCTCGGCACTGGGGTGATGTTCGGCAAAGAAGGTGGTAACTCGGTTGTGGCGCAGCGGCTCCACTTCCTCCTCGCACATGCTCCTGATGCCCACTTGCACCACGGGGACCCCGAGTTCCACGATGCGGCGAACCACACAGGCATGGCTGAAGGGGGAGCCCTCGTAGGTGTCGCGCATGTCGGCGTGCGCGTCGAACTGCAAGAGGCGGAGGCCGGGGTATTGCTCCAGGCAGGCCTGGACGCTGCCCAGGGTAATGGAGTGCTCACCGCCGAGCATGAGCACCATCTTGCCGTCCCGCAGCAGCGGGGCCACTGCGTGGCGCACTGCCTTGAGCATCGCCTCGGGTCCGGATGCCTCGGTGCTCACTGGCGGCACCGTCCAGATACCCTGCTCCACAGGACTGATGCCGAGCTCATGGTCATAGAGTTCCATGTGAGCCGAGGCTTCTAGGATCGCCATCGGGCCGCGGCGGGCGCCCGGCTGGTAAGAGGTCGTCGCATCGTACGGCACCGGCACCACCACCCACCTGGCCTTCTGATAGCTGCCCGGGTCCTCCAATCCCCCGAAGTTGAGCACTACTCCTTGCTGCACGCCTCCTCCTTGCCCCTACCGTCTACGGCGAAGCCGCTTTTGATACTCCTGACGCAGGACTTGGACCAATTGGTCGCGCCGGTCGTACAGGCGTTTGTGCGGGCGCGGAGCTGCGTTGGCCAACACGTAGGCGGTCAGGAGCGGCAGAGCCACGGTGGTGTCCACATAGCAGACCACAGTGTCTGGAAGCTGCGCCGGGTTGATCTTGCCCCAGCTCACCGCCTCGCTGGGAGTGGCGCCGGAAAGGCCCCCGGTATCAGGCCGGGCATCGGTGATCTGGATGAAATAGTCATGCCCCTTCTCCGGGATACCCAGCACCTCCTGGATCTGCGGTTCCGTCTGCAGGAGGAAATTCTTGGGTGCGCCACCTCCCAGGATGAGCACGGCGCTTTTGTTTCCTCTGCGCTTGGCGTCGTAGACGATGGCTGCTGTTTCGTTCACGTCGGCCATCACGTCCAGCAGCCGCGGCCTGCCGCGAAGCGACAGCTCCGCCAGGTTCATGCCGATGGAGGAATCACCTGGCGATGGGGCGTAGATGGGCACACCGTGCTTGTAGGCCGCCACCAAGATGGACTGGGTTTGCACTCCCAAGGCCTCGTTGCGTTTGGCCAAGTATTTGCCAAGAAGGTAATGCAACTGGGCGGTAGTCATGGGCACATCGAACTCGGGTGCGGCGGTAACCTCCCGCAAGTAGCGGTCGGTGGTGAGCAGCACCTCATAGTCGAAGAGCACGTCGTAGATGCGGATCACCCCCTGTTTGCGCAGTTCGGGGTCGGGCAGAAACGGTGAGCCGGCGTGCAGCGCCAGATCCAAGGCGAAGTGGGCGTCATGGTACAGGTTGGCGCCCGTGGAGGTGATCCAATCCACAAAGCCGTGCTCGATGAGGGGCACAATGCACGACAGCCCCAACCCGGCCGGGGTGAGGGCGCCAGACAGGCTGAGGCCCACCGTCACCTCCTCGCGCAGCACCTTTTGCACCAACAGATGCGCTGCCTCCCGCAAGCGGGCGGCGTTGTAGGCCAGAAAAGTGTGGTCCAGCAACTCGCTCACCGAAATGCTGCCCGTGATCGGTGCAGGCTTTATGCGCGGTCCGCGCAGATAGGGTGATTTACGCCGCTTTGCCATGAAGCACTCCAGTTAGGGGAGAAGCACGGCCGCAGCCACCACTGTGGTCCACTTGCCTTCCTTGTCCACATTGGCCGATTGCGTGATGTTGCGGCTGTGCACGATCTTACCGCTGATCTTCCAAATCTGCCGCTTGTTGTCCCAACTTTCGTCCTCGTCAAACTCCACTCCCAAGGTGGAGGCCAGCATGGAGGCCGCGAGGTCTTCGGCGTAATCGCCAGCCTTTTTCTCGGTCTGTCCAAAGGCATGGTGTTCGCTCAGATAGCCGTACATGGTCTTGTCTGCCGGGATAGCCACGCCGATGGAAGCGGCGATCTGCCGCCGGGGCTCGTTGCTGCTTGCCCGGGCGATAACGCAGAAGGCGATCTGCCCTGGCTTTAGGAGCGCTAGCCCTCGCTCCCGGGAGATGATTTTGCAGCCCGGTGGCAGAATGCTGCTCACGGAGACGATGTTGAGAAACTGAATGCCCGCGTGCCGTAGCGCCAGCTCAAACGACTGGAGCTGTTCACGGTGCACGCCGACTCCTTTGGTCAAGAACATCTTGGTGGGCACGAACATCTTCCCATTTCCTCCCTTTGTCACACGACACCTGGGGTGTCAGCCAGATTCACCATTTGCAGATCCCTGACCGCGAAGCCGATGCCCTATTGACGGACGGTCAGCTGCGCTGCTCAGGCGTACTCAACCCCGTAGCAAAGTGAGCAAGGAGGGAACACGTAGCCTGCCGGTTCGCAGGTGGGACGAAGCTACAGGGGACAAAACGGAGGGGCCGGGGCCTTGGGGCGGTGCCGCGCCGCAGGACCCCAAGGAAGATGACTGCCCTCTGCGCGCCCATTGGCTTAGCTATCCTCCACGCGTGCGTAGTTCACTGCCGTCGCAAAGGAACGGATGTGACGTGTGTCTGTGGCCATAGCCTCGACTTTGCTCCTGGTCAAAAAACTCGCCGGCAAATATAGGCAACTGGGGAGAAAAAATCAACCGATTAGTTTCGGGCCTGGCGTTTTCAGCGCGCAGGGCCAACCTTAGATGCGATCTGGAGATACCACATCGCCCGCGCCGGATCCTGCTCGGACCACCTTCAGGGCGCGGGGACTCGCTTGTGGCAACTGCCACAAACAGGCCTTTGTGCAAGATTCCGCTACTACGTGTCGCTCCGCCGGGGCGCGGGATGCCGGCCTCCAAACAGAGCTACACATCCGCTGGATGGTCACGAAAGCTCCGTTGAGCCCCGACAGCACGTCCTGCGCTCAGAATGGGCCCCACTTGAACAGCACCGGGGGTATTACCAATAGCAGGCCCAACACGAACAGCACGATTTCTATGGGCAGAAGCCAGCGGGCCCATTGCTCCCACGGGATCTTTGCCATGCCCAAGACTGCCATGGTGACCCCAGAGGTGGGGATGATCATGTTGGTGTAACCATCGCCGAGCTGATATGCCAGCACCGCCGTCTGCCTGGTAATCCCGATGAGATCGGCCAGCGGTGCCATGATCGGCATGGTGAGTGCTGCCTTGCCGCTTCCCGAGGGGACGAAAAAGTTGAGTACTGTCTGCGCCACATACATCAGCTGTGCCGCCAAGACTGGGTGCAGGTGGGCGATGGCCCTGGAGATGGCGTACATCATCGTGTCCACAATGTGTCCATCACTGGCCAGCACCAAGATGGCGCGGGCGAATCCCACCACCAATGCTGCGCCCACCAAGTCCCGTGCGCCTGCCACAAAGCTCTCGGCAATGGTGTTCACCGACAGCCGCGCGGCTATGCCGGTGGCGATGCCCAGCCCTAGGAAAACCGCGGCGATCTCCGGAATAAACCAATGGAACTTCATCACCCCCAGGATCATCACGATGATGGCGACACCGAATAGCCCGATAATAAGCTTGTGGGAAGCAGTCAGTGTGGCCACCTCTGGGTCGCCCTCTGCGACGACCCTCGGCCTATCCCTATCGAGAGCGTAGACCGAACTGGCTTCCGGACGCCTCTTCACCTTAGCGGCGTAGTACATGACCATAGCCGTTCCGACGCCCGTGGAGACCAACCAGACAAAAATGCGGTAGCCTATGCCCGAGAACAGTGGCAGCCCCGAAATCCCTTGCGCGATGCCGATCGTGAAGGGGTTGAGCATGGCGCCGGCAAATCCCAAACCTGCCCCGAGAAACGGGATGCATACCCCCACGATGCTGTCGTAGCCGAGCGCCAGCGCCAAGGGGATGAAGATTGGCACGAACGGGATAACCTCCTCGCTCATGCCGAAGATAGCGCCGAATACCGAGAAGAGAAGCATCCCCGCGGGGATGACCACCATCCCTCGGTGGCGGAGACGGGCTGCCACACGGACGATGGCGGCGTCGATGACCCTGCTCTTGTGGATGATGGCAAACACCCCGCCGATGATGAGGATAAAGCCGATAATGTCGGCCGTCTGGCGAATGCCAATGAGGGGGGCCTTGAGCACCGCGAATAGACCCTGAGGCTTCCGGTCCACAAAGGAGAAGGTCCCTTCCTCTACAACCTCGCGTCCGTCCTGGTCCTGCCGACGCTCGTATCGGCCACCAGGGATGATCCAGGTGAGCGCTGCCACTACCACCATGATGGCCGAGATCAACACCAAGGTGTGAGGCAACTTGAACTTGCTCAGTCGCATGGCGTTCACCTCACCCGGCCGCGTCGCAGGTCGAACACTTGCCCGTCCTTGAGCACGCTGAGGCGGATTCCCTCCATAGTCAGGCGTTTGGATGGCGGCGCCTGGGGGACGAGGGCCTTGCGGGGGTCATAGACCAAGACCGAACCCTCGCCGTAGACGCGGAAGGTGTCGTTCGGGTAGTAGACGATGGCGGTGGATTCATCAATGCCGACGCCGACGAGCCGTTTCTCGATGACCAAACTCAGGAGGCGGTTGTTGCGTTGCCGGGCGACAAAGTGTTGATCGACGATGCAGGTGGTCAGCAAGCCCAGGCCGCGCGCAGTGACGATGTTGTTGCGCTCCAGCTTGCCCAGATCGCCGTCGCCTGTGATCATCACCTCGCTGAGCACCGCCGCGCCGGCGCTGGTGCCGCCGATGACGCCCTGTCGCTCCAAGTACAGGACGCGCAAAGCAGCCTCGGCGCGCGTGCCGCCGATCCGCTCCATAAAACGTGTCTGCACACCTCCGGTAAAAAATACCCCGCGCGCCTGTATGATGCGCGCTATGGTCGTGTCGGCGTTAGCAGTGTCCGGACCGGCAATGTGCAGCCAGCTCACCTGCTGCCCCCCGGCTTCTTGAAACTGGCGCACGGCAGCCGGGCCCGACTCCTCCGGCGAGGCACTGGCGCTGGTGATCACCAGAATTGGTCCACCCTTGCACAGCCGGACAAACTCCTCTATCGCCGGCCGCGGCCGTGAACCTCCGCCTACCACCAGCAGCCATCCGCGTCCGTCCTTGGCAAAGGCAGACGAGGTGGCAACTAACAAACCAAGAACGATGGCGAAAGCAGGGCGCTGTCGCATGATCTCCTCCACATGGATGTGGGTGCCGGCGGTTACAGAACGCTCGTAAGATACGAAATTCCGCCTCTAATGTCAAGCCTGCGGTTGGTAGGCAGTGGGGTCTGCGGTCTGGCCTTCCGGCATGAAGGCGATTTTTTTCTTGCATCTCTTGCGGTAATTCCTTAAAATACCTCGCCGGGTCGGGAAGACGAGGGGTAGAATCAGACGTCACCGGACATCGTCCCAGCTGCGCGAGGTGTAGGTCATGAGAGCAGGTACAACCGGTATGCTTGTGGTGTTGCTGACCCTGGGCGCGTGCGCGAAGCGAGCAGAACATCTGGAGCCTTCGGCAACTCTTCGCTCGGCGTTTGCGTCCTTGGCGGAGGCGCGTATCCAGAAGAATTCGGTGATTGACAAAATGCTGGCGCAGGTCAACGCCGACAGCCTCAGGGCCCTGGTTACGACCTTGGCGTCGTTTGAGACGCGGCACACGCTTTCGGACACGACCTCTGAACAGCGCGGCATAGGGGCAGCCCGGCGCTGGTTGGTGCAGAGATTTCTGGCCTGCCGCGCTGCCTGCGGAGGACGTCTGCAAGTGGAGTGCGACCGCTGGCGGGAACAGATCCCCAGCATGGGGCAACCGACCCTGGTGAATGTGCTGGCCATATTGCCGGCGCCAGCCCTGGAGCTGCAGTCTCGCGTGGTGTTGGTGTGTGCCCACTACGATTCCCGGTCCAGTGATCCCAGGGACGCGGTGGCCTCCGCCCCAGGTGCCAACGACGACGGCAGTGGCGTGGCAGCGATGTTAGAGTTGGCGCGGGTACTGAGCCGGTATCGCTTCGACGCAACCCTGGCCTTTGCCGCCGTCGCCGGCGAGGAGCAGGGTCTGCTCGGGAGCGCTCGCCTGGCACAGATGGTGCAGGAGCGAGGCTGGGAATTGGTCGCGGTGGTCTCCATGGACATGATCGGTAACGTCGAGGGCGGCAACGGAATGGTGGATAGCCTTCGAGTGCGCTGCTTTTCGGAAGGCATTCCGCACAACGTGACTACGGAGGAGGTGCGCGCCCGATGGCGGATGGGAAGCGAGTGCGAGTCGCCTTCCCGGCAGCTTGCTCGCTATGCCAAGGCCCAAGCGGAGACTTATCTCCCCGACCTAAGCGTCACCCTGGTGTTCAGGCCGGATCGCCTCGGCCGTGGTGGGGATCACCTCTCCTTCAACCGTGCCGGTTTTCCGGCGGTGCGCTTCGTCGAGGCCAATGAACACTTTGGCCACCAACACCAGCTCGTGCGCATCGAGGGGGGTGTGCAGTACGGCGATCTGCCAGAGTTCTTATCGTACTCCTATCTGACCCGCACCACCAAGGCAGTAGGGGCCGTAGTGGCAGGCCTAGCCCTGTCGCCCCGCGCGCCACAAGAAGTTGCCCTGAGCCGCGGCCGTGGCTACGATGCCCACCTCACCTGGAAAGACCCGGCACCCATGAGCGACGTGGCCGGCTATAAAGTGTACATCCGCCAAACCACCGCGCCATCCTGGGAAAAGCAAGTGGTCGTGCGTGGGGCCACACAGGTCACGATCAATGGCGTGTGTATCGACGATTACCTGTTTGCCGTTGCGGCAGTGGATCGCGACGGCAACGAAAGCCTGCCAACTCTTGCCACACTGCTGCGCCAGTGAACACCCTTGCTCCACACTCCGCCGGAGGTCGAGCCGGCCTCGCCTACTCGTGAACTGGCCGAGCCGGCATCGCCTCTCGGCCCAAAGTGCCAGTTACTTTACCCTGGACCGCGGATAGCCTGTTCAGCCGTCTGCGGCCGAATGGGCGCTTGGCCCGTCCTGTGCGGCGGCTGGCCATGGTGCAGCGGGCAATCCCCGCGAGCTCGACTGCCGTTGCCTCGTCAAGAAACTTCGTTGTCCCTTTTTCGTATTCGGGCGTAGCGAGATTTATCGGGGCTGCCGATGGAAGGGAAAGGCGACCCATGTGAACAGGGTGCAAAGCAGGCCGGACTGCGATCGGCGAATGATCATCGCCTGGCCTGTAGTGACGAGCGATCTGGAGAACAGCAATGGCCGCAACACGCAGACGAAACTATTGGATAGGGGTGGGCGCAGGTCTTTGCGTCCTCATCTTGTTGCTACTGGTGGCGACCAAGGGGCGCAAGAGCCACTCTGCGCCAAAGACCGTTAAGGTCATCCGTACCGACATCGTCCAGAAGGCGCTGGCGGTCGGGGCCATTGAACCCATGCGGGAAGTGGCGGTCAAGTCCAAGATCTCTGGTGTGGTGCGTGCCCTCTTTGTCAATGTGGGAGACTTTGTGCACGAGGGACAGCCGCTGCTGGAGATACGCCCCGATCCCACGCCTCTGGAACTTGCAGAGGCAAAGCGCAATGTGGAGCTGGCCGCCATAGAGCTGGCCAATTTGGCGCAGGAACTCCACCGGCAGGAGCAGCTCTGGCAGAAAGGCTTGATATCGGAGCAGGATTTCCAGCGCCTGAAGCGTCAACACGACGAGGCGGAGCTCCACCACAAGATAGCCGCCGAGAGGCTGGCCTTGCTCGAGCGGGGAAAGGTGCGCATCGCCGACGCGGAGATCGAGACAACCATCAAGGCGCCGATTACGGGCTACATTCTGGAAAAGAACGTCAACGTGGGCGATCCGGTCGTACCCTTGACCTCCTACCAGGCGGGCACGGAGCTACTGAAAATGGCCGACATGCAGCGCCTCCTGTTCCGCGGCACGGTAGACGAAATTGACGTGGGCAAGATCCATGAGGGGATGACTGCAGAGCTGCAGGTGGGCGCCCTCCCCGGCGCGCGCATCGTCGGCCATGTGTCGTTGATCTCCTTGAAAGCACAGCGCCGCGAAAACGCCACTACCTTTCCGGTGGAGATTGCTATTGACAAGGCCGAGGGGGTGCAGCTCCGGGCCGGGTTTTCGGCCAACGCCCACATCATCATCGCCAAGCGAGACAGCGTCCTGGCCATACCCGAACGGGTAGTCACCTTCCGTAACGACTCCGCATTTGTCATGGTCCCGGCTGCAGGTGGCAAGACCACTGAGCGCTTCATCACCACGGGCCTCAGCGATGCGATCATGATTGAGGTGCTCTCTGGGCTGCAAGAAGGCGAGGAAGTGTGTGAAAAGCCGGTTCACGAAATCATTTAGCTCCTCGGCTGCCCAATTCTCAGAGGCCCTGGGCGACGTCTTCTTTTACCTGCGTCAGTACCGAGGCCGGACCTTGATGACGATGTTCGGCATCGTCTGGGGGACGGTGACCATTGTGGTGCTTTTGGCCTTCGGTAGCGGCGTCAAACGGGCCATGAGCAAGAACATGCACGGCATGGGGGAGGGGATCGCCATCGTTTGGCCGGGGCGCACGAGTATCCCTTTTCAAGGCTACGGCCGCGATCGCGCCATACGACTAGTCGCTGAGGACGCGTTTCTTCTTAAGCGCGAAGTCCCCGCAATCGCTTCGTGCAGCCCGGAGTATATGCGCCGAGGCATGCCGGTGCGCGTGGGCGAGAAGGTCAACCTGACCAGCACCACCGGCGTGATCCCCGAGTATGGGCCGATGCGCAACATCTGGCCGCAACCAGGTGGGCGCTGGCTCAACGATCTGGACGAGGCCCAGCGGCGACGCGTCTGTTTTCTTGGCAATCGCCTCAAGGAGCTTTTGTTCGGCGATGAGCGCGCCGAAGGCAGGTACGTCCTGATCGGTGACGTCCCTTTCCTCGTGGTCGGGGTCCTACAGAAGAAGACGCAGCCCTCAAGCTACGGGACGCGCGACCAGGATCGGGTTTTTATCCCGGCAGCGACCTTCGCAGCGGTGTTCAGCGAGCGCTACCTGAACAACCTCGTCTACAAACCGGCGGACCCGCGCCAGGCACCTGCGGTGCAGAAGGAGATCTACAGGGTGCTGGGGAAAAAGTACGTCTTTGACCCCTCAGACAAGGAGTGCCTCTTCATCTGGGACACCACGGAGATGGACAAGTTCATTTTCTACTTTGCTCTGGGCATGAACCTTTTCCTCGGTCTGATCGGGCTGGTGACGCTGGTAGTAGGTGGCATCGGTTTGGCGAACATCATGTACATCGGCGTCGAGGAGCAGGTGCCGGAAATCGGCATCCGGCGCTCGGTGGGCGCCAGGCGAGGGCACATCCTGGGCCGGTTTCTGCTGGAGGCATGCGCCATGATCGGCATGGGGGCCGTCATCGGCTTTGGTATCGCCGTGCTGCTCATTCGGCTCATTGCCCTTTTGCCCATCGAAGAGTATGTTGGTGTGCCACAGCTGTCGTGGCGCGTGGTGCTGGTGTCGGTGCTGGCGCTGGGCACCACGGGATTCCTGGCTGGCTACTTTCCGGCGCGGCGCGCGGCTAGCCTGCCGGTGGTGGACTGCTTGCGCGCTCGCGGGTAGGAGGTGCACCCCAGATGACCGCCTTGCTGCAGGAGTTCCTCCACGACATTAGCGCGCACCGAGTGAGGTTCGCCCTGACCGTGGCAGCGGTGGCGTGGGGCACATTTGCCGTGGTCCTCCTGATGGCTTTCGGCGCGGGCCTCACGTTCCGCATGCGCGAAAGCTTCCTCAACGCTGGCGACCGCATCATTCGCATGTACAACGGGCAGACTACCGTTGAGTATCAGGGGCTGCCCATTGGCCGCCGCATCCTTCTGCATGAGGAAGATGCAGAGCTGCTGTTGCGCAACATCCCGGAGATTGCCGCGGTCAATCCCGGGCTAGGCCGCTATGCCCGGCTGCGTGTAGGAGCGCGAACGGCCTCGACCTACATGGAAGGGGTCTTCCCCCCGTTCGCGTCCATGCGCCGCACCTATCCTCGCGCTGGGGGGAGGTTTCTGAACGATAAGGACGTGGAGGAGCGGCGGCGCGTGGTGTTCCTGGGGTCGGTGATCGCTGGCGAGCTGTTCGGCGCCGAGGCCCCGGTTGGCAAAACAGTAGACATCGAGGGTCTGCCGTTCACGGTGGTGGGCATCATGCCCAAAAAGCTGCAGACGGCGATGAACAACGGCCCGGACGACCGGCGCGCCATCATCCCCTATACCACGTTCAAGAGCATCTACGGCGGCAGCCACTTGGACGAACTCATTGTCAAACCCGCGCGTCCTGAAGACGGCCCCACCGTAGTACACCAGGCACGCGTGCTCCTTGGCCGAAAATATCGTTTCGACCCCAGCGATGAGCGGGCTGTGCCCATGTGGGATTTTGTGGAGGAGGAGAAGGTCTCGGCCCGCATCTTCATCGGGATGAATATCTTTCTGGCTGTGGTGGGCGGGATGACGCTGGTCATCGCGGGCGTGGGTGTGGCCAATATCATGTACGTGGTGGTCAAGGAGCGCACGCGGGAGATCGGCATCAAGCGCGCGGTGGGTGCCCGGCGCCGCGACATCCTGTTGCAATTCGTGGCCGAGTCGTTGTTGATGGCGGGGACTGGAGGAACACTCGGCTTTGCCGTTGCCTACGGCCTGGTGAGGCTCATCTGGCTTGTGCCTGCCGGCGATGGGGCGATGCAGTTTCTGGCGCGCCCGCTGGTTGCTCCGCATGTGGCAGCCTTTGCGATGGTCACCTTGTTGCTCGTAGGCCTGCTGGCCGGCCTCTTTCCGGCGCGCAAGGCCGCACGGGTCGACCCGGTGGAGGCGCTCCGCTACGAGTGAGCCGCACAATTGACGCGGAGGGAGTCACAGCCGTGAGCGCTTGCGGCCAGGCTGAGGCCCCATCTAACTGCCGCAAGCGGTTTCCGGCCTTTTCCAGGACCCTGCGCAGACTCGCACGCTGAGCTGATTGGCGAAGCTTCTATTCGGCCGAGAACAAGCCGCAACACCCCTCGCAGACAAGACTCACCGAGTCGCCCCCTGTAATCCGGCTGCCGGGATCGTGGGGGATCACGTCGTAAGCTTATTCCTGACCAACCCAATACACCATAACTTTAATGCTAGACTTTTGTTTCATATATTGAGATCAAAAGAACCTTGATCTGGAATCTGTTAGCTTATCAAAGCGAAGAAATAGGAAGAGGGCTTACTCAAAGTTCATGCCCACGGAATTTTCGGGTTTTGCCACCAATGGGACCGTCATCTCAATGGGAGAAGTGGCGGATTCCACTGAATCACATATGAATGCCGTGATTTGTAGCGAAGGATTAAACAGAGAGTAAACCGCGAAGCGACCAAGTTGGGAGCGGATACGGAAGAAGTACTTGGGGTCGATCCGGGATGGCAAAGTAATAATGGTGTTGAAACGTGCATGAGAGCAAGGTAGCAATGTGATAAGAGAGCTTAATGAGGACTTGTTCCGGAGCGAAGACGGAAGCGGCCTCACAGCTGGGGCAGAATTGCAGAGTGTTGTTTGCTTCAGAACCAACTGATGGGCAAGGCTGAACAGGTTCTATGATCGAGTATCAGGTTTCGCAGCACGCTCGTGACATGCTAAGGGAGCGCAAGATCTCCGAAACCTGGGTGAAGTTGGCTATGGAGGACCCGGAAAGACAGGAAATGAAGGCGGGTGGGACTGTTCATTATGGTCGAGCCATTAAGGAGTGTGGCGGGCGGTACTTGCGTGTGTTCGTGAGCCCTGATGTCAAGCCACCGAGAATCGTACCCGTTTTCTTTGACCGCGCTTGCCGCGTATGAGAGAAGCGATGAGGAAGAACAGTAGCCCTTTGTTGCGGCATGTTCTGCCCAAGTCGCCGCTAGCCCGAAGGGCTTACATGAAATGAGGCAGGGATTTATCCCGCCGTTGCTAGATACAGGAGATACCCCTTATGCCTAAGGATTTCTTTCCGCCCCGGCCGGCGGCAGCGCCGAAAATCTATGCATACGAAGATACCCATCCGCAATACGCCGGGTTGCTCAAGATCGGCTACACCACCAAGGACGTCCGCGAGCGGGTGGCAGCGCAGTAGCCCACCGCCCGCCCCGGCGAACCCCCCTACCCCATCGTGCTGGAAGAGTCGGCCATGCGCAACGACGGGACCGTTTTCACCGATCACGACGTCCACCGATACCTGCAGGAGCGGGGCGTCCTCAAGCTCCGGGGCGAGTGGTTCAAGTGCACCGTCCAGGACGTGCGCGCCGCGATCCTCGCTATCCAACGCGGCGAATTGAACGAAGAGCAGCGCACGCTCGATTTTCCCATGCGGCCGGAACAACAGCGGGCAGTAGAGAGGACGGCCTCCTATTTCCGACAGTTCAACCCAAGAACCACTGGCAAGCCATCCCATTTCTTGTGGAACGCCAAGATGCGCTTCGGCAAGACCTTCGCCGCCTACCAACTGGCCAA
>JBBIKH010000056.1:0-16785 GCA_037445575.1 bacterium
AGGGGTCTGATTTCCGTGTCGCGGTTGTGCAGGTCGTAGCGGGTGACCTGAAAGCCCCCTTTGAAACTGTGGCGCGGGGTTGCCTGCCAGGTGATGTCGTACTTGACGGACTGCTCGCGCATCAGGCGTTCATCATGCCCCTTCTGCTGCCCGCCGGTAAAGAAGCCTGGGCCAGTGTCGCGCAAAAACTTGTCATGCACATAGCGCTTGTCCAACGGGTCTTTGAACACATACCAGCCGTGGTCGTGATAGAGCGCCGAGAGCTTGAGCTCGTAGAAGAGGCGAGGCGAGAGCATGTGATTCAGCTGCACAGCTCCCATGTGGGCGTCGCGATGGGTGGCAGCCATGCCGTCGGGGTTGTACTTGAAGGCGTGGTTGTAGTCATGCCACTCGTCGCGGTTGCGGGTGTAGAGCAGGCCCACCTTGAGATTGGGCGAGGGGCGCCAGGACAGTTTGCTCATGAGGGAGAGGTTCTTGCTGCGGTTCATCGGCACATAGGCGCTGTCGCCGGTGTGCTCGGAGTACCACTGCGCTGGGTTGTCAGACTCATAGTTGCTGTAGTCAGAAGGGCGGAAGCGCCGGACGCCGTTGAGGTGATTCTTGTTGTCCTGGTAGCGGAAGTCGGCAAGGAAAGTAAGTCGTTCGCCGAGCAGCGGGCCGCTCAGCTGCGCCTTGTAGTCCTGGTTGCGGGTTACTTCCTCATCGCGCAGTCCAATGAAGATATCCTTATGCGAGGTGAGAAAATTGGCCAGGTCGGCAGAGATGGTGCCTTGCAAGCGGCTGCCCCCTTCTTTGGTGACGGCGTTGACCACGCCGCTCATCGCTTTGCCGTACTCGGCATTGAACGTGCCGGTGATCACTTCCAGATCGGCAATCGCCGTGGGTTCAAGGTCCACGTGTCGCCCGCTTCCGCCGAACGACTCTGTGACCTCCATGCCGTCGATGAGGTAGGCCACCTCGGTGAGGCGGCCGCCCCGGAAGTGGCCTTCCACCACGCCCGCCTGCAGTCCGATGACGGCACCCACATTCTCCACCGGCAAGATGTCCATCAGCTCAGCGGAGACATTGCGAATGGAACTTGTCTGATCCTTCTTGATGACGACCCGCTCGGCCTGGACAACGACCTCCTTGCCTTCCAGCACGGTGGGACTGAGGCGAATGGTCACTTCCTCGGTGCGGTTGACGGATACGCGGACATTCTGCAAACGCACGGCTTCGTAGCCGATCATGCTTGCGCGCAGGGTGTAGACACCCGGCGGCATATTGAGGATAAGAAAGGTCCCGTTTTCGTCGGTTGCGGCCCCGCGAGCGGTCCCCTCCACGACCACGTTGACCGCGGGCAAAGGGGCGCCAGTGGTGGCGTCGAGGACACGGCCGGCGATCTTGCCGGTGGTCTGGGCCTGACCTCCCTGCCAACAGGCAAGGAGCACTACCGCAACAAGCAATGGTGCGATCTTAGCACGACGCATGGCTTGATCCTTGCTAGGTACAATGTGCTAGACTCCATAGGAGTCGACGACTTGCGTCATGGACGGCATTGTGCCATCTGGTGCGGACCCCACGCGACCGCCAGCCTGGTCAACCCCGCCGCAAGGCGACGGGGTTGACCAACAACGGCTGACTGGAGGAGGCGACGCACTAACGCATGAGGACCATCTTCTTTGCCTGCACGAAATCGCCAGCGCGCAGCCGGTAAATGTACACGCCAGACGGTAACCCCTCAGCGTTCACCGTCAAGGTATGGGTCCCTTCGGGCTTGCGTTCGTCCAGAAGCGTTTTCACCTTCTGGCCCAGAGGGTTATACAGCTCCAATTTGACCACCTCCGAGTGTCGCAAGCTGAAGGTGATCGTGGTCGTGGGGTTGAACGGATTGGGGTAGTTCTGGCGCAACTCGTAGGCGGTGAGCGCCTGTGCATTCTCGGCCAAGGGCACCTCGGTGCGGACGAACATCGTGTCGCCTATCCAGGTGTAGGTCCACTCCTGGGGGTTTTGCCACTGATGGTCGGTGCTGATAGGGGACAGGCCGAGGTTTCCCTGCCAGGTGCCCCCGTCATTGTCGTGGAAGTACAGGTCAATGGGGATGCGCATCCCGCGCACCGGGTGGAAGCGGGCGTCGTCTTGGACGACGAGTGAGTCCAGAGGTATTTTCGCCTCGAGCACATAGTCCCTGCCGCCCAGGTCGGAGAAGTAGTAGTTCTCATGCTCTGGCGTATAGAGGACGCCGCCACCCGTGTAGTCCAGCTGCAGCCGATCCTGGACAAAGTAGATGATGTAGTCAGGCTCGGCGCCGCGCTTGATGGCGCTGTGGGGCACACCCCGCTGGTCGTAAAGGCCGATGAACATCTGGAACGCATCCTGGTCCCACCAGTTGCCCGGACCGTAGAAGTAAGAGTCGTCTACCACGTCAGCGGCCACGTACAAGCAGCTGTCGTCGATGGCCAGGTAGACGGTGCCGGTCAGGTCCGCCGCATTCGTCACGTCTCCCACGGGGACATGGTGGGTTTCTGGGGTAATGACGAAGGGCTTGATGCCGCTGGCGTCCCATTCACCAAAGTCACCGTCAGCAGCAAAGTTCGCCGGCGGTTGCAACGAGATGGTGGCGATGCCCTGCGCCGTGTTGGTGACCGGACCGGAGACGCCGAATGCGCTGACATTGCCGGCGGCATCCTTGCATTCCACCGCGTAGTAGTAGGTGAGCGCTTGGTCCACCAGCGGATGGTAGAGCCAATGCGCTACTGCCTGGGTGTTTTCCGGGACCTTAGTGGCCACGACGTCCAGTTGCGTATTGCCCGGCACAATGGGCTGGAGGCTGGCATAGACGGTGTAGGTCTCATCCTTCTCACCAGGTACATCTTGCCACACCACCAGGTTGTAGTAAGCGCCCGGTACACCTCTCACGCCGGTGGGTGCCTCCGGTGCGGTGATGTCAATGGCAGGATTACCGGTCCAGATGTCGTCCAAATAGACCTCTTTGCCAAGGCCCGAGGCCTGCTTGATGTTAATCTTTAGCCCGGCCACCTTGGTACAGTCCATCTCGCCCCCCTGCCATTGGTTGATCGACGGGTTCCAGCCGCCGGCGAAGCGGTTGAAGTCCTTGAGGGCGATTTTGACCTGTTTCCACGTGCCATCATAGCCCACCGCTGCTTCCTCGAGCAGGTAGATGGCGTTGTACTCGATATCGGGCTCGACTCCCCAACCGTCCTCGTCCGGGTCGAACAGCACTACTTCCAGCTGGCCGAGGCCGGCGTTGGCCTTGATCTTGAATTGCAGAGAATCACTCCGCCAGGACGCTTGCAGGTTCTTGGGTGATGCTAAGAACAGGCCCATGCCGTCGCCAATGGCCCAGTCGGCGGTGGGGGTGCGCCACAGAATGGAGCGGGTACCAGGGGTTGAGGCTTCAAGATCGGTGACTTCTGCGGAGCCGGTGCCGCTCCAACCGCCCCACAGGGTGACATTGCTCGGCAGTTCGCGACCGTTGAAGAAGATGATCTCCACCTTGGTGGGCGAAAAGAGCGCCAGATAGTCCAGGATCACCGTGCCGGTGCAGACATCGCCGGCGCCGCTGCCACTGATGGAAAACTCGAAGGAGAAGCCCTTGATCTTGTCCAGGTCAAGGACGTCGTTCCCCTGGATGCCGGCCCAGCCGGTGCGGTTGAACGCTCCGCCGCCCCATTCGTCCAAGTTCGGATCGAACCTGCCGTCCAGAAGCGGCATAGCGATCCGGTGCCAACCAGGCGCGTTGTCAAGCACGTAGTGGAAGGAGTAGTAGTACTCCGACTCCATGACGTTGTAGGTCTTGACGCCGTTGGGTGAGTCACTCACGTCGTGGAGGTTGAACCGGAGGTGGACTCGCCCCGGCAGGGATTGAGGCGTTTCGTTGTAGTACCAGAACATCACCGAATCGTAGGCCGACCAATCGTAGACTGCGTTAGAGTCGGGATTCCAGTGCTCCAGCTTCACGTACCCACCCCAACTTTCGATGTCGTGCACGCTGTATTCCAAACGCATTGCCCCTGCCCCCTCGATCGCCGGGCTGGGCACATAGCTGACCTTGAGCCAGCAAAGGGCCGAATCGGCGTGTTCGCTCGTCTGATAGTGCTGTCCGCCATGGTTGTCAAAATAGGCCCAGTAGTTGGTGTCCGCCGGTGCGGCATCAAAGTTGTTGATCATGTGCTCCTGGGCAATGGCAAGGACAGGCATCATCAACACCGCTATCAGCACAAGATGCTTCATAGGACCAACCTCCTGTTTGATTGCTCTCAATCCTCCAACACTCTCCCGCAATGTACGGATCCCCCAGGTTTCGCCATCACCTCCTTCCGGTTTGTTCTTCGCTCTCACTCTGACGGTGAACTATGCGCGGCTCCCACCTCCTTTCGGTTGCAAGGTACAACACCCGGCAATTCCTTCTCCCCTGCTCTGCGACCAGTGCCTTCAGCGGAAGTAGACGCGCAGCGTGTCGTAGATCGCTCTGGCCGTTAGCGAGTCGATGTCGTTCGGTCTCTTGCTCACCCGGAAGATGCCCCACCACTCCTCGTTTGAGAAGCCATCAGGGTGTGCGCCAGTGGCATATCCCCCAAGGTCGTGGGACCAGGGGTCGCCCGCCTTCCACCATTCGTCGGAGTACGCCATCAGGGTGGAGCCGATGCAGATGGGCGAGCGTTTCATCTCCAACAGTCTGTTGCGCGCAAAGACGGCCTGCATCTGCTCGTACTCACGATGGTTGCGATTGTCGTAGGCATCGATGCCGTATTCGGAAATCCACAGCGGCTTGGAGGAGAAAGCTGAGTAGAGCAGAAAGGTCGGTGCAAAGCCCTCGCGGTCGGATTTGTAAAGATTCATCCCCCAGAAGTCCAGATACGGCAGGTCGCTATCGCGGGCCAAAAAGTCGGCAAGGCCGATGCGCGTGCGATCGCCGTTCGGAGTGGTCACCGGGTGATACCCCTGTCCTTCGGCCAAAAAGGCGGTCACTGCCAAATCCTCCACCAGGGAATACCACGCCCAGTTGTCGCCATTGGTCAGGTTTTGCTCGTTGCCCACCGACCAGGCCAACAGCGCTGGGTGATCCTTGAGGCTTTGCACATAGTCCCGAAACTCTTCGATGATGCCCATGCGGTCTCGCGGGCAGAAAAAGTCCGCGCTGGTGGACACCCAGAAGCCGGCCAGCACCCTAATCCCGTGAGCGTGGGCCTGGTCGAGCAGCCGTGGGTCAGCCTTGCCCCAGGTGCGCAAGGCGTTGCAGTGCATCGCTTGGAGCAAGGGCATGTCTCGGGCGTAGATGCGCTCCGGCTGGACCAAGTCGCCCCAGCTACCTATGGGCACGGGAGAATAGGCCACCCCTTTTATGGTGAACGGTTCGTAGGCGCCGTCCCCGTCAAAGTCCACCAGCAGACGGCCGTTGGCAACTCGGACCGGACCGCTCGAGGGTGGCTTGGCGAAGGGGACGAGCTGCCGCATCTCCAGAGCGCCTGCGTCATAGTCCTGCGCATCGGCGATCTCAAGGGCGAGCGTGTCGGAGGCATAGCCTGGGCGCCACGCCCAAAGGCCGTAGGAACCGGCCGGAACCCGGTCGAACTCCACCACTCCCTGGAGATTGCTGAGGAGCTGCTCCCGGTAGTCGAGACTGCTGAGGGTAACGATGGCCGCCGGCAACGGCGCCCCCTCGTGGAGGAGCCGCACCGCCACCTTCGCTGCAGAGGGCTCGAAGAGTCGGCCATGGAGCATGAGGTTATCGATCCACAATGTCAAGGCCTGCTCCCGCGTCTCATCGTCCGCTTTGAACTGCACTGCCTGCAGGGTGCGCAGCACCTCCTCGATCGCCTCCTGTTGTCCCCAGGCGGGCTGGCGAAAGTCCTGCCGAAAATTCAGGGTGTACACCTGCCATTGGCGCGGAACCCTCGGGAGCCGCACATAGTACTCCGCCCAGTCGTCAGAGGTGACGGCAGCTTTAAGAGAAACGATCAGAGGCTGATCCTCCCCTTTGAGCGCAACCACAAGCCCTTCAAACTTTCTCGCGTCGAAGGAGACCTGCTCGGTTGCGCCGAACAAGAACCTGAGTAGCGCGAAAGGATACTGGGTCGCTGAGCCGAGTACGTACCGAAACTGATAGGCCTTCGAAGAGAAATAGCCTCCTGCACTCGGCGCCACCGATGCTCCAGGAGCAGGGATCGTCGTTGAGCCAGGATCTTTGTGCGCCTGCCATCGCCCCTGGGGCGGGTAGAGGACCTTGGCCCCGACGTGTTCCGCATCGTCCAGGAGCAGGAAGTGTCGCCAATGCCCTTGGGTCTGCCAGCTACCGTCGTACCACAGCTCTAGGTCGTGCACTGACAGCCGGCCGTCCTGATCCAGATCCAAAGGGTCCTCGGGCGTTGTCGGCCCGAAACGCCGAATGAAGGCAAGTGCGTCCCACAGGTCGATGCGGCCATCCGCATTGTCGTCGCCTGCCACTGCCGTCACATCGACTGTTGTCGTGCCCGCGCCCACCTCCACGGCTTGCCTCAGAGCCATGGCCCTGGGCGGCACGAGGTGGAAGTCATAACGACCAGGGGCTGGAGCCTGCACCTGATAGCGCCCAAGGCTATCGCTATGCCCCACAGTGAACGCTGGGAGCAATACGACCGTAGCCCCAGCAACCGGATGCTGCCCGGCAGTGACCACGCGCCCTACCACCTGTTGAGCAGGTGCGGAGAGCACCACCAGCGCCTGGATGGCAAGCACTATCGGAGCAAGACGCATTTTCCCTTGTACTCCTTTGTGCCGATCAGCAGGCGGTAGAAGTAGGTTCCGGCGGGTAGCCTCCGGCCAAAAAGATCCCTCCCTGGCCAGATACACCTGCTGGCCCCTGAGGCGACGGCAAAGGCCTCCTCCCAAACTAACCTTCCCAGCGTGTCGTACAATTGCCAGCGGGCCTGCGTGCCTTCCTTAGCGCCTTTGACCACAAGCTCGACACGCCCCCGGCCGGGATTGGGAAACTGCAACACCCGTAACGCCTGTTCGCCCCCACGCGTTTGCCCGCCCACTGCAGTGACTGAGCCGAGTGCCAAAGGGAAAACAGCGCATGGCAACTCCTTCCCCCTGCTGTCGATTGCCACCGGATAGCCCTCGCGCAACCCGATGGTGGTGGCTTGCGAGCTAAGGCGCCTAAAGCGCAGGAACAGCAGGGTGTCACCGTCGGCGAAGGAGAGGCCTTGGGCTGCTGGGCTGAGCGAAAGGGCCGTGACTGAAGACCCAGGACGATTGTCCATTTTCCACCTCAGCCATTCAAAACGGCCTATAGCCGAGGGGACGATGTCGAGAAGTTCCACCGCCGAGCTGTCCGTGGCAAGGCGAAGGTCCAGAGCCACCACTTCCCGCACCTCTTTCACCCAGACAGCTACCCGAAACTCGGTCCCCGCGGGGGGCAAACTTGGAATGGCGGCGAAGTGAAACTCACCGGCGGCGGCCACACCGAGCCGCAAAGCCAAGAATCCCGTCAGAAGAGGAACCGGTGGTTTTACTCTGGCTCTCATAACACCTTCACAGCGGCCTGAAAAACAGCAAAAGCACCGACACCACCAACAGCAGTGAAAAGGTCAGGTTGGCTCGCTGCCAACTCTGACTGCGCTCGCCCCTCCTGGGGTCAAAGTCACCTTCCGGTGCTCCGCCCAAAGCGCCGGAACGGTCCATTCCTCGGTTTTCTTGTCGGCGAGCAGTGACGAGACTCACCGTAACCAAGATACCCGAAGATACGAGGAACAGAAGCGCCGTAAAGTCGAGGAATTTGATGCTCGCCACGTGCTGCAAGACGGTACTGTGCAGCCGTCCAGCTCTTTCCAACAGCTCCAGGACAAATCGCAGGGCCCCGAGCGCGGACCCTGCGCACAGGGTCGCCATGGCCCCTATGGCGTTGGCCCGCGGCCACAGAATGCCCAGTACAAAGACCGCTACGATGGGGGGAGCCACACAGGCGTGGATGCCCTGCAGATGGAGGCAGATCTGCACGCTCATGTAACGCAGGAACGGGACCCAAAGGATTGCCAGCAGGACCAGGGTCGTGGTTGTCAACCTCCCCACCAATACCAGTTCCTTCTCTGATGCCTGCGGGCGCAGCTGCCGATACAAGTCCATGGTGAACAGCGTGGAACTGCTGTTGAAACTACATGCCAGTGAGGAGGTGAGTGCGGCTAGGAGGCCAGCGATTGCCACTCCTCTTGCTCCTGGTTGAAGGGGCCCAGCGGTGGCCAGTGAGAAAGCGCCGTCTGCCAGAGCTGGGTCTGCGCCAAGGTTACCTACGCTCCGACCAGGGAGCAAGATCATCAACACCACCAGCACCTTCAGAAACCCAGCCAGGATAACGCCGCTCTGGGCATGGTCGGTGTTTCTGCCGCTTAGTGCCCGTTGTACCACATACTGCTCCGTACACCAGTACCAGACGGCCAGCACCGTTCCACCCACGAAGATGGTTGTCCAAGGGACATTGAGCTGAGCGGCCCCCACCGGCAAGAAGCCTTGCTGCAAAGATGGGCCTCCCCAAAGCGCCAGTGCGGCTACACCCAAAAGAAGCACCCCTGCTTGAGCTATGTCCACGTGGACGATGGTCCCAAGTCCACCGGCAACTGCGTAGAGCGCAGCGATAACCACCAGGGTTACCGCGGAGGTGGCAAACTCCCAGCCCACGACCTGCTTCAAGAGCACGCCCCCCGCGAAGATCGTGACCGAGACCTTGGTGAGCATGTAGGCGACGATCGACACCGTGGTCAGGAAGATCCGACTGGACTTGCCATAGCGGCGCTCCAGAAACTCCGGCATCGTGGAAACGCCACTCCTGAGGTAGAGAGGTACGAACACCCAGCCCAGGAGGAGAAGGCCTGGAAAGGCGAGCCACCCGAGCTGGGCCACCAAGGCGCCATAGCTGGACTCGGAACAGGTAAGCCAGACAAATTGCTCGCTAACGACATTGGCGGCGAACAGCGATGCCCCGACCGCCAGCCACCCCACATGCCCTCCTGCCAGAAAGTAGTGCGCACTGGACGGCCGCTGGCGCGAGAAAGAGACCGCCACCGCCAATAAGAGGGCCACGTAGGCGCCGATCACCACAAGATCTGTGGAGGTGATAGTGCCCACGACCATAACCTCACCTTTCGCTGTTGCCCGCCAGCATCGACGTCACCTTCCCGGTGCGCTGTTTGCCTTGTTCATCTGTTCTTCGGTCCAGAGAGCGCCAAGGGCGCCACTCACTGTCATTGGAGCACAAAGCTTTGTTCCAGATCTCCCACGCGAACCATGAATTCACCTGGTTCGATGGTGGGTCGGTTGTCTCGTCCTATGAAGCTCAGGTCCTTTTCGTTCAAGACGAAGCGCACAGTCTTCCTTTCCCCCGGCATGAGCTCCACCTTACTAAAGCGCTTGAGTCGGCGCACAGAAGGAGTCACCGAGGCGCACAGATCGCTCAGATAAAGCTGCACTACCTCCTTGCCACTTCTGCTGCCGGTGTTTTGGACGGTGACAGACACGGCCAGAGAGTCGCCCCGACGCAACGTGGACTTGTCCAGCACAAGGTCGCTGTAGGCAAAGGTGGTGTAGCTGAGGCCGAAGCCAAAGGGGAACAGGGGGTCATAGCGATTGAAGGAGTTGGCGTTTTCGCTGTACTTGTGGTCGTACAAGGTCAAGTCGTTGCATGCCTTTGGATACGTGATCGGGAGCTTGCCGGAGGGGTTCACGCGGCCGAAAAGGATATCAGCCACGGCTTGTCCGCCGTGGGCGCCGGGCAAGTAGGCCATCAAGATGGCCGCCGCCTTGTTCGCAATGGCTGTGATCGTGCGTGGCCTCCCTTCCACAAGGACGACGACGACGGGGACCTTGGTCTCGGCTAACGCGGACACTAAGCGGAGCTGGGGCTCAGGTAGCGTAAGATCGGTTATATTGCCAGGGGTTTCGCAATAGGGATCCTCTCCCAGGCAGGCTATGACCACGTCTGCTTTGCGGGCGGCAGTAATGGCAGCCTTGATGTCTATTTCGCGGGCCACCTCAACCCCGGGCACGTACTTTACCCGCTCCGGGCCAACGACAGCGCGGATGGCCTCCAGAATGGTGGGGGTATCATTCGGGTACAGCTCCTCTCGGTCACCTTGCCAGGTGATGGTCCACCCGCCGTTCAGGGAGGAACGTTTCGCGGCTGTGGGTCCGGTCACCAGTATCTTGATGTTCGGACGCAAGGGGAGCAGATTGGCGCTGTTTTTCAGCAAGGTGATGGACTCTTGCGCCGCTTGCAACGCCGCCGCGCGATGTTGCTCACAGGCGAAATGCTCGGCCCCCTCCGGTTGGGGGTAGGGGTTGACAAAAAGACCCAACTCGGCCTTCAGTTGGAGGATCCTCCCTACGGCCTCATCGATGCGCGCCTCGGGCACCGCGCCCTCCCGCACAAGTGCCAAAAGGTGATCGTAAAAGGTGAAATCCAAGGGGACCATGCTCATGTCAATGCCTGCCATCACCGCCACGCGCACGGCCTCCTTGAGCGAGGATGCGATCCGCTCGCGTTCGTGGAGATTCCTAATGTCCGCCCAGTCGGAGACGATGACACCCTGGAACCCGAGCTCATCCCGGAGCAGGTCTTTCAGGTAGTAAGAGCTTGAATGCACAGGGATGCCATTTATCTCTGAGGAGTTCACCATGACGGTCTTGACCCCGGCGTCGACGGCTGCCTGAAATGGGGGCAGGAAATACTCCCGCAGCATGCGTTCGGGGATCCAGGCCGGGGTGCGGTCCTTGCCGGTGAGCGGGAAACTGTAGCCCAGATAATGCTTTGCGCACGCCGCGACCCCTAGAATACCAGGGCTTGTCTGCCCTTGCAACCCGTGTACATAGGCGCGTGCCATGACCGAGGCCAAGTAAGGGTCTTCGCCAAAGGTTTCCCACAGGCGTGGCCACAAAGGCTGACGCCCAATATCGAGCACTGGACTGAAATTCCACGGGATGCCACAAGCGCGGATTTCGTATGCGGTCACTTCCCCTTCAGTTCGGACAAGATCAGGCTCCCAAGTGGCAGCCATCCCCAAGTGTTGCGGGAAGAGCGTGGCCCCCAAGGTGTAACCGGCTCCATGCACTGCGTCGATGCCATAGATGACCGGAATGCGTAGGCGGGTCTCCTTGGTGGCGACGTCTTGAATGGCGGTGATAATCTGCTGCCAGCGCGGCACGGTGTGGGCAGAGGTCCCTACGTTCAGGATGGAGCCCACGTGGTAGTCCAAAAGAGCACGTCTGAGGCTTGCCATGTCGATTTCCAGCGGCTCTTGCACGGAGGGATAGCCCTTGCACACGACCTCCAAGGAGATCTGGGTCATCTGTCCGACCTTCTCTTCGAGTGTCATTTGCCCCAGAAGTGCCGCAACCGACGGACTAACCCCTGTGCGCCGAGCACCCAGCTCCCCCGCGCCCACCGCAGTTGTCGCCAACACAAGTAGCAGCGCCTGGAGTCCTTTCATCCCTTTCCTCCTCATGCGATTGTTGCTTGCCTAGTTCTCACCTCATACGCACCATTTTGACGGCCTTGGTGAAAGTGCCACCGGGCCAGGTGGCGCGGAGACGACAGAAGTAGACGCCGCTGGGCACGGCTCCATCCCAGGTAACCCGATAAGAACCCGCGCGCTGGGGTTGATTGACCAGTTGGCACACCGTCCTACCGGTCACATCGTGAATGGTCAGGGCCACTTGCGCGGCGATGGGGAGCCAGTAGGAGATCGTCGTTCCGGCGTTAAAGGGGTTAGGGCAGTTCTGCTGGAGCGAGGGGACCATCCCTTGTCCGTAAAGCGCGCCCTCTTGTCTGGGGACACTGGCAAGCGTATCAAAGGGGTTGGCGATCTCCAGAAGGAGCTCCCACACCGCCCGCGGACGTTGATACTGCTCGGCACGATACTGCGCGGGATTGGCATAGTACCAGGCCTCCGGTGTGTGGAAGAAGTAGGCAGTCCGTTCATTAACCCAGGTCTGATAATAGACCCCATACGCCGTGTGCAACGCCCTTTGCCGGAGCTGCTCATCCCCAAGCGTCTTGCCCCAGTGATACATGCTTGCTGCCACAAAGTACGAAGAGCCGGTCCAGACTTCGTTGGGCTGACCCGAAGCTAAGGGGCTGCCATCGGCATTGCGCCCGTTCACCGCACCCATATCCCCGATGCCGTCGCCTGTGTAGTCGGTCAAAGGGGCGACACAGCGCTCAAAGACCTGGTGGAGGTGGGCAGCAATGCGGGCCGGCGGCAGAATGGGCGGCAAGCCGGTGGTCTCGCAGTAGCGCTGTCCATTGAGGCCATCGGCCATGATGGCAGTGGAGCGGCTGTCAAGGCGGTAGTACTGCTTGTCCTCCTGCCAGAAGAGTGCGTCGAGCACTTCCTTTCCCATGGCAAAGGCCCGTTGTGCCTCGGCTTGCAGGCCTGTCTCACCCAGGCGGCCGGCCAGCTCAGCCATTGCCTGCAGCGCCCCGAGCCATAGCCCACCGCAAAGAAGGTTGTCGCCGACAAATCCCCATGTGTCATACGTGGTGTTGCCATGGTCGGGGAGGCCGTTGCCGTTTGTATCTTTGGTCTTCATGTAGCGGTAGGTCTTCTTGCAGGCCGGCCAGACGAATTGCAAAAAGTCCTCGTCACCGGTTTTCCGGTAGTAGGCGTACACCTGCTGAATAAACTTGCTGGGCATGTCCTGCCAATCGCTGCCGTAACCGCTGGAGCGGAAGAAGGGGTCCTGCGAGGGCATCCCCGCGTCGTGGGGCGCCTTCCCCTCCGGGTCATTGGCGATATAGTCGGCAAACCAGCGCAACACGTCCCGCTCGATCTCTGGCCACAATTGCAAATAGTGCCGGCACTCGTAATGGCGCACGTCAAAGGTCTCGCACATCGGGTAAGCATTGCACTCCATGCAGAAGTACTTGTGGTCATCCGCAGGGAGGGTGCCGTAGGAGGACTCTGCGGGGTGCGTGGCGCAGCCGTTTTCCCAGAAAACACCACCGAAGGTGTCGTAGTAGAGCTCGTTCAAGGCTGCCTGTTTGAGCCAGTCGGGATAGAGGGGTTCGTCAACGATCAGGTGCTGCCAGCGGTCGACCTGCCCCTCCCACTGCTCCATGTTTTGCAAGGCCTCTGTGGCCACTGCAAAGGAATGGCCCGTATCTGTGCCAAAGTATTCGGTGTAGCGGCGATACCACTCGGTCCCTGCTCCGAAGCGCACGCGCGGAAAATACCACGACAGCACGAACGGCACCGTCACTTCAGCGCCAGGCGGCAGCTCCATCGTGGCAGCCACCGCGGCGGCAGAGCCGGAAAGGTCGAGCGGGCTATTGCTGAGCCGGCCATCTGCAAAGTCGCCGTAAATGTCCCCCCCGCTGCCGGTTGCGTTCCAGGAGGGGCAGACGGTGACCGTGAGGCCGGGTTGGCTTTGTGTGGCTATGCACCACTCGCTCCCCTGGGTGACCGGGCTGTTGAGGGGGCTGTCGGCGCCCATCACGACCCCGAAGACCTCCCCCTCCGCGCATACGCTGGTGCGCAGCCCGGTGCGCGTTTCGTCAGCGTATCCGGCATTGGGGAAGGTAAACATGAGCGCTATCTCCAGTGTGTCCTCAGTGGGATTGCCCACCTTGAACTGGAAGATACCCACGGGGAAACTGCTTTCGCGGTAGTTGTGCGGGATGATCGGCGTAAACTGCTTGAGGGAGATATCGACCTGCTGGCCGGAAAAGTCGAACCAGGCCTTGGGATAGAGTGCATAATACTGCCCCTCGCCGCGATTCAGGGGACTCCACGCGGGCAGGAGCCCTTCGGTAGCAAGCGTGCGCACGGTGGCCGGTTGGCCAGGAGCTCTCACGAATAGGTGAAATGCACCCTGAGGCAGGAATTTCTCCTCGTGGACGCCAGTCTTGAACTCCCAGGGGCCGAAGGTGCCGCAGAGGTTGAACATAAAATTGCCTGCTCCAATACCGCCCAGGGGCACACCTCTCTTTGCTCTGCCGGCGGCCCCTTGCGGATATGAACCCAAGGGCCGTGACCAGGCGCATCCCGGGATCGGCCACATGCTGCGAAGGGCGCGGCCACGACGGCCTGCTACCGGTGCCGAGGGCGGGCTCTCGTTGCCTGAGGCATCCACGGCCGTGACAAGGTAGTAGGCAGTGGCCCCCGCCTCCAGGTTCCTGTCGACGAACTCCAGCACGGGCAAAGGAGCCTTGATGAGCCCAGTGGTCTGTGGTTGATAGGGTCCTCCGCTTGCCCAGCCACGGAACAGCCGATATCCCTGTATGTCAACTTCCGGATTGCGCCGCCAGCTGATGCGCACGCCGTCCGGAAGCGAGGCAGCGGCCAGTCCCTCCGGTGCAGAAGGAGGCTCGCTGTCGGGTGCCGTGGGGACGACGGCTATGGCCGCCAACTTGGCAAAATCCACACTCACTACTGGCACCGTAATGCTGATGCTCCCGCTGTCCGGACGGACGATGCGGGTTGTGTCCAAAGCTGCGTCGTGCCCAGCAAGAGCATAGATGTCCATGTCGTCTAGGAACAGCAGGTCGTTCACGGCCAGGTCGAAGACCCGTTTGCCGGCTGAAGTCCAGTAGAGCTCGCACAGCTTGAGCGTCACGGCATATGGCCTGTCTTCAAGGCCGTCGTAGCGATAGGCGAGCTCCGCCCCGTACCGCTCCGTCTGGTAGAGGGGATCGTCGTCAGTCCTTGCAATGGCGTGGACCGTGGAGGCAACGCCCACTCCGGCGTTCAAGAACCCCCAACTTCCCCTGACACACGGCTGGTCCGGATGCCAGACGTGTCCGGCACGATCGGTATACGGTGAGGAGGAGCCGCAGCGGTGGCGGATCTCGCTGCCAGCCAAAGTGACTTCATGGCTGGTCATGAGCACCGCAACGCACGCGGCGACAACACCACCCGACCTCCTGCCGTTGCCGCGACTGCTCACCCACATGGTGCAGCTTTACCTCCTGAGTACGAGGCGGGCGACACGGCTTGCCTCACCGACCAGGAGCTGACCAAAATACAGGCCGGAGGGGAGCCGGTGCTTGCTGGCATTTGTGCCGTCCCAGACCACGGTGGTGAGCCCAGGCGGAAGCGTCCCATCAAGGAGGGTTGTGACCAGCTCCCCCTCGACGTTGAAGATCCGCAGGGCCACCCTTTGTGGCTCCAGGAGCAGAAACGACACCCTGGTGCGCTCGCCAAAGGGGTTCGGGTGGCAGCGCGCCCAGCGCACCTTTTCCGTGACCCGTTCGAAGAGCCCCTCGTATTCGGCACCGGTATCCACCAAGCGAAAGATTAGTTGGTTGACGTTGAAGCCGCCCGTCTTCACCACGAAGGTGACCACATGTTGGCCGGCCGAAAGTGTGATCTTCCCACACGGGACTGTCGCCCACTGCTTCCACCCTCCGGTGGCAGGCACGGCTACATGGTCCACAGCAGGGGCATGGTCCACCAGCAGTTGGAAGGCCCCGCCCGTGGTTGGGGCAGCTATGCGCGCACTCACCTCATAGGTGCCGGCAAGGCCCACGCTGCACGAATACTGGAGCCATTCTCCCGGTTCCAGCCAGCCCACGTTGAAGCTTGGGCCCTCAGGGTCCGCACAGGGTTCAATGTCCACGCCGTCGTTCCGGTAGGTACCGCCCTTGTTCCAACGGGGGCCACCGGGCCCGGCAGTGTTCTGGTAGTCGGCGTCAAAGTAGGCAACACCAAGCCCACCCAGGTCATAGTCCACGCTGGCAATGCTGCCGGGCAACACGTGGGTGCCAAAGGGGATGGCTCGTGTGTCGTGGTCTGACCTGGTGAGCGCATCGTGGATATCAGGGCGGAACTGGCAGCTGTCGATGTGCAGGTTTCTGGCCATGTCGAACAGAGCTGCCGTGGCGTACTCTCGCGAGGGCCTGGGCGCGCTGCCCGCCCAGTAGTCGAGCAGGCGCTGGTAAAGAGGCGAGATGGGCGCCGAGTAGGGCGAGGTGGTTGTCTCTACCTTCTTGTGGGTCCACCAGTTCCAGCCAATGCCGTTGTCCTCCATCAGGCGCAGACAGTCGCGCAACCAGGGGTTTGAGTTCTCCCCGGTTTCGCCAAGCCAGAGCGGGACGTTGTATTGGCTGCGCAGGCGCAAGAAGGGCAAAATGGCCTCGCGGCTGTTGTCATTCCAATATTTGTGGAACGCGCAGGCCATGTTAGTGTCAAAAGGGGGTGTCAAAGCGGAAAAGTCGGTGCTGTACCAGTTGCCCTCGATGAACAGCAGATGGTTGTTGTCCACCTCGCGGACGGCCTGGGCGAGTCGCATGTAGAAAAGGCGCAAATCGCTTGCGGGCCGACCGGCAGGTAACACCGGCTCGTTGAGGAGGTCGTACCCTCCTACCCACGGTTCGTTAGCGTAGCGCGCCGCAATGGCGCGCCAGATGGCCACCGCGGTGTCCTGGCAGGCGGGGACGGTCCAGAGACGGGCCTCCGTGCCGTCGCTGTCGCTGATATTGTCCTTGTTTTGCCCACCCGGGGCACAGTGCATGTCCAATATCAGGTACAGGTGGTGGGTCCTACACCAAGCCACCACTTGATCAAGCAACTGAAATCCTTCTTCCCGCGGACTGCCGTCTTGCCACACGAGGCGGTAATGGAAAGGTAGTCGCACCGAGTTGAACCCCCAGGAGGCAATCTGCGCAATGTCCTTCTCGGTGACATAGTTGGCGAGGTAAAGGCGGAAGAACTCTTCGGTGTTCGCTTCGCCTATGAGCTCGGTAATACGGGAGCGGATGTACGAGGGGGAGCCAAAGCCGGGGATGTGAAGCTGGTACCCCTCCTGGACGAGCCA
>JBBIKH010000057.1:0-16552 GCA_037445575.1 bacterium
CTGAGGCGAGCAGCTGGAAAAAGCCCTCCAGGCAATCGAAAAGGAAGGACGCGGCGTGCTCCTGTACATGCGCCAGGAAGGGCGGGGGATCGGACTTGCCAACAAGCTGGTGGCCTATCGCTTGCAGGAACTGGGCAGGGATACGGTAGAAGCCAACGAGGAATTGGGCTTCAAGGCCGACTTGCGGGACTATGGCGTGGGCGCACAGATCCTGCGGGACCTAGGCATCAAGAAGATTCGCCTATTGACTAACAACCCGCGCAAGATCATTGGCCTGACCGGCCACGGGTTGGAAGTGGTGGAACGCGTGCCTATCGAGGTCCCGCCGAACCCGGTGAATGCCGCGTATTTGGAGACGAAGCGAGACAAGCTTGGCCACCTCATCCTTCAAGATCCTGGGGAAAAGCATCGCTTGCCAGAAGAAGGGATTCTCTGCAAATCATGCAAGTGACGTGTAAGTGAACAGCGAGTACTCTGCCTTGGGAGGAGAAATGCCGGCGGTAACAGAAGGACTGCTGAGTGCCAAAGATCGGTCGTTTGCCATCGTGGTGAGCAGGTTCAACGAGTTGATCTCCAAGCAGCTTCTTGACGGCGCGCTGGACTGTCTGCATCGCCATGGGGCAGCAGACGAGAAGGTCCACGTCGTTTGGGTGCCGGGTTCGTTCGAGATCCCTGCGGTGGCCCAGAAGCTTGCCGCCTCCAAGCGTTATGATGCGATTATCTGCCTGGGGGCCGTCATTCGCGGGGCAACACCGCATTTCGAGTACATCGCTGCCGAGGTGACCAAAGGGATTGCGCAGGTTGGCCTTGCCACGGGGGTGCCCACCATTTATGGAGTCTTGACGCCGGATAATCTGGAGCAGGCATTGGAGCGTGCAGGGACAAAGGCGGGCAACAAAGGCTGGCAGGCTGCCCTCAGCGCCATCGAGATGGCTGATCTGTTCGCGCGCCTCAAGTAGGACATGGATGGGCAGACATGACGCCTGGGTGCGGCACATATGACAGGAGGCGCGCAGCGCTGAGGACTGCGATCACCATAGCTCTGATGGGCATCATGTTTGAGCTACGTGCCGGGGTCGGGGATTGGAAGAGCTTTACCTCCGCACAGAACGTACGTGTGCTCACCAGGTACGGGACCGTTATCTATGCCGGGACCAGTGGTGGGTTGGTGCGCCTCGAAGGCACAGGTTCTTCCACGGCGATGCTCACCAACACGGAGGGGCTGCCGGCGAACGCCATCTCTGCCTTGGCACTGGACGGGTCCGGAGGCTTGTGGCTGGGAACCAGCTCCGGGGATTTGGCCTACCTTTCGCCGGATGGCATCGTCCGGGAAAAGGTGAGGGACTACAGGGGCCACGCCATAAACGACCTGCAGGTGGCAGGCGACTCTCTCTACCTTGCGCTCGACTTTGGCGTAAGTCTCTATGACCTCCGCCGGCGGGAAGTGAAGGAAAACTACAAGAGATTGGGCCCCGCCATTGACTGGTACACCAGCGCCACGGCTCTTCTGGTCGCAAGTGAGCAGATCTGGGTTGCGACCCCCAAGGGACTGGCGCGTGCCGACCTGCGCTCGCCTAACCTGATGGACCCGCAGTTCTGGAAGAACTATGGCTTGGCTGACAGTTTGCCCTCCAGCCAGATCACAGCTCTTGTTGTTCACGCAGGTACCGTGTACGTGGGGACCGCCTCGGGTGTGGCACGGTACGACGGGGGGAGGTGGACGCCCATCGGCTTGGCTGGGTTGGAGGTGACCGACATGTATGGCGCAGGTGACTCGTTGCTCGTGGGCACCACAAAAGGGGTGTATGTGATCGATGCTGACGGCAGTGCACGGCAGAAGCCGTGGGCGCCATGGGGTAGAACAGCTGTCCTGATCGATGCCGAAGGCGGACTCTGGCTCGGAAGCCAAAACCTGGGGCTGCACAAGTTCGCCGAGTCCGATCAGACATGGCACAAGGTGCCCGTGAACACGCCGGCAGTGGAGGTGTTCAGTGCCATGGCTATCGACAGAAACGGAGTCCTGTGGTGCGCCTCGGGAGCGGACGGGGTCGCGGCCCTGAATCGAGGGGAATGGGTGAGCCTCACGGCAAGCGATGGCCTTAGCATAGCCGGGCACAAGGCAGTCGTGGTCGACCACCAAAACCGCAAATGGTTTGGCACAGCTGGCAGAGGGGTTACCATCATCGAGGAAGAAGGGGATTGGTTCCGGTTCACCCACATCGACACGACGGGAGGGAGGCTCTCCGGGAGTGACACGCCCTTCAACGTGATCGCCGAGCGCCTGGTCCTTGACGGGCAAGGCAACGTCTGGATACTGAACAAATACGCTGCCAATCGAAAACCGCTGGCTGTGGTCAGCCCTACCGGTCAGTGGCAGCACTTCTCGCTCAGTGACGGCATTCGCGAGACGGCGGTGACCTGCATGGCCATCGACCGGCGCGGGTGGAAATGGATCGGCATGGAACACGAGGGCGTGGTCGTACTGGATGACGGTGGGACGCCGTTCGACAAGAGCGATGACCAGATTCGCGGCACCTTAACGACTGCCGATGGCCTTTTCGCCAATCTGATCCGCGCCATCGCTGTGGACAGTGATGGGGTGGTGTGGATCGGCACCAATGAGGGCCTCAACTACTGGTTCGAAGGAACAGTGGGGGGCAGAGGCGGGCTCCTCAGCGATGACATCAACACAATTGCCGTGGATTTTCGCAACAACAAATGGATCGGGACCTCGGCCGGGGTGAGTGTGCTGTCGTGGGACAGCTACAGCTGGACGCACTACTCCACGGACAACAGCCCGCTGGTGGGGAGCAGTGTGCAGTCGTTTGCCTTCGATGCGAATACAGGCTATGTGTACATCGGCACTGAAAGCGGCCTGTCACGTTTGGAGACGCCGTTCACTCCGCCCAAAGCTGATTTGTCGGAAGTGCTGGCCTATCCGAACCCGTTCGTGATACAGCGGGGGGAGGAGCGATTCTACATTCACAACTTGGCAGACCGCTCGACGGTCCGCATTCTCACCCCGGATGGGCTCTTGGTGCGCTACTTTTCCCTGGAGCAGATCCCCGGCTCCTGGGTCGAGTGGGATGGGCGCAATGACCGTGGTGAGTACGTGGCCACGGGTGTCTACCTTTATATGATTTACACCGAGTCAGGTCTTGCGCACGTGGGCAAAGTGGCACTGATTCGCCATTAGCGCGTCTTCTGCTGCAGCCATGCTCAAAAGGCTTTACATAAGAAACTATGCATTGTTGGACGAGGTGGAGGTGGTGTTTGGCCCCGGTCTGAACGTCATCACCGGGGAGACGGGAGCGGGCAAGTCCATTATCATCGGCGCCTTGAGCACCATCCTCGGCGAAAAGACCGAGGCCGATGTGATCCGCGCCGGGGCGGACAAGGCCATTGTGGAAGGGGTTTTCTCCGTTGCCCATCTCCCGGAAGTGACCTCGCTCCTCCAGGAGAACCTCTTGCACGATAGCAGTGAAGAGGTGATTGTGCGCAGGGAACTCCACCTCTCTGGGCGCAGCCGCGCTTTCGTGAACGATACTCCTGTCCCTTTGAAAGTGCTTGAAGAGCTCGGCGAGCTCCTCGTCGACCTGCACGGGCAGCACGAGCACCAATCCCTGTTGCGTGTGCGCGAGCACCTCTTGTTCCTGGATGCCTTTGGCCAGTTAGTTGAGGAACGGAACAGGGTACGGCAGCAGTACGAGCTGGTCCAGGAGCTCTCCAGGCAGCTGGCGCGCATGCAGGAGGAGGCGAGAGAGCGTGCCGAAAAGCGCTCTCTTTACGAGTTTCAGCTGAAGGAGATCCTAGCGCTCGATCCTCAACCCGGCGAGGATCAGGCGCTGGAACATGAAGAGTGCCTGGCACGCAACCGCGAGCGTCTCTTTGCCCTCACCGAGGAGGTAAGCCAGCAGCTGTATGAGGGGGAAGGTGCAGTCAGCGAGCGGCTCCATCGCTGCGCCGCACTGCTGGGTGAGCTGCGCACCAACGACGCGTGCTTTCCGCAACTACTTGAGCTGTGCGAGTCGGCGAGGATCGCCGTTGAGGAGATCGCCAAGTCGGCACGGGCTTATCAAAGCCACATCGATTTTTCGCCAGCGCGGTTGGAAGAGATCCGCGAGCGCCTGGCTCGCCTGAGCGGCCTCAAGAAGCGCTACGGCGGCACCTTGGATGCAGTGCTGTCCTACAAGCAACTCCTGGAGAAGGAACTCGCCCTGGGCGATAGCCAGGAGGAGCACCTTGCGGCGTTGGCGGAACGCCTTGCAGCAGAAAAAGAGGAGTTAGCACGGCGTTCGATGGAGCTGTCGGCCAGACGGCGTGAGGCTGCAAAAGCACTGGAAGAGCGAGTGGTTGCCGAACTGGCCAATTTGGGGATGATCAACGCAAGTTTTGTGGTGCAGATCCAATGGCAAGAAGCCCCTGAGGGCATTGCGGTTGCTGACGGGAAGCACTACCGCATCACGCCCAGGGGCATGGATGAGGTCGAGTTTTTCATCTCCACCAATCCGGGTGAGCCGGTGCGCCCGTTGGCCAGGGTGGCCTCGGGGGGCGAAATCTCGCGCATTATGCTCGCCCTCAAGTCGGTGCTGGCAGAGTTAGACCGCGTGCCGGTGCTGATCTTCGATGAGATCGACATCGGCATCTCGGGAAGAGTCGCGCACGTGGTGGGGCGCAGCCTGCAAGGGCTCGGTCGCAGCCATCAGGTGATCTCCATCACGCACCTGCCCCAAATAGCGAGCATGGGGGATCATCACTACGTGGTGGAAAAGAGAATCGAGGGGGAGCGCACCCACACCGTGGTGCGGGCTCTGTCGGAAGAGGAGCGTCCCGGCGAGATCGCCAAACTCTTGGGCGGCGAAATCGTTACCGAGGCGCATGTGGAAGGGGCGCGGGAGTTGCTAGCTGAGGCCGGTAACGCCCGCAACGCCGTGAACCGGCAGAATGCCGGAGGCACTAAGGAGGAATAGGACCATGCGCGGCTTGCAATTGGGGATGATCCTGGTGGCCCTGGTGTGGTTGGGGTGCGCCGGGCAAAGGCAGACAACCACTCCTACAGAATCGGACGAGGCCTACCGGGAGCGGATCCTCTCGCTGCTGGAGAGCCAGGAGGAAAGCAAAGGTCAGGCGCAGACGAGCGGTGCAGTTGCAGCGCAGGAAGCCGCGGCGGGACAAACCAAGCAGTCCGCGGAACCTCTTGCCGAGAGCCTCTACCTCAGCACTCAAGCCCGGTACGAGGCTTTGCAGGCCAAGCTGCGAGCGCGGCAGGCTACGCTGGATAGCCTGAAGCGCGTCCTTGCTTCTGCCAACAGCGAAGTGACGAGGCTGGAAGAGCAGGTCAAACAGGCGCGCACCGTGCAGGTTCCCAGAGAGCAACAGGCGGCGCCCATAGCCCTCTCCGGCTATGAAGAACAGTACCGAGCTACTTTGGCGCTGGCGGAGAGTCAGAACTTTGAACGGGCCATCGCCGGTTTTGAGCGCCTGATCGCCAGCAACCGTCAGCACCCGCTGGCTGACAACTGCCAATATTGGATCGGACAGTGCTATTTCGACCTCGGCCGCTACGAAGAGGCCATAGCGGCATTTCTCAAGGTCTTTTCGTTCACAGCCACCGACAAATACGACGACGCGCATCTGATGATCTGCAAGTCTTACCTTGCCCTGGGAGAACGCGCTGCGGCGCGGGCGGAGCTGAATAGCTTTCTCTTGCATCACCCGACCAGCGAATACCGGTCTGTTGCCCTGGCCTTATTGCGCGGTCTTTAGCTTTCCGAGTCTGCATGCTGAAGGTGTGCGCTGATGCCCGAGTTTGTCCACCTCCACACCCACTCGCACTATAGCCTGCTTGACGGTGCTGCTACCATCCCAGGCTTGGTCAAGACGTGCGCCGAAATGAAGATGCGCGCCTTGGCCCTCACCGACCACGGCAACATGTTCGGGGCCATCGAGTTCTATGAGCAGGCTCTGAAGGCGGGCCTTGTTCCCATCCTGGGAGTGGAGGCCTATGTGAGTGCGGGCAGCAGTGAAGATCGCACCTCGCAAAGGGCGGGCGAGGGCAACTTCCACCTTGTCCTTCTGGCCCGCAACCTGACTGGCTACAGGAACCTCCTGAAGTTGGTGACCCATGGCTACGTAAAGGGGTTTTACCAGAAGCCACGTATTGACAAGCAGCTCCTTCGTGTGCACGGGGAGGGATTGGTTGCGCTTTCCGCATGCATCAAAGGGGAAGTGAGCAGGTACCTCCTGAAGGGGATGTGGGAGGAGGCGCGACGCGCAGCCCTGGAGTATCAGGAGATCTTTGGCGAGCATTTCTACCTGGAAGTTCAGGACCACGGCCTGGATGAGGAACAGGCGGTGCGCGAACAGCTGGTGAAGTTGTCCCGCGAGCTGCACATCCCGCTGGTGGCAACCAACGACATCCACTACCTCAAGCGCGAACATTACACCGCCCATGATATACTCCTCTGTTTGCAGACCGGAGCGGACATCGACTCGCCCGACCGGTTGCGCTATTCCACCGACCAGATTTATTTCAAGTCTGCAGACGAAATGGCCGCCTTGTTCGCTGATATCCCGGAGGCCATAGAGAACACGGTGGCCGTCGCGGAAAAGTGCCATGTCCTCCTCGATCTCAAGAGCAAGCATCTGCCCCGTTTTGCCCTGCCCGCCGGGGAGCGGGCTGAGACCCTTGAGGAGTACCTGGAGAAGCTGGTGTGGGAGGGAGTGCGCAGATGCTATGGTGAGGCCACACCGGAGCTCCAACAGCGCGTACGGCACGAGTTGAAAGTCATTGGCGATGCCGGCTATTCCAGCTACTTTCTCATCGTCAAGGATTTCATCGACTATGCCCGAAGCGTGGGGATCCCGGTCGGTCCAGGGCGCGGCTCTGCCGCCGGAAGCGTAGTTTCATATGTGCTGGGCATCACCTGGATTGATCCGCTGAAGTATGATCTGGTCTTTGAACGTTTCCTGAATCCGGAGCGCCTCAGTCCACCGGATATTGACGTGGACTTTTGCGACCAGCGCCGGGACGAGGTCATCGCGTATGTGCGCCGCAAGTACGGGGCCAACAACGTGGCACAGATTATCACCTTCGGTTCCATGGCAGCGCGCGCTGTGGTCCGCGACGTAGGGCGCGTCATGAAGATCAGCTTGGGGGAGGTGGACCGCATTGCCAAGCTTATTCCTGCGGGTCCCAACGTGAGCTTGCAGCAGGCCCTGAATTCCGTCAAGGAACTCGCCGACCTGATCGCCACCGATGAACGCTATCAGAAGCTCATCGACTATTCCCTCGTTCTGGAAGGGCTGGCGCGTCATGCCTCAACGCACGCGGCCGGGGTTGTCATAGCACCCGATGACTTGACCAACTACGTGCCCCTCTACCGGGTGAGAGACCAGGAAGTGGTCACCCAGTACGACAAGGACAGCCTGGAAAAGATAGGCCTTCTCAAGATTGACCTTCTCGGTCTTCGCACACTGACGGTCATCGACGAGACGGTGAAGGCGTTGCGTGAGAAGGGCGTGCACGTGGACATAGATGCCATACCCCTGGACGATGAGGAAACCTTTGCTCTGCTTTCCGAGGGGCGAACTGTGGGTGTGTTCCAGTTCGAGAGCACTGGGATGCGCGAGTGGCTGAAGAAGTTGCGTCCCACACGCCTTGAGGACCTCATCGCCATGAATGCCCTCTATCGTCCCGGGCCCATGGATACGATTGAGGACTTTATCGCGCGGCGCAATGGGGAGCGACCGGTGGAATATCTGCACCCGTCGCTGGAGCCCATCCTGCGCGAAACCTACGGGGTGGCAATCTATCAGGAGCAGGTGATCCGCATCTGTCACGAAGTTGCGGGGTTCACTTTGGGTCAGGCCGATGTTGTGCGGCGCGCCATGGGCAAGAAAATCCCCGAGGAGATGGAGCGGCAGCGGGAGCGGTTTGTTGCCGGCGCCCAGCAGCGCGGCTTGGACGCCGAAACGGCCACCGCGATTTTCGATATGCTGGTCAGTTTTGCCGGCTATGGATTCAACAAGTCCCATGCGGCGGGCTATGCCTTGGTGGCCTATCAGACCGCCTATCTCAAAGCGCACTATCCGGCTGAGTTTATGGCCGCCACCCTCACCAGTGAGATGGGCGACACCGACCGAGTTGTCAAACTCATTGGCGAGTGCCGGCGGATGAACATCCCGGTGCTCCCCCCCGACGTCAACGAGAGCCACGCGCGATTTGTGGTCACCGACAAGGGCATCCGCTTCGGACTGGGCGGGGTAAAAAACGTGGGCCTGGGCGCAATCGAGGAGATCGAGCGTGCGCGTCGCCAAGGTGGGAGGTTCACCGACCTTTTCGATTTTTGCGAGCGCGTGGATTGGCGTACGGTCAACAAGAAGGTGTTAGAGAGCCTGATTCAGGCTGGGGCAATGGACTCCCTTGGGGGACATCGTGCCCAACTGATGGCAGCTATTGACGCCGCTGTCGCATACGGGCAGGGCCAGCAAGCCGACAAGGCCATTGGTCAGGCCAGCATCTTTGGCGACCTCAACATAGGCCAGATGTTGAAGCCGTCTTTGCCGGAGGTTGAGCCATGGTCCGAAGAAGAGCTGCTCCGCAAGGAGAAGGCCATGCTTGGGTTCTACGTGTCCGGCCATCCGCTCAACCGCTACCGTGACGAAGTGGCTACCTTCGGCACCCTCACCCTCGATGCCCTTGAGGAGGCAAAGGACAATTCGGAAGTGCGAATATGTGGCGTGGTGACGAGCGTTTCTGTGCGCCCGGACCAAAAGGGCGGCCTTACCGGGTTTTTTGCCCTTGAAGACCTGACCGGCACCGGCGAGTGCCTGATGTTCTCCAGCAACTACGACCGCTACCGCGAGTACCTTTACAATGGGGCAATGGTGATGGTTCTCGGTAGGGTGTCCAACCGACTGGACAAAGGGGCCAAGATCATCTGTGAGGAGGTCGTGCCCATGGCTCAGGTTACGGAGCGCTTCGCCCGCAGGCTGTGCCTGCGGCTGACGGTGAGCACATTGGACGAGAACATGGTCGAGCAAGTCACCAGCCTCCTGGAGGGACATCAAGGTGAGTGCCCGGTGTTCGTCGCGCTGCGGACGGGGAATGGGAATGGTTGTGCCACTCGTTCGCGCAAGGCCAAAGTTAACCCCGTACCTGAGCTCCTTGAGGCGCTGCGTAGCCTTTTGGGCAGAGAAAATGTTTGGCTTGGAACTTGACGGGCCCAATCGAATACCATGGTGAAGGCAGGAGTATGATCATGCAATGGGTAGTCACTAGAGCGAGGGAGATTCTTGTTGCGCCGCGCGCTGCCTGGGAGGAGATCAAGGCGGAGCCTCTGAGCGTGCCCCGCATTCTTTGGCAATATGTAGCGGTATTGGCGATTGTCCCCGCTGCGGCCTTTTATCTTCGCTTTTTCTTCAGCAAAGGGAGAGTCTGGGTTCACTTCCTCAGCACCGCAGTGTATTTTCTCCTGTGCCTGGCATTGGCTCCAGTGGGTGCGCAGATTCTCGCGGCCGTTGGCCGAAAGCTCGCAGTGGAAGGTGAGCGCAGCGATTTTCTGAAACTCGTCGCCTTTTCCCTCACACCGGCTTTTCTGGGCGCTGCGTTCCTCCTATTGCCGTGGTTGTCGGGACTTACCTTCATCATTGCCTTCTATTCGCTTTACCTGTTGTATGTGGGCATCCCCGTTCTGGTCCGCTGCTCAGACGAGCAGGCGCTCACTTTTTCCGTGGTGAGTATGGTGGTGCTGTACGTGCTCTTCCTGGTCGCGTACGCAATCCCCAGGGCGATGATGTCCCTGTTTTGAGCCGGCAGAGGGCCAGGTGAAAAACGCTCCCGATGGTAGACCGAGGCTTGGGGCGACTTGAAAATGCAGCTAGGGGGTCTTTCTTTCTGAACGTGGGGGGGAATTAGGGTAGTGGCACCGGGAGGAGGGCGCAATGGCAGGTGCGAGGGTGGTCGAAGCTATGCCGATTCTCGTCTCCTCGAGCCTCGGTCTTCTGTACACACTTCTCTTTGCCGAGAAGCGCGACATTGTCCTGATCGTCATCTTCGGCTTGATCGTCGTCCGGAGCGCTGCAGGGGTGCTCAGGCGGCGGGATGGGCAAACTCAGAAAGGTGAAGGGTGAACCAAGGGCTAACTGACGCCGAACTGTTTGCAGCGTTGCGTGCTGCTCTTCCGGTGGATGACCTCGCCCTGCGCTTGGGAGTTGATGGTGAGAGGATCCGCGGCCTGCTGCGCAGGGTAGAACAGCTTCTCACTGCGGAGAACGGCACAGAGGTGGTGGTGCACGTGGACGGGGCGGCGCGCGGGAATCCAGGACCTGCCGGCGCCGGGGCAGTGCTCACAGATGCCAGCGGCACGCTCGTGGGGGAAGTGAGTGTCTACCTCGGCGAATGCACTAACAACGTTGCCGAGTACCGCGCCCTAGAACTGGCGCTGGAAAAGGCCCACCACATCGGGGCGAGGGCAGTGCACGTTCGCACCGATAGCACCCTCATGGCCCGGCAACTGCGGGGCGATTTTCGCGTGAAGAACGGCAATCTAGTGCCCCTTTACCAGCGGGTCAAGGAGTTGGCGGGCAAGTTCGACCGGTTTGTGGTGGAGGAGATCCCGCGAGAAGCGAACAGGAGGGCGGACGTGCTGGCGAACAATGCTATCGACGCGGCGCTCGCCGCACAGCGGGCAGGCAAATGAACAGGGACCGGGTCCCAGCGCCGAGCACAACCGGTGCTGTGGCCGTCCGCCGGGTGCGGTGGCTGCCCGTATGTGAACAAAGCGGTGGCCACAAGACGAAACCATTGCAGAGAGCAACGACTGTTGCCAGAGGGAGAACGGAATGAAAGCTCTCATTACAAGCGGGGGGAAGGGCACGCGACTGCGACCCTTGACCCACACCCAGAACAAGCACCTTTTGCCTATCGCCAACAAGCCGATCCTGTTCAACGCTCTGGATTTCGTTGCCGAGGCGGGTATCAAACAGGTAGGTATCGTGACCAATGCCGAGGGGTTGGAAGTGCGCGAGGCGGTCGGAGATGGGTCGCGATGGGGCGTGGAGATCACCTACATCCCGCAAGAAGCGCCTCTCGGCCTGGCTCACGTGGTTAAAATCTCGCAGGGCTTTATCGGCGACGAGCCGTTCGTGTTCTACTTGGGCGACAACATGGTCGTAGGGGGCATCAAGCGCTTCATTGAGGAGTTTGAGCGGCAAAAGTCCAATTGTCACCTTACTCTGGCGAAGGTGAAGGACCCGGAGAGATTCGGTGTGCCGGAAATCAAGGACGGCAGAATCGTGCGCATAGAGGAAAAGCCAAAAGTCCCAAAGAGCCAATATGCCGTGGCCGGCATCTACATCTACGACAGCTGCATTTTCGAGGCGGTCAACAACATTCAGCCCAGCGCCAGGGGTGAGTTGGAGATCTCCGACGCGCACCAATACCTTTTGGAAAAAGGGTACAAGGTGACCTACTCAGAGATCACCGGCTGGTGGAAGGACACAGGCAAGCCCCAGGACATTCTTGAGGCCAACCGCCTGGTGCTGGAGCACCTGGAGCCCCGCATTGAGGGGACCGTGGACGAGGCTTCCCACGTGGCAGGCGCGGTAACGATCGAGGAGGGGGCCCGAATTATCGGCAGCCACATCCGTGGGCCGGCGATCATTGGCAAGCGCACGGTCATCGAGAACAGCTATATCGGGCCTTTCACCTCCATCCAGGACGATTGCATCATTCGCAACAGTGAGGTGGAATTCAGCATTGTGATGTCGCACTGTCGCATCTTGGACGTGGGGATTCGCATTGAGAGCAGCTTGCTGGGCTACCACGCGGAGGTGGTACGCGCCAACGGCATACCCAAGACGCACAGGTTCATGATAGGTGACCAGAGTCGAGTAGAAGTCGCATAAACGCTGCCACGATAGCCAAGCCCTCGTTGCCGCCATGAGGTCTTGGCTGGCAGCGGCCCACCACTCACGCATACGTTACAGGCGGGGAGAGTGCCACACCTCCCCGTTGTCGTATTGGGGTTGAAGACGTTTGAGAGCACAGGAGAGCGATGCCTGAAAGCAAAGGGCCAATTCCTATCCCTTACCATTTTGACTTTGCCGGCGTGGAAGACTTTCGAGAATATCGATTCGACGAGCACGGCATCCCGCAGGTTGACTACGGACGTCATGCCGGCTTGCAGTACAACGCCATAACGGTCGCCCAATACGGCTTGGCCCAATTGACTGAGTGGTCACGCTCCGGGCGCGTAGAGGCTCGCGATCGGGCCTGCCGCGCGGCGCGCTGGCTGGTGGAGGCGTGCGAGGAGTATCGCCCCGGGGTAGCTGCGTGGGTGTACCGTTTTGATCTCCCGTTCTACGGCCCCACGGCCCCGTGGATCTCGGCCATGGCACAGGGAGAGGCCATTTCCTTACTGTTGCGCATCTGGCTTCTGGAAAAGGACGATGCGCTGGTGCGGCTCGCACACCGCGCCTTCGGTGCCTTCTCCCTGCCGGTGGAGAAGGGGGGGGTGCTTTCGTCGTTCCCGGACGGGGCCCCCGTCTTTGAGGAGTTTCCGGCCGTGCCCGCTCCTCATGTGCTGAATGGGCACATTTTTGCCCTGCTCGGTGTGTACGATTTCTGGCGAGTGACCAGTGACCCGCAGGCTGGCGAACTCTTTGCGCAGGCGACGCGCGGGCTTGAGGCCAACCTCGCCCGCTACGACGTGGGATGGTGGACGCTGTATGACCTGCACCCCACGCACCGCTTGGCCTCGCGCATGTACCACCGCATCCATGTCCAGCTAATGGGGGTATTGTACCGCCTCACAGGCGAATCCGCGTTCCGACACTGGCAGCGGCGCTGGCAGGGCTACCTGCAGAGCCCTTCCAAGTGCCTGCGCTGGAGCGTCGCCAAAGTGGTGGAGAAAGTGCGGCTTTGGGGGTATCATGTCTGAGCTTCGCCCCAGGAAAGTGCTCTTTCTGGCCTATTACTTCCCTCCCCTTGGCATGGGCGGCGTGCAGCGAGCTGCCAAGCTCGTCAAGTACCTGCCCCAGTTCGGGTGGGAGCCGATGGTAGTCACGGTGAAGGAGATTGCCTATTTCGCCAAGGACACTGCCCTTGCCCAGGAGGTAGAAGAGGCGCGCGTCTACCGCTCCGGTTCTTTGGACCCACAGAGGTTGGCTGCGTTGCTGCGTAGGGCTGCCGGTCCCGCACAGGTGAAGACATCTTCAAGCGGTCTGGGGCGGCTGTGGAAAACGTACGAGGCGCTCTCCAAGTGGCTCTTCGTGCCGGATGCAAAGATCTTGTGGGCGCCGTTTGCCTTGGTGCGAGGTGCAAAACTGGCCGCAAAGGAGAGGGTGCGCGTGGTGGTGACCACTTCACCTCCCACATCGGCGCACCTTGTGGGCCTGCTGCTGCGGAGTGGGTTGCGATGCCGGTGGGTGGCTGATTTCCGTGACCAGTGGACGGGAGGGCACCTGGACCTTTCGCCAACGGTGGTGCACCGCGCCCTCCAGAGGATGCTGGAAAAGCTGGTGCTCAAGCGAGCCGATGCCGTGGTGTGCGTGTCGCGCGCCCTGGGGGCAAGCCTTTCGCTCAAGTCCTCTCGGAGAGGACTCCGGCTGGCCGTGATCCCCAACGGGTATGACGAAGAGGACTTTCGCCATGGACCGGCTCCGAGATGGCAGCGGGGGCGCATCGTATACTGTGGCAGCCTGAGCAGGCTGGCGGATCCCAGCAATTTCCTACGCGCCTGCGCCCTGCTGCTGGCACAGCGGCCCCAACTCCGGCGACAGCTCCGGTTGGTGTTCGTGGGTAGCGAGATCGGCCACGATTTCCGCAGTTTGGCAGCTGAGCTCGGGCTTGGGGAGCTGGTCGAGTTCACTGGCTACGTGGCCCACCGGCAGGCAATCCAGCTGCTGCAATCGGCAGAAGTACTCCTCCTGCTCTTGACTGGCACGACCTCGCGGGACGTAGTCCCTGGCAAGATTTTCGAATACCTGCGTGCGGGTCGACCAATTCTGGCGATCATCCCGCCGGGAGAGACAGCCGAACTCCTGCACAGGTACGCACCTGGGGCGGCGATTGTCGAGAACACAGTCGAGGCAATTGCAAGGGCGATCGTCGAGGTCTTGGGACGCCGACGCGGGGAAGCATTGGTCGACGTCGTGGGAGTCAGACAGTTTGAACGCCGGCAACTAGCGGCAGATTTTGCTCGGGTTCTGGAAATGGTGTCCAAGGACCGAGAGTCATTGCCGGTGAAAGAAGAGCAGACACATTGACCTGTTGATCAAGCATGGGAGGACCGGACCGCAGGAGATGAGAACACGAATTCATCGCCGACTGACAGAGAGTGTTGTGACCTTCGTCCTAAGTCTGGCTATAGCGAGAGTCCGTGTCGGACAGCAGCTCGCTTGGCCCACCGACGCCAGCAGGTTGCTATCTTCGTCATTTTGTGAATCTCGGCCACGGCGATTCCATGCCGGCATCGATATCAAGACGAACGGGACGGTAGGGTACAAGGTCTTTGCCGTGAGGCCAGGCTACGTGTCGCGGGTGAACGTCTCCCCCTTTGGCTACGGACGCGTACTGTACCTGGTATTGGACACAGGGGAAACTGCCGTCTATGCACACCTTGCCGGCTTCATGGAGAGTATCGAGGAGCGCGTTTACGCTGAGCAGGAGCGGAGGGGCAGGTTCAGTGTGGACCTGCACTTCCGGCCGTCGGAGTTCCCGGTAGCGCAGGGGCAGGTCCTTGCGTACACCGGACAGAGCGGCGCTTCTGCGCCCCACCTGCACTTTGAGTTGCGCGATCGCTACAACTGCCCGGTGAACCCTTTGCTTTTTGGCCTGCCCGTGCAGGATAGTCGCCCGCCGGTGATCCGCCGCGTGGCCATCATCCCCATGGATGCGGAGAGTCGGGTGGAGAATGACCTCCGGCCGGTGGTACGGACGGTACGCGGTCAGAGTCCGCACCGTTTCGTCTTGAACGACACCGTGCAGGTCTGGGGTCGGGTGGGTTTGGCCGTGTCGTGCTACGACCAAGCTGATGGCGCGGCTAATCGATTCGCCGTCTATTTTTTGCGATTAGCAGTGGATGGGAGGGAGGCTTTCCGCTGCGAGTACCAGCGCTTCTGCTACGACCAGAATCACGAGATGGTACTGGATCGCGATTTTCGCCTGTGGGCCCGCGGTTATGGCGATTTCCACCGCCTGTTCCGGGACGCAAACAATCCGCTACGCTTCTACCGCACGCGGTTCCCCTCGGCCGGTGTGCTGCATTGCGGCAGTCCTGCGCAGCCAGACGACCTTTATCTTGGTCCAGGGGTGCATCGCGTTGTGGTGGAGGCAGGAGATTACGCCGGGAACGTTGCTACTTTGACTATCGCCCTGCTCGTGGTCGAGCCAAGGTTGACCCCAGGGGTTGCCTTGGCCCCCAGAACCTTGGCCGCGCTCCTGGGAGAGACCGAAGGTGCCGACTCTGTCTCGCTGGGCCCGGAGCCGGGGGACACGCTGATGGGCACTGTCCTCTTCCTGAATGAGCGAGGTACCAAGGGCCCGCCGCAAGGCTTGTTGCCATCCGGCGAAGTGGCCGCACAGCGAGGGGAACCGCTGCTTTCCCTGGAGCCGGACTTTTTTGACGACTATGTGCGCGTGGTGGTCCGGACTCCATGGTCCCCGATCGCGCCGCCCGCGTTGCGCGCATGGCACGGCGCGGAGATGATCGCCGCGCTTACCCTCTGGCCCATTGGCTCAAACCTGTACGTGGTGGGACTTCCGCTCAGCGTTGACCTCAAGAAGCCGCTCACCCTCGAAGGGACTGCGGTTGGCACAAGGCAGGACACCGCCTGGGGAATGGCTGCGGTGCAGCTGTTTCCGGTGACCCCGGAACGTGGGGGCATCGTGCGCTCGCCTGACGGTCTGTGTGAGCTCCGCTTCGACGGTGGGGCCGTGTATCGGGTGCTGTATGCTCGCGTCACTGAATTGACAGCGGCGCCGAGCACGCATGCGCCGGTGATCGGCAAAGTGTATCGGTTCGAGCCAGGCGACGTGCCGTTGAAGGGGAGGGGATGTCTGACCATCTCTCTTGCCGAGCGGGAGCAGGTGCCTGAGCAACTAGCAATCTACTCGGTTGATCAGAGTGGGGCATTGCGCTACGTGGGCAGACAGGTCGATGCACACGGAGGGCTGGTGGCCTCCCTGATCACGGGCTTGGGGACCTTCGCAGTGGTGCGCGATTCGGTCCCGCCGGTCATCGCCTCACTGCGGCCTGCCCAAGGGGAGGTGGCGGCCAGCAACCGACCACACCTCAAAGTGGAATTCTACGATAGGCTCTCCGGAATTGGCGGCGAGGAGGCCATTGAACTCTTCTTGGACGAACGGCGGGTTATCGCCGAATACGATCCGCCACGGCGGTGCGCTTTCTACACGCCCCGAGAAGCGCTTCCCAAAGGTTCTCATCGCGTCGCCGCCAGGGTCCGAGATAGATGCGGAAACGAAAGCACCGCCGAGCACACGTTTTTTGTTCGCTAGCCGTGCGCGGGTGTACAGGGGAAGCTCGCC
>JBBIKH010000058.1:0-16490 GCA_037445575.1 bacterium
CGTGTTGAAAATCGAAGACCTTAGGCCCGGCATGGTCCTCAAAGGAACGGTGCGCAATGTGGTGGACTTTGGCGCCTTCGTGGACATCGGCGTCAAGCAGGATGGCCTGGTGCATCGCAGCCAGATGGCACGCGGCTACGTCAAGAACCCTCTGGACGTGCTCGCCGTCGGCGATGTGGTGGACGTTAAGGTCCTCAACGTAGACGTCGAACGCGGGCGCATCTCTTTGAGCCTCATTCTGGACTAAAGACTCACCTCCCAAATCACCCTCTTGCGAGTGTCTCGGCGGCCGGCGCCCGGAACACCCTTAGCCCCACCGCTTTGCTCCTCACGCGCCTTGGCGCTGTCAGCACGGGCAGCCGCGCCCAAACCTCCTCAGAGCGCCCCCAATGAAGCGCCGTCTGCAGCACCTCCACAGAGCTCGTGAATTGCAAGGCAGGCCCCCGCTGCAGCGAACGCAGCAGGCCACCGCTCCTCTGAGGGGCGTAGACGCAACTCGCCTACAACCCGAAACCAACTAGCGGAGTATCTTTGTCCTGCCCCACAAGTGGTCGGGTGGCGATAGGGCGCCCTAGCTCCCGCCGCTACCGTGGGTAGATCACCACCTGGACCACCGCGGCGAACCGATTGCTCCCCCGTGGGGGAGCATGGAGTGAGTCCGGAGCACACCGCTGGTGCGCGAAGCCAGGAGCGCCCTCTGCCTACTCGGCCCTTTCGACCGTTCTCATCGCGGGGACCCAGACGGCTTCCAAAGGGAACGGACAGAGGCAAGCTGCGGACCTCGCCTCTACCGACGGGGGAACTGATTGCGCCTGGCGGGCGGTTGGTTGAGCCTTTGCCGGGTGGCAACACAGGCCTCGCAGGTGCATGCGCTACCCCCTGCCCATGAGGGCCCGGCCAGAGCTGGCGAATACCTATTGGGCCTGTCGAGGTCACAGGCCAATCTCCAAGGGGTACGCGGACGAGGCCACTGTGGACGATAGACCGAGGCTGGTGAGGACGGACTGCTAAGGTAGCCCAATCGGGCAGCTTGCGGGCGAACACCTCCCCACGGCCGCTCACCCGCGCCTTCTTGCTGTTTCTGCCTGTGTCCGCACCTACGGCGCCTGTTCGGCCCTGCTTAAACCTTTCCCAGGAGGTGCATCACCAGGCCACTGGACAGCGGCATCACAAGATTGTCATTGATTCCCAGCGGCAGGAGCTCTGTAATTGTCGCTACAATCGCTCCACCTATCAGCATCCACGGGCTGAGCGCCACCACCTGGGCAATGAACAGAGAGGCTACCAGGCACACCGCAAGACAAGCTAAGGACCCCTCCACGGTCTTCCCCAGAAGAGGAGTCCTCCCCCACTGCAGGCCGAACAGCTTGGCAAACACGTCGCCAAAGATCAGGAACACGATGGCAGCCAATGCCACTGGCGGCGCAAACAAAAGGAGGCACAGGAAGCACGCTGCCAGGAAGGCGGTGATGCGCGACAGGTGAAACGCACCCAGAAACGTTGGGGGCACGAAGTAGGAATTCCGGTGCGCCGAGGCCTCCGGCGCCGTGCGGTGCGCGCGGACCAGATCTACCAACACCGCCACTGCCAAGACCAGGCCCAGCAAAGCAAGCGCCCCCTGGCGTCCATAATGGAGATTGAGCAGAGGGAACACCACGGCCCAGGGACGGAGCAGCACCCGCCACCACTCAATCTGCTCCTTCAACTGAGGGCGCAGACGCACTACCTTCTTGACCGAGATATTGTACACGTTGATGAAAAGAATGTGCGCCACCACTACATTGAGGAACACCAGCTGCCAGCACCAGGGGGCCCGCGTGTCGACTAACAGCAAAAGGAGCGGCAGAACCATCAACCCCACCATCTCGCCGCGGCGACAGATGTAGGCGAACATGGCCACCCACCCGGCTAGCACGAGCAGGTGCCCCCACGGCAGCCAGCCGGCGAGCAAGGCATTTGCCAAGAAGAAGAGCATCAGGCCCACTGCCGTCGCGACACCTTGGCCGCCCCGAAAATGCAGGTAGAACGGAAAGACGTGCCCTGCGATGGCCGCCACTCCCGCAAGGTAACCGTGCACCTCCGTCCCCCCTATCGCCCGCGCCAGCCACATGGCAAGCACTCCCTTTGCCAGGTCAAACACCGCCGTGACGACGCTGGGCAAGGGTCCGAGCACCTTGAAGGTATTCACCGTCCCGGCGTTGCCGTCGCCGTGTTGCCTGATGTCGATGCCCCGAAGGAGTCGCCCCAACATATAGCTGGGCGAGACGGAACCGATGAAATATCCCCCGAGGATAGCCCCGGCTGTCAGCCACATGGCTGCGCCTCCGTCGCTGGTTGGCGGTGCCGTGGATGCATGTTCTTCGCCCTGAACATGAGAAGGTAAGGGCCAAGAAGGCCCACCTCAGGAAGCGAAATCGATCTGCAGTGTGTAGTTGCGGAACGGTCCCAACGCTGCCGGTTGCTCGATGTAGTAGTACTGGAACACGTTGTTGATGAAAAAGCTCACCCTGAAACTCCCCACCTTGAGCCCGAAGCGGAGGTCGGTGACGTAGGTAGCAGGGGTGACGTCCAAGTCTTTGATTGCGACTTGCTGCATCGCGTCCACCCGCTCGATGCGGCTCACGTAGCGAAAGTCCACCCCCGCTGATGCACCCCGGTAACGGAGATCAGAGGTGAGCGTCAACATATGACGGGGCCGATACTTCAGCACCTTGCCGTAGTCGTCGGTGGGTGTACCATCCGGGTTCTTGGACAGATCGGTGCTGTGCACATAGCAGTAGGCGAGGTTGCTGGTGAGCAGATCGCGAACAAGCTCCACCTTCAGCGCGCTCTCCACACCACGGATCCGCGCCCTCGTCACGTTCACAAATTTCACTTCCGGGACAAGTCGGTCCTCGTAGCGGACCAGGCCCGGCTGCGGCCGAACCTCAATGAGGTTCCAAAAGTCGGAGTGATATGCCACCACGTCCAGATTGATGCACCCCAACATGGTGTGATTCAATCCCACCTCGGCACTGATGCTCCGTTCCGGAACAAGGTCGGGATTGGGCGAAACCTTCACCTGGTTGGCAAACGTAGAGACGTACTTTTCCGCCGTGGAAGGAGCGCGGAATCCTTTTGCCAAGGAAGTACGGACCACCGTCAAGGGCGACAGGGTATAGGTGAGTCCAACCTTCGGATTCAGCTCCCCCACGCGTGTGGAGTCGTTGTAGACCTGGGCATCGTAGCGGGCACCCACGGTGGCCAGAAATTTCTGCACCGGGCGGTATTCATGCTGCACATAGGCTGCGTATTTGAACGCTGATGGCCTGCCGTACTGAATGGCATCCACTACGTCTCGCTGGCCGTCAATGCCTGCCACTATGATCGTCTGCGGACTGTACTGGAGGTTAAGCTGCAGTTCACCACCAATGGACGTGGCCGAGGACCGGCGGTACACTCCCGGTTTGTACGGAAGATTGGGCTTGAACACCTCCAGATTGTCTTGGCTGGATGTGGCCAAGAAACGCCCTTTCGCCGCATAGGCCAGTTTGCGCCCCAAGGTGTGGCGAAGAGAGGGGTAGATGTAGGCCTCTTTCATTTGGGAACGCGTGGCGGTACCATCAGGATCACCGCCGTTGCGCGTGGCCTGGTTGTAGCTTCGCCAGAAAAGGAAGGCGCCGGTGCGCTTCTTGGAGTAGCCGGCAAGTACCTCGATGCGCATGTCTGGCTTTGGTCGGGCTAAGAACTTGCTCATGAAGTTGAACGTCTTGTTGTCGTCATTCTCGCGATAGCCAGTGGTGTTGCGCCACGAGGTGGAAAACCAGGCTCCCACGCCCCGAAACTTGCTCGCATAGCTGAGCGTGGTCCCCTCAAAGTGGCGCCGCTCGTGCGTCCAGACCCAGGATTGGTACTTTGGCCTGTCGTAAAAGCCGCTGTAGGTGCGCGCGAAGAAGCGGGAACCTGCCTCCGGATCTTTGAGAACCAGATTGACCACTCCCCCCAAGGCAGAGGAGCCGTAGAGCGCCGAGCCGGCCCCCTTCATCACCTCCACCTGCTGGACCTGCGTCGGCACGATGGCATCCCAATCCACGTCGCTGTCGTCACCCCTGATGAACGGCATGCCATCCACCAAGACCAACACTCTGGTGCCAATGCCAGAGGAGTAGCCGCTTGCGCCGCGGATGTTGACGTTGTTTCCCATGGTGGTGACCCCGGGCACAAACTTGAGCGCCTCGTCCACCGCCGTGAGGTGGCGCCGCGCGATGTCGTCCGCCTGCAGCACCGCCATGGACACGGGCACGTCCCGCAGGGCCTGCTGGTACTTGCTGGCAGTCACCACCAGACCACCGAGTTCGATCACCGTCTGCTCCAACGACACGTTGACCTCAGTAGGGATGCCGGGTAGTACCCGGACCTCCAAGGTCACCTCTTTGTAGCCGATGCTAGAGACGACAACCGTGTACCAACCGGGTGCAATCCTGGGGATGATAAAGCGCCCCTTGGCATCGGTGGCGGCCCCTAAAATGGTGCCGGTGACGATCACGTTGGCCCCCTCGATGGGTCGACCCGAGCCGGCCTCCACCACGCTGCCACGCACACTGCCCTCATCACCCGCCCTGCCAGCGCTCGCGCCAACCACAAAAGCAAGGAGCACTATCAACGCAGGGACAACACGTACCATGGCACTGTCTCCGAAGGTTTTGCTCTCCCGCATGCGCTCACAATGATGTCTGGCTGGCCTCATTTGGAGAAATAGAGTATAAAGTAGATGGCAATGCTGGTCCCCATAAAGGGCAAGGCCGAGGGCAGGCTCACCAGCTTCAAGCTATTCGCGGTGGCTGTATAGCCCAAGGTGTCCAACCGGAAGTTGGTGCGGTTGAAGTCGAAGATGAGCGCGTTGGGGACTTGCCTGCCCACGACGCCGCTGTGCACCAGGGTATCCCCACCGGTATAGACCATTGGCGTCAACGAATCAGGCCTGGTGCCGAACCAGACCGTGGCCTTTACTCCCAAGGTGCATGCAGCGCTGTAGTGGTTGTCCTGGCCGATAGTGAGCGTACCGCCCAGACCCTCCTCATGGGTGAAGGCGTAAACGCCAAAACTCTGCATGAGAGCAAGGAGCGACGAATCCACCAGATGGATGGTCGCCGAATCTGCACGCCACTGCCCCACCGGATCGCCACCAAGTACCTGCACGGGAAATTCCACCTTGGCTTCAGGCTTGGTTGGTTCTTTCCCCTTGTCGCATCCAAGGTAAAGGCCGGCAAGCAACCCGACCACCCCCACGAACACGACAACAGGCGTAGCTCTATGCATAGTGCTCCTCCACATGGTTTGTGCGGCTCCGCCGGCCAGCCACCCCGGTTCACCGCAGCACCTCGGCAGGGCCATAACCTCATGGCGCTTGCAGAGACACGCGCCGCACATTTTGCTAATAGTATAACGAACTCGCCGGATTTTGTCAAGCAATTTCTTTTGCCGGCTGGGACTACTCGCCTGACCTGCTAATGCGTGTGGCCGACGTGGTTGGAGGATCGACAACCGCATTACATCGGAGGCCTCTGGGCGCCGTGTACTGCCTGGGAGGAGCACCGCGACGGGATTGCGTGTGGCCGGAGTACGCCGGGGCCGAAAACGATGGGGCTTCGGCCGCATTGGCAGAGGCGAAAAAAATATGTGCCGTTGGTGAAAATTTCTCTTGACTTTTGCGTACGACGAGTGTATATTTAGGTGCACAAATGTGCACCATATGCATGAAAGGGGAAGGTACAGTGGAGGAATTGACGCCAAAGCAGGCGTTGGTGCTGAGCCTGATTACTCGGCGGGTCAACGAGGGTGCGCCCCCTACGCTTCAGGAGTTAGCTGACGAGTTAGGGGTGACCTCCAAGACCGCGGTGGCCAAACATCTGGATGCCTTGGTCAGAAAGGGCTACATCTCCCGCTCCAGTTTAGCCCGCGGCATCAGGCTGCTCAGGCCGCGCACCGAACTCAGCAGGGAGCGCGAGGTGCGCGTGCCGCTGCTGGGGACCATCACTGCGGGGCGCCCGGTGTTGGCCCAACAGAATATCGATGACTATCTCACGGTGCCGGGGACGCTCCTTCGCTCCAAAGGGGCGCACTTTGCCCTGCGCGTGCGCGGCGATAGCATGAAAGACGCAGGCATCCTGGATGGAGACATCGTCCTGGTCAGGTCCACCAAGGAGGCCAATAATGGCGACGTGGTCGCCGCGCTTATCGGCGACGAGGTGACTATCAAACGGCTGGTGATCAAGGGGGACAAACGCTATCTGAAGGCGGAAAATCCGGTCTTCAGCGATATCTATCCAGAGGAGGCATGGAGCATTCAAGGGAAAGTGGTGGGGCTCATTCGCCACTTCGCCTAAAGGCCCGCGCTGGTACGCCGACTACTGGGAGGAAGAGGCGAAGGGGTCTCTTTTTTTGCCCCATAAGGTGAACTAATGTACACCATATGCGACCGCGTGCCATCATATACGCCGATGCCACTGCCTTTCCGGTGCAGGTGGAACGCCTGCGGAACCCGCGGCTCCGGGGCTATCCGCTCGTCATCGCGCCGCCAGGGGTACGGGCGCAGGTACTGGCGCTGTCGTTCGAGGCGCGCCAAGCCGGTCTCCGCAAAGGGATGCGGCTCAAAGACGCCCTCAGGCAGTGCCGGGACCTCATAGTGCTGCCGCCGGATGAACGCACCTATGCGCGAGCCACGCATGCGATGAACAAGATCCTCAGCTCGCTGTCGCCGGTATTCGAGCCAGAGCGCTACGGTCACACTTACGTGGACATCACCTCCACCCAGCGCCTGTTCGGGGGTCCCACCGACACCGCCTGGCGCGCACAAAAAGAGCTGAAGAGCCGCCTGCAGTTGGAGGTATCGGTGGGACTGGCCAGCAACAAGATGGTTAGCAAGTTAGCGGCTATGGCCAGCAAACCCCATGGACTTCGCCCCGTACCGCAAGGCGAGGAAGCCAAGTTCATCGCCCCCTTCCACGTGGGGCTGCTGCCGGCGGTGACCAAGACCATCCAGGAGCAGCTGGTGGACTTGAACATTCGGCTGGTGCGCCATCTGCAGCCGTTGTCGCTGGCGCAACTGGCGGTCTCCTTCGGCCAGCAGGCGGCGGCCCTTTACCAAAACGCGCGTGGCGTGGACCCACGCCCGGTACAGCCGCCAGAGCAAACACCGCGGATCTGCGTCAGTCGCTCTCTGGACGAGGATACAAACGATTTTGAGGTGCTGCGCGCGGTGCTTTTCGTCCTACTGGAAAAGGCAGCTCGCACCTTGCGCACCAGCCACCTGCTCGCCCAGGCAGCCCGCTTGCAGATTTTTTACGCCGACTATCGCGAGGCAACTGGCCACTGCCGTTTTCCGGTGCCTTCCAATATGGAAATCGAACTTTATCCGGCTGTGCAAGCGCTGTTAGAGAAAACCTGCACGCGTCGCACCCGGGTGCGCGCCCTGTCGCTTGTGCTCTTTGAGCTCACCTCCCGCCCCCGTCAGCTGCCGCTCTTTGCCGAGGCCACGGTGAGCAAGACGGCGGCGCTGACCCAGGCAGTGGACCGCATTCGCAACCGTTTTGGTGAGGATGCCATTCGTTTTGCCCGTACCATAGGGTGGTCGTGATGTTCGTCCATCTTCACACGCACTCGTTCTATTCCTTTCTGGAGGGAGCCGATAGCATCGAGGCTTTGTGCACTGCCGCTGCCCACCAGGGGATGCCCGCGTTGGCGTTGACCGACACCAACGGCCTGTACGGGCTCATCTGGTTCGTGCGCGAGGCGCAGGATTGTGGGGTGCGTCCCATAGTCGGCGCCGAGGTCACCACCGCCCAGGCCCAGGCTGTCCTTCTGGTGAAAAACGCCCAAGGGTACCGCCGGCTCTGTCACATCCTCTCGGCGCGGCATTTGCAGGAAGGCTTTTCTCTTTCTGAGGAGCTCATTCGCGACCGCCAAGGGTTGGTGGTAATCAGCCACTCGTTGCCCCTCCTGGAGTCGGTGGTGCGACAGAGCGGCCCGGCGGACGTGTATGTGGAACTGGCGCCGGGGTGCGCGCACGGGACACTGTTGGCTTTTGCTGCCCGCTATCGCCTGCCGCCGGTGGCTACCAATGACGTGCATTTTGTGGCGCCTCAGGGCTACGGCGTGCATCGATTGCTGCGCGCCATTGCTCTCAACACCACATTTTCTCGTCTTTCGCCGGTGATGTGCGCCCACCCCCAGGCCTGGTTCAAAAACGCGGCGCACATGGCGACCCTCTTCACCCATTGTCCGGAGGCCCTCGCCAACACCTTGCGTATTGCCGAGCAGTGCACCTTTGTGCCCGACACCAGCAGCTACATCTTCCCCAATCCCCACGGTGCTACCGCCTACCAGCGCCTGCGGGAGCTGAGCTACCAAGGGGCCTTGCGACGCTACGGTGCGCTTACTCCGGCGGTGCGGGAACGTCTGGAACATGAGTTGACAATCATCCACCAGAAGGGATTCGCCGACTATTTTCTGGTGGTTCACGACATCGTACAGCAGTCGCCCCGAACCTGCGGCCGAGGTTCTGCCGCAGCCAGCCTGGTCGCCTATTGTTTAGGCATCACCCATGTGGACCCCCTGCAGCACAACCTCTTTTTTGAACGCTTTCTCAACATGGGGCGCAAGGATCCGCCGGACATCGACGTGGACTTTGCCTGGGACGAGCGGGACCAGGTGCTGGAGTATGTGTTTCGCACCTACGGCGAGGCGCGTGCTGCCATGGTGGCCAACCACGTCTGCTTCAAGGCCAGGGCTGCCCTGCACGAAATCGCCAAGGTCTATGGTCTGCCCGAGGAGGAGATCACCCGGGTGACGAAGAGGTTTTCTCGCCTTTGGTTTGCCGGCGATTTTGTGGAGCTCATGGGTTCGCATCCCCTCTTCCACGGCCAGGAGCTGGCACCGCCATGGCCGGAAATCGTCGCTCTGGCCAGGCGCCTGCACGGTGTGCCAAAACATCTCTCGGTGCACTGCGGTGGGGTAGTCATCGTCCCCGACGACATCGATAACTATGTGCCACGCCAGCGTGCCACCAAAGGGGTTACCATCATCCAGTGGGAAAAGGATCAGACCGAAGAGGCTGGCTTGGTAAAGATCGACCTCCTCGGCAATCGCTCCTTAGCGGTAATCCGAGATGCCTTGCAGGCTATCCGCAGCAACTATGGCGTGGAGATTGCCTACCAGGACTGGAATCCCCTCGATGACCCCAAGACCCAAGATCTTATCAGGAACGGGGATACGGTTGGCGTCTTTTACGTGGAGTCGCCCGCAATGCGCCAGTTGCAGAAAAAGTCCCAGACCGGGGATTTTGAACACCTGGTGATTCACTCCAGCATTATCCGCCCGGCTGCCAATCTGTTCATCCAGGCCTATTTGGCGCGCCTTAAAGGCGCACCCTACACGCCTTTGCACCCCTTGCTGGCCGACATCCTTAAAGAGACCTATGGCATCATGGTCTACCAGGAAGACGTGGCAAAAACAGCCATGGCCCTTGCCGATTTTGACCCTGCGGAGGCCGACGAGCTGCGCAAGATCCTGTCCAAGAAACATCGTCACAAGCGTTTGGCGGACTTGAAGGCAAAGTTCTACCGGGGCGCCTTGGCGAAAGGCGTCGAGCTCCGCACGATCGATGCAGTGTGGCAGATGATCATGAGCTTTGAGGGGTACTCTTTTTGTAAGCCACATAGCGCCAGCTACGCCCTGGTCTCGTTCAAGTCGGCCTATCTGCGAGCGCATTACCCGGCGGAGTTCATGGCGGCGGTCATCTCCAATCAGGGCGGCTATTACTCCACCTTTGCCTACATTTCCGAGGCGCGGCGCATGGGGCTGAAGGTGCTTCTGCCGGATGTCAACTGTAGCGAACGCGTCTACACCGGCAGAGGTCACGAACTCCGCGTGGGGTTGATGCAGATCAAGGGCTTGGCCGACAGCAGCATTGCCGCCATTTTGGCTGCCCGCGCCCACGGGCCGTTCCGCTCTTTCGAGGACTTTCTGCAGCGGGTGCACATTGACCCTGCTCAGGTGCGTCTGCTCATCAAAGCCGGGGCATTCGACAGCGTGGAACCGCAGGCATCCCGTCCTGAGCTCATGTGGCGCCTCCACTACTGGATGCACCGGAAGTACCGCGGGGCAGCACGGGTGCTCTCTCTGTTTCCAGACGACGCCCCGGCAATCCCGCGCGTCCCTCCCTACGACGAGCGTACCGTGCTCCGCCACGAGATGGAGACGCTTGGCTTCCTCATCAGTCGCCACCCCCTGAGCTTGTATCAAGAGCGGCTCCAGGGGCTCGATTACGTGCCGGCAAAAGATCTCCCTCAGTACGCTGAGCGTAGGGTGACCACTATTGGCTGGTGGGTGACCGGCAAAGTAGTCTCCACCAAACGCGACGAACCGATGGAGTTCATGAGTTTTGAGGACACCACCGCTTTGTACGAAACAGTCTTCTTCCCCCAGGCGTACGCCAAGTTTGCACGCATGATCAGCGATACCCGGCCATACCTGCTACGCGGGCGGGTGCAGGAGGAGTACGGCGCCGTCACCCTCAACGTCTTTGACGTCCGTTTCCTCTGAGCCAGAAATTTCTGTTGATTAATTGCCAGGAATTTTGCATCTTGTGATCGCCTGGCGATCACCAGCGCGGCGTCCTGCGCAAAGGCAGGCAACCCGGCTACACATGGCTAAGTGCTCCCAAAACACAGAGCGCGACATGGACATTGTTGACAAACTCCGGTGGATTGACTCCCTCGGGCTTTCCTCAGCCCCACCCAAGCCCCAGGTGGGTGGCCGCGACATTGAGGCCCACTTCTCCGGCCAGGCACATCAGACGCCTGTAGGTCCCTGCTTCCGCAGTACTTTCCGCACCTCGCTGCCGGTGGCCGGCATCCTCCGGAACTCCGTGGGGGCGCTCCACTTCGTCGGCAAGAATCCGGCTCTGCACGCACTTGACCTGGGCCGGGCAGCCTTTGTGGACTGTGAAACCACCGGTCTTGCCGGCGGCTCCGGCACCTACTGCTTCCTCGTCGGCATCGGCATTTTGGTGAACGATGAGGTGGTGATTCAGCAGTTCTTCATGCGCAACCTTCACGAGGAGCGAGCCTTGCTCCACGCTGTGCGCGAGGAGCTGAGCCGCTGCGAGGGCCTCGTTACCTACAACGGCAAGGCTTACGACTACCCGCTTCTGCTCACGCGCTTTGCCTTGCATCGCATGCCTCCTCCCCCTCCGCTCCTGCATCTTGACCTGCTCCACGCGGCACGCCGCGTGTGGCGCGACCGCCTGGAGGCGATGACGCTGCACGCGGTCGAGGAGCACCTCCTGGGCATCAGGCGCCAACGCGATGTCCCCGGCAGCCTCATCCCAAGCCTCTATTTTGCCTATCTCCGTTCCCGGGACGCGGCGGAGATGCCCCTGGTCTTCGAGCACAACCGGCAGGACATCCTCTCCCTCATGCACCTTGCGGCCAGGCTGCTGCAGGTTCACACGGAGCCACAGGCCTTTGCCAACCAGGGAGAGGAGCTTGTCGCGCTGGGCCGTCTCTACGAGGAGCTTCGGCTTTATGAGCGGAGCGCCACCCTTTACGAGCTCGCGCGCGCCAAGGGTCTGGATGTCCATGCCTCGGTCCCAGCGCACGTGCGCCTCAGTCTGTGCTACAAGCGCCTGGGCCTGTGGCAGAAGGCCATTCGCCTGTGGGAGAAAATGCTCGCCGAGGGGACGGCTGGCATCTTTCCCTACGTGGAGTTGGCCAAATACTATGAGCATCGCGCCCACGACTACCCACGGGCTGCGGAGCTGGTGGATCGTGCGTTGCACGCCTTGGAGGTTGAGGAGCTGCGCGGGGACCAATGGGAGCTCGATCAGCTGCGCCAGCAGTTGCTCCACCGGCGGCGGCGTCTACATGCGAAAATGACTCGAACCGCACCTTCACCGCGCGAGTTTCTGCCCGGGGGGTACCTATGACGGTCGCGCAGATACTGGACACCTTGCGCCAGAGCCCGGAGTTCTGCGCCAACGTGACGCACTGGCAGGTGCTGCCAGCTCGGCCGGCGCAGACGGTCGATTTCCCTCCCCATCTGGATGCCCGCCTAGTCGCCGCCGTGAGGGAGATGGGCATACGCCAGCTTTACAGCCACCAGGGGGCAGCTCTTGAAGCCCTGGCCGGCAGCCACAATGTGGCGGTGGTGACTCCCACCGCCTCCGGGAAGACCCTGTGCTACAACCTTCCCGTGCTCAACGCCATCCTCCGCGAACCAGAGGCACGGGCCCTGTACCTCTTCCCCACCAAGGCGCTGTCGCAGGATCAGGTAGCAGAGCTGCACGACATCGTCACCCTTTTGGGTGCGGATATCAGGACCTTTACCTTTGACGGCGATACCCCGTCATCAGCCCGCCAGGCCATTCGCACTTCCGGCCATATTGTGGTCACCAACCCGGACATGCTTCACCAGGGCATCTTGCCGCACCACACCAAGTGGCTGCGCCTATTCGAGAACTTGCGCTATGTGGTCATCGACGAGATCCACAACTACCGTGGCGTATTCGGCAGTCACCTGGCCAATGTGCTGCGTCGCCTGAAACGGGTTTGTCGCTTCTATGGCGCCAACCCGCAATTCATCTGCTGTTCCGCCACTGTTGCCAACCCCAAAGAGTTGGCGGAACGCTTGGTGGAAGAACAGATGGTGCTGATCGACAACAACGGCGCTCCGCGCGGGGAAAAGCACTTTATTTTCTACAATCCGCCAGTGGTCAACCGGGAGCTGGGCATCCGTCGTTCCTCAATCCGCGAGGCGCAGAGGATTGCTCGCTACTTTCTGGCAGGGGATGTGCAGACGATCCTCTTCGCTCGCAGCCGGCTGCGCGTGGAGATTCTGCTTAGTTACCTTAAGGAGACGATGCGGCAGCTGCACAAGCCGGAGGGGCGCGTAAGGGGCTACCGTGGCGGCTACCTACCCAGTGAGCGACGAGAGATAGAAAGAGGGTTGCGCAGTGGCGAGATCCTCGGGGTGGTGAGCACCAATGCGTTGGAGCTCGGCATTGACATCGGCCAGCTGGACGCCTGCATTATGGCGGGCTACCCAGGCACCATCGCCAGCACCTGGCAGCAGGCCGGACGCGCCGGCCGCCGGCTGGACGCCTCCGTTGCGGTGCTGGTGGCCTCCAGCGCTCCTCTGGACCAGTACATCGTCAACCATCCCGAGTACTTTTTTGGGCAACCGCCAGAGGCCGGCATCATCGATCCAAACAACCTCCTGGTGCTGATGAGCCATATCAAGTGCGCCGCATTCGAGCTCCCCTTTGACGAGGGGGAACAATTTGGCGTGGAGACCACCGGCAGGATCCTCGACTATTTGGAACAGAACCAGGTGCTCCACCGCAGCGAGGGCAAGTACCACTGGGCCAGCGACATTTATCCTGCCGAGGAAGTCAGCCTGCGCAGCGCCTCTACGGGCAACTTTGTGATCATCGATACCACGGTCAAGGGCAAAGAGCGCGTGATCGGAGAGGTGGATCAGTTCAGCGCCCCCATGCTGGTCCACGAGGGCGCCATCTACATGCACGAGAGCAAGCAGTATCACGTGGACACTTTGGATTGGGAGCGGCGCAAGGCGTACGTGCACGAGGTGGCGGTGGACCACTACACCGATGCGGAGGAAAAAACCCACATCAAGGTGCTGGACGTGGAAGCGCAAGAGGCTGTGCCTGGGGGTAGCAAAGCCCTCGGCGAGGTCAGCGTCACGACAATCCCGACCATCTACAAAAAGATCAAATTCAATACCCACGAAAACGTAGGCTGGGGCAAGATCAGCCTCCCCGAATTGGAGATGCACACCACTGCGTATTGGTGGGAGATCACCCCGCAAGAGCTGGCACCTCTGGCGTTCAATGAGGCCACCCTCGCGGACGCTCTCAAGGCGGTGGCCAATCTCCTCGCCAACGTTGCGCCTGTGTTTGCTCTCTGCGACCCGCGGGACATCCGCACCGTGCCCATGGTGCGCTCGCCTTTTTCGGAACTGCCGACGATCTACATCTACGAAAGTCACCCTGGAGGCGTGGGCCTAAGCAGAAGGCTTTTCCACCTCCACTTGGACCTGCTGGCAGCCGCCCGCGAGCTTGTCGTTCGCTGCCCCTGCTCACAAGGCTGTCCCTCCTGCGTGGGACCGCCGCTGGAGGTCGGAAGGGATGGCAAGAACGAAGCGCTGCGCCTGCTGAGCCTTGGACTCGCTTCAGAAGCTGGGTAGCAGCTGTGCCGTTGCGCACAAGGAGTGCCGCATGCCCTTTACCGAAGAAGACTACAGAACCTACATCCATTGGGGCACCAGCACCTGGACCTACGAAGGATGGAAGGGGATCGTCTACCACAAGGACTACCATCCGGCTCGCTTCAAGAAGGAGTGTCTGGCTGAATACGCGCGCGATGGCCGGTTCTCAACGGTGGGGATGGACCTTTTCTTCTACCGCCCGCCCTCGCCGGGAGAGCTGGCTTCATACGCCCGCCAGCTTCCAGCCGGTTTCAAGGCGTGTTCAAAGGTGTGGGAAGAGATCACCGTAAAGCGCTACCCCAATCACCCACGCTATGGGGAGAACAAAGGAAAAGAAAACCCCAACTTTCTCAATGTGGAGCAGTTCGCGACCAGGGTCTTGGAGCCTTACCGCAAGGCGTTCGCCGCCTTCACCGGGCCCTTTATCTTCGAATTCGGCTATCTCTCGCGGGAGGACATGCCCTCCGTGCACGCCTTTGCCGAGCGGTTGGACGGCTTCTTCAGCCAGGTACCAAAGGACTGTGCCTATAGCGTCGAGATTCGCAACCGGAATTTCCTCGCGCCAGCCTACTTTGCGGTGCTGCGCAAGCACAAGGTGGCGCATGTCTTCAACCACTGGAGTTTCATGCCGCCCATCAGCGAACAACTCCGCTACGACGCCATTACCGCCGACTTTGTCGTCTGCCGGGTGCTGACCCCATTGGGCGTGCGCTACGACGAGGCGGTGAAACGCTTTCAGCCCTACGACAAGATTGTGGAGCGCCAGCCGCGTATGCGCCAGGATGTCCTGCGCCTCGCAGCCATGGCCATGGAACGCAAGATACCGGCCTATATCCTGATCAACAACCGGGCGGAAGGGTCGGCACCTTTGACCATCACCGAGCTGGACCAGCTCCTGCGCCAGAACCTGCTGTCGTGACCCCTGGGGCGACCATCCCGCTTGCGAAGGCGCGTGGTGGCCGCCCCTCCGGGCAAGAGACCTACAGCAAGAAGAACACGACCCCTACGTGCACGCTGATATCTTGGCCGTCGGATTCGGTGGTCAGGTTGCCGGTTCGTTTGCTCACCACCTTGGCGACGCGGTGGTGACGCACTTCAACATCGACCCACGGGCCAAGCCCGATGTCCACCATCGCTCCGCCGCCCACATTCCATTCCCACTTGCTCTTGGTCTTTGTCTCCGAGTAGACAAACCCCCAGGCGTCCGTGACTGCGTACACGTCTTGGAACAGGTACAGTCCGCCAAGTGCGGCGGCGTAGAGGCGAAACCGGCCCACACTCGTTGCGAGCTGAGGCCCAATGGTAAGACGGAAAGCCTCCTGCCGGGAGGAGCCCGCATAGTAGTAGAAATCGCCCACCAAACGGGAGCTGTAGGAGAGGTAGTCGAGGTCGCCCCGCAAGGCCAGAACGGGAAGCTGTTGCAGGCTGTAGAAAACCTTCACGCCAATGCCTTCGCCGCTCTTCAGCTCGTCGGACATTGAACCGGTAGGCACTGAGACGACGATGTGTGGACCGACTGCAAACTGCGCCCACGCTGCCCCGGCAAGTCCTCCGACGATCAAGAGAACTAGCGTCCTGTTCATGCTTGGTCCTTTCCTGTTGGTCTTCCTGCTGCCAATATACCAGCCTCTGGGCAAAGAATCAAGCAGAAAACTCACCAGCCGCTCCGGTCAAATCATTCCCGTGATGCCATAGGCGTTCACCCCGCCAGCGCTCGGCACAGCGTTCATCCTCTGGTCTTCTTCACTCTCCGAAGACCAGCAGCCGGTAGCTGCAATAAAAGGGACGCATTTGCTCTGGGATGGGGCAACGAGAAAGGGAAGATAGGCCTACCAGGGCAAGTAGGCTTCGACAAAGCAATTTCGGTGTTGTCTGTTCCTGAAAGCCCCGAATCTCCCTGGCGCCGGAGGTTGGGGTCGGACTGCGGGCCAGTTCGAAGGGGAATTACAGTGGCATAGGGGTGCCGATTGCACAAAACGTGCGCAACTTCCGCATTTTGGAAGGACTGCCGCTAGTAAGCAGCGAACCTTAAGCGGGGGTGCACTCCCGAACAGCATGGTGTCAGCACCTCGAGGATCCTCTCGCCAGCATCGACGTGCACATGTCGGCGGTGGAAGATCGTAACAAGATGAGGGCTTTCGTCATGGCTTGCTGGGGCAATGATCGCTCGGGCTCGAGGTCTCGCGTGCGATGACGCATCTCCCGAAGGGGAAAACTTGTGGCAT
>JBBIKH010000059.1:0-5223 GCA_037445575.1 bacterium
GCGCCGCGTTTCCATTGCGAGAAGAAGACGCTCTACCTGGAAGGGCGCTTTGTGCCGGCGGTGGTGGAGGAGCTACGCCGCCGCGGCCACCCCGTACAGGTGCGGGGGGCCTATGACGTGTTCTTCGGGGGCGCCCAGGGGATACTGGTCGACTGGGAGCGCGGCAGGCTTCTGGGTGGTGCCGACTCGCGCCGCTTTGGCGTTGCTGTTGGCTATTGAGACAGCGGAGCATCTGATGCGCGGCGTGGATCTGCTCAAGGGGAAGAGGCGGTTTGTGATACTGACGGAGGGCAATACCCACCCTACGCCAGGCAAAACCGCCGCCGGTGTGGTGCGCTACCGTGGGGACGAAGTGGTGGCCTTGATCGATTCCACCCAGGCCGGAGGAGATACCGAAGCCCTGCTGGGCGTGGGCAAAGGGATTCCCATTGTCGCTTCTCTGGAAGAAGCGTTGCCCCTGCAGCCTGACACGCTGCTCATTGGCATTTCCCCTGCCGGCGGACAGCTTCCCCCCAGCTGGCGGGCTATCATTCTGCAGGCGATCGCGCACGGACTACACGTGGTGGCCGGCCTCCACGTGTTCTTGGGGGACGACCCAGAGCTGGCGGCGAGCGCCAGGGAGCACGGGGTGGAAATTGTGGACCTGCGACGCGTGCCTGAGGACCTCACCGTGAACAAGTGCCGCGCGCAAGAGTTGGACTGCTTCCGCGTGCACACGGTGGGTACCGACTGCAACATCGGTAAGAAAGTCGTCGCCTTGGAAATCACCAAGGCCATGCAGCGGCAAGGACTGGATGCGGTGTTTGTGGCCACAGGGCAGACGGGAATCATGATTTCCGGCCGCGGCATGGCGTTGGATCGCGTGGTCGCCGATTTTGTGGCCGGGGCGGCCGAGCGCCTGGTGCTGGAGAACGCCGACCACCGTTATTTGCTCATCGAAGGGCAGGGGGCGCTGACGCATCCGCTCTATTCGGGCGTCACCCTGAGCATGCTGCATGGCTTCGCACCGCAGGCGCTCATTCTCTGCCACGAATACGGGCGTACCATTATGCGCGGGTCAAAAGACACGCCGGTGCCGTCACTGGCCAAGGCCATCACGTTGTACGAAGCCGTGGCCGAGCCGGTATTCCCGACGAAGGTGGTTGGTATAGCCCTGAACCTGCGAGTGCTGAGTGAGGCGGAGGCGCGCCGGGAGGTGGAGCGCGTGGAGCAGGAGACCGGTCTGCCCACCACCGATGTGGTCAAGTTCGGGGCGGACAAACTCGCAAACGCGATTCTGGCGTACGAGCAGGAATGGCGCCTCCGCCAGTCTCGGCGCGCGACGGGCGTAGGGTCCACCTCATCCTAAACGGATGCAAGGAGAAAGCCATGGCAAAGTGGAAGGAGGTCTTGCTCTTCATGTACGGGCGCGGGTCATGGTACGGTGACCCCCTGGCCGAGGTGGAGGGTTTGACCGAGGACCAGCTCTTCTGGCAGCCAAGCGACAACTGTTTACCCATTATTTGGCATGTGGGACACATCGCCCACCGGGAGCGAGTCCACATCGGCAAGTTCTTGCAAGCCCTGCCCGAACCGGTGGTGCCGGCCCAATTTAAAGTATTCGGCGCGGAGTGGGTGCCGCTGGAACAGATCAGGAACGCTGTCTCCTCCCCATCAGAGCTCCTCGCGTGGGTAAGGGAGGTCCGCCAGGGGAGCCTCACCTACATTAGCGGCCTTGAAGAGGAGGACTTTCATTCAGCGGCCCCCACCTTGCAGGATGAAATGACGGTGGCACACTGGCTCCTCAATACCGCGGCCCACACGGCGCTCCACATCGGGCGCATTCAGCTACTCCGCGCCCTGCTGGAGGGGAGGCAAGAACCGCCGTGTTAGGGCAAACCGCGCCGCTGGCGATCGTAGAACCGCAGTAGGCCCGGCCAAGGGGGGTGCCAGAGCCGAAAGCGCCGGTGGAAAGGCGGGGCCACGCCGGACGGCGCAGGGTCGACTCATCACCACAGGGTGCGACTGGGGTCAATTGAGCCCCAGCGAAGGAGCGCTGCCCGGGCAAGGCGGAGGGTCTCTCTCGGCCGAGCTGTCCCGTGTCTGGCCGTCGGGTTGTTGCTGTCCTTGGCCTTGAGGGCGCAGGCACAGTTCAGTGTTGGTGCCGAAACGGGCGCCGTAATCAGCGGCTACAACGATGTGCGAGTGCCCAACGTTGGCGGGACGACTGTTTCGCTTTCTGAGGAGCTCAGCACGGCTACCAAGGCTTTCGTAAGGGTGCGTGTGAGCTATACGTTTGCGCAGCGACATTGGGTCAGTCTATTGGTGGCGCCCCTGCGCCTTGAGGCGCAAGGCTCGCTGGGCAGAGCGGTACATTTTGATGGTGCAGACTTTCCTGCCCATGCTCCGCTGTCGGCGACCTACCGCTTCGACTCCTACCGCGTGACCTACCGCTATCTGCTGGACGATCAGGGCTCGCTCAGGATTGCGGTGGGGATCACCGCCAAGATTCGCGATGCTGCAATTCGCCTCCAGACCCCGGGCCTAAGTCGGGAGACGACGAACACAGGCTTTGTGCCATTGCTGAGTGGCCAGTTGGTGTGGTGGCCAGGAGCCAGAGTTGGGCTGGTCCTGGACATGGATGCCTTGGCTGCCCCGCAGGGACGCGCAGAGGACGTATTGGCTGCTGTGCTCCTCGCGCCCAGTCGGCACCTACAGCTGTACGCCGGATACCGCCTCCTGGAGGGAGGCGCCGACGTGGGCCAGGTCTATAACTTTGCACTGTTGCACTACCTCTGCCTTGGCGCAAGCTGGACGTTTTGAAGCAGATGGCCGAAAGCCATGTACCCTCGGTTTCCCGCATTTAAGCCGGTCGCGTTGGATGACCGCCCCATGCTGGAGGAGTTACTTTGGGAGGCTCAGCCCCAGGCATCGGAGTACACGTTCACCAATCTGTTCATCTGGCGGTGGCGGTATCAGGTGAGTTGGAGCCTCTTGGACCGTTGGGTGCTGTTTTTCTGTCGAGACCGGGCGGGCGCGCCCTACGGTTTGCAGCCGGTGGGTGCGGAGGTGGAGCCGGCGGTCCTCCGGGAGTTCTTGAACTGGCTCCGGGCGCAGGGCGGCCCGCCCCAAACCCGCCTCGAGAGGGTGGAGGAAACGTGGGCGCAGGCCGTGCAACAAGCAACAGATTTGGTGGTGGAGCCGGATCCGGATCAGTTTGACTATGTGTATCGTACGCAAGACTTGATTGAACTTGCAGGGAGGAAGTACCACAGCAAGCGCAACCACGTCAACCGCGCCTTGCGGGAACTGCATCCGCAGTATGAGCCTTTGGAGCAGCGCCACGTGCAGGCCTGCTTACAGGTGGCAAACAGATGGTGTGCTGCCCAGCGCTGTTGCGACGATCTGGGGCTCTTGGACGAATGGGACGCAGTACGCGAAGCGCTGCTGCATTTTGCCGAGCTGAGGGCCGAGGGCGGAGTGGTGCTGGTTGACGGGCAGGTACAAGCATTTGCCCTGGGGGAACTCCTCAACGCTGAGACCGCCGTGGTTCATCTGGAGAAGGCCAATCCCGAGTTTCCGCCGCTCTTTGCCCTGATCAATCAGCAGCTTTGTGCCAACGCCTGGCCACATGTGCCCTTTGTCAACCGTGAACAGGATCTGGGCGACCCTGGGTTGCGCAGGGCCAAAGAATCGTATCACCCGCACGATATGGTTTGCAAGTATCGCATCAGCTACCCTTGAGTTACAGGGATCCATGCGGCGCATAGTTCTGGGGCTGCTTTCGGTGAAAGGCGCGTGCGGCGCGCCCGTGGTGGGAATGGGTCGCGCAGCTGAAGCGTGGCCTCCTTACCCCATGGTCACGCGGAAAGCGCAACGACGCGGCGCCAATGGCTACGGCATAGCTGGTAGCTGAAAGGCAAAAAGGCCTTGACATTTAAAAGCGCATGTTGTACCTTAGCTGCGGTCAATTCGTGCACTTGTCAACGAGGCCTTTGAGGAAGTGGGTGAGTATGCCGGTACCTTTGATTTTCGAGCAGAGCCGTGAAGGACAGAGGGGTGTCTCGCTCCCGTCCCTGGACGTGCCCGAGCAGCCGCTGGAACGTTTACTCCCGCCCGAGTTCATTCGCCAGCAGCCAGCGGAGCTGCCGCAACTGAGCGAAGTGGAGGTCGTCAGGCACTTTGTAGCTCTGTCGGCCATGAACTACCACGTGGACAAAGGCTTCTATCCGCTGGGCTCGTGCACCATGAAGTACAACCCCAAGGTCAACGAGAATGTGGCGCGCCTGGCGGGTTTCACCGATATTCATCCCCTGCAACCAGCCTCGACAGTGCAGGGGGCTCTGCGGCTGATGCATGAGCTGGCAGGTTATCTCTGCGAAATTGGCGGATTCCAAGGGGTGACGCTCCAGCCTTCAGCGGGCGCTCACGGTGAGCTGACAGGCCTCATGGTGATCAGGGCCTACCACGAGAGCCAGGGCAATCCCCGCACCACGGTGGTCATCCCGGACTCGGCCCATGGTACCAATCCTGCCAGTGTGACTATCTCTGGCTATAAGCCGGTGCAGGTGTGTTCCGGGCCGGATGGACGTGTTGACCTGGCCTCCTTGCGCACGGTTCTGAACGAGAACACTGCTGCCCTGATGCTCACTAATCCCAATACCTTGGGACTGTTCGAGTCGCAGGTTGAGGAGATGGCGCGCATGGTGCACGATGTGGGTGCACTCATGTACATGGACGGGGCAAACCTCAACGCATTGCTGGGCATTGTGCGCCCAGGGGACATGGGCATTGATGTGATGCACTTTAATCTGCACAAGACCTTCTCCACCCCGCATGGCGGCGGTGGTCCAGGGGCAGGGCCGGTCGCCGTTAAGGAGCAGTTGGTCCGGTTCTTACCTCGCCCGAGCGTTGCCCTGCGGGACGGGAGCTTCTGCTTGGAGGAAAGTCCGCAGAGCATTGGCAGGGTGCATGCCTTCTACGGCAACTTTGGGGTGATGGTCAAAGCATACACCTACATCAGGATGTTGGGTGCGGCCGGGTTGCGCCGGGTGAGCGAAAGTGCGGTCATCAATGCCAACTATTTGCTGGCAATGCTCCGCGAGGCCTACGAGCTGCCTTATCCGGGGCCGGCCATGCACGAGTTTGTGTTGTCCGGAGATCGCCAGAAGGCCAAGGGGGTGAAGACGCTAGACATCGCGAAGCGGCTGCTGGACCTGGGCTTTCATGCGCCGACAGTCTACT
>JBBIKH010000059.1:5233-16468 GCA_037445575.1 bacterium
CCCGCTCATCGTGCATGAGGCGCTGATGATTGAGCCCACGGAGACGGAGTCCAAGCAGACCTTGGACGCGTTTGCGGAAGCTATGCTGCAGATTGCCCGGGAGGCAGAGCAGGACCCGGATGTGGTGCGCCGGGCGCCGCAGACGACGCCTGTCAGCCGCCTTGACGAGGCGCGTGCTGCGCGTATGGGCAATATCTGCTACCGACCCGGAGCAGCATAGGGAGCACCCGCACCTCCCCGCCCTCCAGAACGTTGGCTTCCCACGAGCTCCCAGGTGAAGAACCGAGTTGACAAGGCTTGCATCCTCATCGTGGACGACGTCCCTGCCAACCTCGAGCTGCTCAAGGGCCACCTGGCCGCGGAGGGCTATCAGGTATTGGTAGCCCACAGTGGCCAGGAGGCCCTGGAAGCGGTCGAGCGCGAAGTGCCGGACCTTGTCCTCTTGGATGTGGTGATGCCGAATATGGACGGATTCGAAGTCTGTCGGCGCCTTAAGGCGAGCACCGCCACCTACTTCGTGCCGGTAATCATGGTCACCGCTCTTGATGAGGTTGAGTACAAGGTGCTCGGCATGCGGGCCGGGGCCGACGACTTTGTTACCAAGCCGTTCAACAGGACGGAGCTACTGGTAAGGGTCAAGTCGCTGCTGCGCATCAAGCAGCTGCACGAGCAGCTGCAGCGCAAGATCCGTGAACTTGAGGAGGCGCAGGCGCAGCTTCGGGAGATGGCGATAACCGATGGTCTGACTGGTCTGTACAACTATCGCTACTTCAAGGAGCAGCTCAGCCACGAGGTGGACCGCGCCGCGCGTCACCACGAATGCTTCTCATTGATCATGCTTGATATTGATCACTTCAAGCATTACAACGACACCCACGGACACTTGGCCGGGGACAAGGTGCTCAAGGATCTGGCACGCCTGTTGCGCGACAATGTGCGCAAGATCGACGTGGCCGCTCGTTATGGCGGCGAGGAGTTCGCTTTGATCCTTGTGCAGACCCCCAAGCAGGCCAGCGGTGTGGTGGCGCGAAAGCTCCAGGCACTGGTGGAAGAATTCCCGTTCGACCACCGAGAAGAGCAGCCCCAAGGCAAGCTCACCATCAGCATGGGTGTTGCAACTTATCCTGAGGACGCAAATTCAGCGGAGCAACTTGTTGCCGTGGCGGACCGTCGGCTGTACCGCGCCAAAGCTGAGGGGCGGAACCGAGTGATCATGCACGGGTGAGCGATGGTGGCCCGACGACACAGCACCAATGGCACCCTCTTTCGCTGGCTCTATCTTGCCTTGCTGCTCGCGGGGCTGGTGCCCGTTGTGGTGGTTGTCCTGGTGCACCTCCTGAGCGCCGGTGGTGCGCATGGGCAGGCAGTTCTGTGGGCCGCTCTTGCCGCCTTCGTTTTCGTGGCTGGTGGAGGGCTTCTGGCTGCCCGTCGTCTTACCCTGGCGGTGTCCCGGCCATTAGCCCGCTTGGCAGAAGGCGCCACCGAGATTGCCCGCGGGAATTTTTCCCACCGCATCGAGGTGGACTCCGGCGGGGAGATTGGGCGGCTGGCCAGGTTGTTCAACTACATGACCACCGAGCTGCGTCGGCTCAACGAGATGAACCTGAGTCAAATCATCGCCGAGCGGAGCAAGACCAGCGCCATCATTCGCAATATCGCAGACGGTGTTATTGTCACCGATCCGCAGGACCGGGTGCTGGTCTTCAATAGCGCTGCGGAGAGGTGGTTTGGGTTCAAGGAGGCAGAACTGCTCCAGCAGCCCATCGGGCGCTTCATCAAGAATCGCAAACTCCTTGACCTGCTGCGGAAGGCTGGCCGCGCTGGGCAGCAGGAGAGCCCACCCGTCCAGATCACGGTCAAGCCGCCTGGCGAGTGGAAGGAGCGCACTCTGGCTGCCAAGGCTGCATGCGTGCTGCAAGAGGATGGGACTCCTATCGGCACGGTGACCATCTTGCGCGATATCACCCGGGAGCAGGAGATAGACCGCATGAAGACCGAGCTGGTCTCGATGGTAGCCCACGAGCTACGCTCGCCCCTCACCTCCATCTCGGGCTTTAGTGAGCTCCTCCTGGACCGGGGCACGACCAAGGCGCAGGCGGTTGAGTATGCGAGCATCATCCTCAAAGAGTCCAATCGCTTGAGTGAGCTCATTAACAAGTTCTTGGACATCTCCCGCATCGAGTCGGGGAAGGTGCAGCCCAAGAAGGTGCCCTTGCACCTTGGCGACGCAGCAAGAACGGCAGTGGTGAGCAACGCGCCTGTGGCACAGCGCAAAGGCATTGAACTGCGCACCACAGTGGCCGAGGGACTGCCCGAGGTGATGGCCGATCCAGGGATGGTCGATCAAGTACTGGCCAACCTCTTGTCCAACGCCATCAAGTACAGCCCCCCGGACACCGAGGTGGAGGTGAAGGTCACCAGCACCCCTCGGGCTGTGCAGGTGGCGGTCATTGACCATGGCTATGGCATCCCGGAAAAGGCGCTGCCGCACATCTTTGACAAATTCTACCGCGTTACCGACGATGAAAGGGTGCGGGAGGTGACCGGGTCCGGACTTGGCCTCTCGTTGGTGAAGCAGATTGTGGAAGTGCATGGTGGGACGATTACGGTGAGCAGCAAAGTTGGGGAAGGGACCACCTTCGTGGTCAGCTTCCCTGTGGCAGGGGAAAAGGAACTGACGGCTGTTGAGCAGAAAGAGTGAGATGGCTAGGGTGACGGGCGCGGGAGGATGAGCCTCTTTCTGGCACGTTTACCAGGGAGAGAGGTGCATATGGCAAAGGATGTTATCCTCCTCATCGATGATGATCCAGAGATGCAACGCTTGGCCCGCAGGGTGTTCGGTGAGCCCGTCTACGACCTGCGCATTGCGGAAACTGGGGAAGAAGGCCTGCGCAGACTGCGAGAGGTGAATCCCGATATCATCATCCTGGATTTCGCCTTGCCGGATTTTGATGGCGAGGAATTCATGGAGATCATTCGCTATGACCCCAACTACGCCAAGTGGAGTACCGTGCCGGTGCTGATGCTGACGGCACGGGCGGAATTCTACGGGCGGGCGGAGCGTTTCTTCGGCATGGGGGTCCTGGCGTTCTTGGTCAAGCCTTTTGGCCGCCACGAACTGCTGAACATCGTGGACAACCTGATTCGCCGCAGCCGCTACGAGAAGCGTTTTGGACCAGGACAGCAGGCCGTGGCCAGACCGGTATCACCGGTGCCGCAAGAGGAACTGGAGGAGTCCATCAGCACCATTGCCGGGTTGACGAAATCGGTCCTGGAGCGCCAACCGTGCGGCCTGTCCGAGGATCAACGGCTCGACCTTTCGGCCATCTATAACCGCTGCCGCAGCCTGTTGCGCATGATGGCTGCCGTGCAAGGAGGAAACGGCGGTCCCGGCAAGAATCCCTTTGGTTTTGGGATGGCAGGACAGACTCCTTGAAGGAGTCCTCTTGCGCGACCGACCAGGCCAGAGCACGGAGTTTGCAGTGGCGACGGTGAAGGAAGAGGGAGCATCTGTACACGTGAGCGCGGGCCGCAAAGAGGACCTGCCGTTGCTCGAGGAGGGCAAGGTTATAGTCCTCTCGCCGAGGGCAAACTGTCGCCATTGGGAAGAGCTGGTGGCTGCGCCGGTGACCTGCTTTTCCGACCCGGAGGCTGCGCTGCAGGCGGCGGCCTCCGAGGGAGCGGTGGTGGTGATCGAGGGGGCCGACCTGCAGGTGGCGCATGAGGTGCTGCGCCGCTCGCGGCAACGGGAGGGAGCAAGCTGGCCGGTGATTGTCTTGGCGGACCCGCTGCTGGCGACCGAAGAGCGGGAAGCGCTTTTTGCCATCGGGGCCGATGCGGTGCTGTCGACCAATGCGGGACCGCGGGAGATGCGCACGGTGCTGCAGGAGGTGGTGCAATCCCGCCGCGCCGAGTCGCGGGCCCAGGGGATGCGCCGCCGTCTTCGCCGCACGCAGTACGAGTATCAGGAGCTCATCGAGAGCGTCAATGACCTAATCTTCACCCTTGATCGGGAGGGACGTTTCCGCTTCCTCAACCGCCAGGTGACCGCCCTGACGGGCTTCCTTCGCGAGGAGTGGCTGGGTCGGCGTCTGGTAGAGGTGGTCATGGCTGAGGACCAGGCGGAGACGGCGCGGAATCTGGATGAGACCCTGCAGGGGCGCGCCAAGATCTTCGAGATGCGCATCCGCTGCGCCGACGGGCAGGTGCGCTACTTCTCCGCCAACATCAACCCGATTTTCGAAAAAGGGCAGATCGCCGGGGTGGCAGGCATCGCCCGGGATATGACGCAGAGAAAGCAGCTGGAACAGGAGATTGTCGAGCTCAAGAACTTTAACGAGAGCATTATCCAGAGCATGCAGGCCGGGCTCATGACCCTCGACCTCGAGAACCGCATCACCTCCTTCAACCCTGCTGCCGAGGAAATCCTCGGCTACAAGGCGCGCGAGGTAACCGGGCGAGCCCTGGAGGAGATCTTGCCCAAGGAGAGCTGTCTCAAGATCCTGCCAAACATCATGGGTGCGGGACACTCCCTCTGGAACCGGGAGCTCATCGTGCCCACCAAGAGCGGCAAACCGGTGCACATTGGCTTTTCGGTGGCGCCCCGGCTGGATGACAGCAATCGGCGCGTGGGCACCATCATCTCCTTTCGCGATATCTCCGAGATCAAACGCCTCCAGGCGGAGATGATCAAAATGGATCGCCTCGCCTCCCTCGGCGTGCTGGCCTCCGGCATCGCCCACGAGATCAAGAACCCCTTGGCCGGCATAAAGACCATGGCCCAGTCGCTGCAGGAGGAGACCGACCCCTCCGACTTTCGCCGCGAATACTTGGAGAGGATCGTTCGGCAGGTTGATCGCCTGGATGCATTGCTCAGGACGTTCTTTTCGTTTGCTCGTCCGCAGCCGCCGGTGCGTCGGCTCCACCAGTTGCAGGATATTATCCAGGAGGTGATCGCCCTGGTTGGACAGAAGATGCGCAGCAAGGGCATTGAATTGGTCACCTCCTTTGCCGAAGACTTGCCCCCCATCTTCGCCGACTTTGACCAGATTCAGCAGGTCTTTCTCAACTTGCTCCTGAATGCGGTCGATGCCATCGATGGTCAGGGCACCATTCGCATCACGGCCAGGCCGGTGGTGACGACCCTCAGGGCCATCGACCGGCGCCGCGGCATGCTACCCACGCTGCTGCAGGAGACAAGGTTCGTGGAGGTGAACGTGGCCGACACAGGCTGTGGCATTGAACCCGAACACCTGGGCCGAGTCTTCGACCCATTCTTCACCACCAAACCGGAGGGCACCGGCCTGGGGTTGTCCATCGTTTATCGCATCCTGAGCGAACATGGTGGGGAGATCAGGGTGGAGAGCCAAAAGGGCAAAGGGACTACCTTTACCCTGCTCATCCCGACGGAGGGTTGACACTCGATGCGTGCCCACGTGCTGGTTGTGGAAGATAACACCGATATGTGCAAGACCCTTGCCGAGGTGCTGCGGCGAGAGGGCTATAGCGTGCGGACCGCTTACTCCGGCGAGGAGGCGGTCCAGATTGTGGAAAAGCACCCGGTAGATCTGGTGCTGCTCGACTTGCGCCTGCCGAAGATGGACGGCCTTGAGGTACTGCGGCATGTCAAAGAGATTGACCCGGAGATAGTGGTGATCATGATTACCGCTGTCTCGGATCCTCGACCCGCAGTGTCGGCGATGAAGGCCGGCGCTTATGACTATCTCAACAAGCCTTTCGAATTGGACGAGCTGAAGATGGTCGTGGCCAAGGCCTTGGAGACGATCCGCCTCAAGCTGGAGGTTTCACACCTAAAGGCACAGCAGCGCCTGCGCTCGCCCCTGACCGAGCTTTTCGGCGACAGCCCGCAGATGCAGGAGGTGCGACGGCTCATCAAGATCGTCAGCGAAACACCCAGGACCTCTGTGCTCATCCAGGGGGAAAGCGGTACCGGCAAAGAGCTCGTGGCCGACGCCATCCACCGCAACAGCGTGCGCGCGGACAAGCCCCTGGTCAAGGTCAACTGCGCGGCCATTCCCGAGAATTTGCTGGAAAGCGAGCTCTTTGGCCACGAGCGGGGGGCCTTTACCGACGCGAAGACCACCAAGAAAGGCATCTTTGAGCTTGCCCATGGGGGCTCTATTTTCTTGGACGAGATCTCGTCCATGAGCCCGGCGCTCCAGCCAAAGTTACTGCGGGTCCTGGAAAATGGCAGCTTTCGCCGCGTGGGAGGCACCACCGATATCGAAGTGGACGTGCGCGTCATCGCTGCCACCAACCGCGACCTGGCGCAGTGCGTGCGCGAGGGAACCTTCCGCGAGGACCTTTACTACCGGCTGAAGGTGATGGTCATCGATTTGCCGCCGCTGCGCGAGCACCCGGAGGACATCCTCCCGCTGGCCAAACTCTTCTTGGAAGCCAACAACCGTGAGTTCAACAAGCACATCAAGGGGATCGACAAGGAAGCGCAGCGGCTTCTCCTGGAGTACCCCTGGCCGGGGAATGTGCGCGAGTTGAAGAACGTCATTGAGCGGGCGGTGATTCTCTGCACTGGCGAGCTGCTGACCCCCGAGCTCCTGCACCTTGGTCAGGCGCCATTCTCCGTCAAGCCGCTTGCCCCAGCTGCGCAGTCCACAAGCGTGCCCGACGCCCTGGACGAGGTTGAAAAGCGGCACATCCTCCAGGTCTTGGAGAAGTACGGCGGGAACAAGTCGATGGCTGCTCGCGCCCTCAACATTTCCCGCTCTACCCTGCGCGAAAAGCTGAAGAGTTACGGCGTGGAATAGCCTGCGTTTCGCCTAACCGGCGTCCCAAATTCACCCCAGAGGGCTCCCCTCCCTGCCTCTGCTCCCTCTGTGCTTTCCGGCGAGATTGTCTCTTTTCCGCCCACTTGCCCGCAAGGTGTGGCGTTTGTGGGACAATTTCGGCCACCACCAAGGGACACGTGCGCCTGTGACGAAAATGCAACGAACGGGCCGATTGTCCAGGTCCATAAGATGCGCAATAATAAGACACTATCCCGGCTTATGCCGGCGCGGCCCCAGCCGGAAAGGTCTGTGATAGGAGCCTATGGCATAGTAGTTGCAGCCTCATGTGGCGTGAGGCCAAAAGGTGAGGGTACCAGCAATGCAAATCAACATTATGGTAGTAGAAGACGAAGAAGATGTGGCAGCCGGCATTGCCCGGACGCTGCGGCGCCTGGAAGGCGTAGATGTGGTCACAACGCCCTCCGCGGAGTGGGCCCTGGAGGAGATGGGCAGACGGCCGTATGCGCTGGTGCTCTCGGATGTGCGTCTCAAGGGGATGGACGGATTGGAACTGCTGTCGCGAATTCGTAGCGCCGGGCTGGACACGCGGGTAGTGCTGATGACAGCTTTCCCAAGCACTCACATCGAACTCCACGCGCGCCGTCTTGGCTCGGATGCACTCTTGGAGAAACCCTTTGACCTCCGGGAACTCTCTGCGCAGGTGAGCCACCTATTGCGGACGGCACGCCGCTCGGCGACGAGACCGATGATCCAAGGAGACAAGCAAAACGGTGCAGGAGAAACAGACGAACCTGCTTTTGCGAAGAAGTGAGGGTGTGGATATGGGTACCAGACAGAACGGACTGGACATGAGAACCGGCAGAAAGAAGTCAGCACGAGTTATGCTTCCGGTGGCAGGCATCGTGCTCGCCTCGTTGTCCATGGTGGGGTTCACTTTCTCCAGGTACAATGCCCCGAAGAAACCCAATGTGAAGGTCACCACGCAGGTGGTCCAGGCCCAGTCGTTGGCAGTGATGAATGATCGGTACGAATCGAACGTGCAAAAGATCGCGGCAATTGTGCGCCGCTACAATCCCAAACTGCCAGCCGGGCGCGTGCAGGCCATCAGCCGCGAGATCTATGACATGAGCGTCAAGTACGAGAACCTCGACCCAGACCTTATCTGCGCCACCATTACGCATGAGAGTGGCAGGACCTGGGATTCTACGGTGGTGTCGCCAGCAGGTGCCATGGGGCTGATGCAGATCATGCCGGCCACAGGTGCCTACTTGGCAGAGTTGGAAGGTATCCCGTGGACAACGGCCGAGGAGATCCTCTTCAATCCCATCTACAACATCCGCCTTGGCTGCCGTTATCTGTCGATGCTCATTGAGGCGTATGAGGTCGACGGCGGGCTTGCCGCATACAATAGCGGACCAAAACGAGCGGAGCTGTGGTTGGCCAGCAACCGCAACAACCAGGTGTTGTACCGCGAGACTCGTGGCTACATCCCGGCTGTTCTGCGCCTGTACGATCAGTTCAAGAACGCAGAGGGAGTGCTCTGAGCCGTGGCGGTAGGTGAGGATAAGGAATTGCCCAGCCGAGTGTGGGAGAGTCTGGAGGAGCGCTCCTTCCTTTCCTATCTGGATGAGCCGCACATGCTCGTCATAGGTGTAGGAGGGGGCGGGTGCAAGTGGATTTCGCAACTCGCCGCGGGCAACCCTCAGGAGGTGAAGCTTGCGGCCGTCGATACCGACGTCAACCAACTGCACAACTCCCTTGCGCACCACAAGCTACTCCTTGGCGAACAGGTGGCAGGAGGCCGGGGGACCGGTGGCGAGGCCCTCATCGGCAAAGCAGCGGCGATGGAGAGCAGCGAGGAGTTGCGCACTCTCTGCCGAGGCATGAATGTGGTCCTCCTCTCCTTTGCGCCAGGTGGCGGGACAGGAAGCGGTGCAGGGCCCGTCATCGCCGACATTGCCCGGCAAGAAGGAGCTTTTGTCGTTGCCCTGGTCCCCATACAGGCCTCCGGGTTCGGAGCAGAGACCGAGGGTGCGGGCAGCCTGGCAAGAATGCGCGAGGCGGCAGACGTTGTCTTTTGCCTCCGGGCATGGCGAGGACTGGAAGAGAACGGCGAGTCAGCCGGACAGCAGGAGGCTCTGGTCGGCTCCACGGTGCGGACCATGCTGCCCTTGCGCGGGGAAGACAGCCCTTTGTTGCTCCGCCTGCGTGAGTGCTCCGCCGGCAAGAAGCTGGTGGGTCAGGTGGTGAGCGTCACGCACTGCACAGGGGAAGAACTGCAGGCTCGTGTGCAGGAAGTAATCTCGCTCCTGGCGGCGAAGCTCCAGCCTGATCAAGGCACGTGGCTTCTCCTGCACGTGGAAGGAGCCGCCGAAAAGGCGGCACAGGTGGCGGCAGTGGTCACCGAGCAGGTGCGAGGCGGGTTGGCGGGCGACGTGGACCTGGTGGTGACGCATCGTGAGGCAGATACATTAGCTGGCGGATTATCCTTCATCGTTTGTTCTGCGACTGTGGCGGAAGATGAGGACCACGGATCGCTCCGGAGGGGCGTTGCGGACTGCCAGGAGACGCCCGCGTCCGCCCCGCCGGAGGCGCTATTCGACGTGCGCGAGCCAAGGTTCCTCCTGGCCTATCAGGAGCTTGGGGAGAAAGGGTGGCTGAGGCCTTCGCCCCGAGAGAACGGCGACCAGGACTTTGTCCGGCGGCTTCGCGATGTCGTCGATGGCATCATCCGCGAGGAGGGGAGCGCCCACTTCCGTGAGCTTGCAGCCTTGTGCCAGGACAGCGCACGCCCGGCCTGGTCGCGGGCCGAAAGCGTGGAGGGCATTCTGATACCCCTTTGCAGACTTGCGGAGCGTTGCCTGGACGGGAGGCACCTCCTCTCCCGCCAGGAGAAGGCGGTGCTGGGGAGGGTCCCTGCCATTGTTGCCGCTCTCTCGCTGGGGACGGAAGCTGCAGCTGCCCCAGCCCGGGCGCTCGCTGCCGAGCTTACCGACCTACTCGAGGCAGAGCCGGAATCTCTAGCGCTGGCTGAAGAAACCGCACTCCAGCTCTTTTGCGACGGCTCGGCTGTTGACATGTTGGTGGCCTAGCTCCTCGTCCACAAGCTCCGCTCTTCTTTCCCTTTTGACCATCCCGGTTCACCAAAAAACCGGTTGATTATTTGGCAAATATTCCCTAATATTTGCCAACCCATGCCGAAGAAGATCCGAGACAGTCAATCCTCTCGTAGCGCCCCGGCTCTGCAACTTGACGGCAACTCCCTCACGTTGGAGGCGTTGTGGGAGGCAGCCCAGGGCCGCGTCTCCCTTGCAGTGGCCCCCTCAGCCCTTCGACGCATTGACCAGTCCCGCCGCTGTATCGAGGCGGCACTCGCGCACCATCGCGTTGTGTACGGGGTGACGACAGGCTTTGGCAAGCTGAGCACCGCACAGATCCCGGTGGAGGATGTCGAGCAACTTCAGTACAACCTCCTGGTGAGCCACGCCACCGGCACCGGAGACCCGCTTCCGGAGGCGACGGTGCGTGCCATCATGGCGCTGAAGGCTAACTCCCTTGCCAAGGGGTTGTCGGGCTGCCGGCGGGAGGTGGTGCAGAAGCTTTTGGAAATAGCAAATCGGGGGATAGTCCCGGTCATCCCGGAGAAGGGATCGGTGGGGGCATCCGGTGACTTGGCACCGTTGGCGCACATGGCCCTCGTGCTCATCGGCGAGGGGGAGGCGTTCTTCCGGGGACAGCGTATGGCTGGCGGAACAGCCTTGGCAGAAGCTGGGATCCCTCCGCTGCGGCTTAAAGCCAAAGAGGGCTTGGCGCTGATCAATGGGACGCAGGCGACGACGGCGATCCTTGCCTTGGCCCTGGTGGAGTTTGAGCACCTGTTGAAAGTGGCCGACATTGCCGCCGCCATTTCGGTGGAAGCTATGCTGGGCACTGCCGCTGCGTTTGACCCGCGGATTCACCGCGCCCGGGGCCTTGCCGGCCAGTTGGCCTCTGCCGACAACCTGCGCCGTCTGCTGCAAGATAGTCCCATCGTCGCCTCTCATCGGCAGTGCCACAAGGTGCAGGATCAGTACAGCCTGCGCTGCGTGCCGCAAGTGCACGGGGCCGCGCGGGAAGCAGCCCGCTTTGTGCGCGAGATCGTCAGTGTCGAGCTGAACGCTGCCACGGACAATCCCCTGGTCTTTGCGAAGGATGATGCGGTGCTCTCTGGGGGCAACTTCCACGCGCAGCCGCTCGCCCTGGCCGCCGACACCCTGGCCATAGCTGCAGCACAGCTGGCAAACATTGCTGAGCGGCGCATTCACGACCTGCTGGACCCGGCGGCCAGTGGCCTGCCGGCGTTTCTGAGCCCGCAGCCGGGGCTGAATTCCGGGTTGATGATCGCCCAAGTGACTGCGGCGAGCCTTGTTTCTGAAAACAAGGTTCTGGCCCACCCAGCCTCTGTGGATTCCATCCCAACATCCGCAAA
>JBBIKH010000060.1:0-3847 GCA_037445575.1 bacterium
GCCCCCGCTGCTATTCCACATGAGGCCATCACGATATAGATCACCGGGAGCTCGCTCTGATGGAGCTCTTGCCACGCCTTGCGTGCCTGCTCCTGCAACTGGCGGAATTCACTCATGGCTGTGCAGGATCTCCTTCAGACGAAGCACTGTGACCCGACTGTAGATCTGATCGTTCACCTGTACCACGGGCGCCAGGGCACAGCAGCCCACACAGGCAACCCGCTGCAAGTCAAAACGCCGGTCGGCAGTGGTTTGGCCAGGGACGATCCCCAGCTCCCGCTGCACCGCATCCAGCAGAATCTGCCCACCGCGCACATGGCAGGCGGTGCCCAGACAGACGCGAATGGAGTTGCGCCCAGGCGCCACAAATCGGAACTGGGAGTAGAATGATGCCACACCGTAGACTTGGTTCTCCGAAATCCTCAAGAAGCGGGCAATCTCGCTGACCCTCTGCTCGGAGATGTAGCCGTCCCGCCCCTGGACCCGCTGCAGAATGGGAATCAGTTCGCCCTCCTGCCCGGTGTAGCCTGCAAACAGGTCGTCCTGGTTGTCCTCTACCTCTGGCTGCTTCATGTCGACTGCCGTGCCTCCCGTTGGCCAAGGAAAATGCAATCAGTCAGCTCCACTTCGCCCCGAACAAAGTCCTCGGCAAAAGCCAAACAGGTGGGCGCCCCACAACAGCCACAGTCAATCTGCCGCAGTTTCTGGTAAACCCGTTCCCGCTCCTTGATTCGCTTAATGGAAGTCTCCAGGTCAGTATCAAAGTAGCGAGTGGGACGCGGCAGGATCGGTTGCTCGAGGAAGTAGTAGCGCTGCTCGAACTTGCGCTCTATGTCCGCCGGGTCAACCTCGAAGCTCTGTTCATAGCGGATACGCTGTCGCTCGCTGTTGGCGCGCGCCACGTAGGGGTTTTCTACCACAAACGGCCCGCCGATGCACCCCAGCATGCAGGCCACCGCCTCTACAAAGTCCACGTTGCGCAACTTGGAGTTCTCGATGTCATCAAAGATGCGCATCACCTGATCGATGCCGGAGACGGCCAACCAGTGCGCGTGCGGCAAAGCCCGGGTAAGCGCCCCAAACGTCGCCCATCCGGCGTCGAAGACAAAGCCAGGCGGCACCTGACGGTCCGAAAACTGCTTGTTGATAGCCACCACGTGTGGCAACAGCACCGGATAGACATCCCGAATGGAGACGGCGCCGTCAAAGTAGGAGCGCTCCTTTTCGGCGGGCTGCTTGATGGAGACGATCTTCGCTGGACAGGGGGCAATGTAGAAGATACCGATCTGCTCCGGCGGCAGACCCAATTCAGCCGGCAAGGTGCGCCTTATCTCTCGCGCCGTAACCTCTCGCGGCACGTCCAAAGGCACAATCAGTTCCACAAGGTCAGGGTACTTGACCTGGATGAGGCGCACGGTGCACGGGCAGTGGGATGAAATCAGCGGCCGCCTCCCCTGATAGGAAGCCAATATTTTGGCCAAGGTCGCCGCCAGGGCGGCAGTGGAGGCGCTCACATCCACCACGCGGTCGAACCCGAGTTCCTGCAGTGCCAGATGGACGACGTAGGGGTGAACGCTTGCCTCGAACTGGGCGTACAGCACCGGCGAGGGGACGACCACATTGTAGGCAAAGCGAGAGATTTCCGCCACCTGATCGGCAATCGGCACGACCGCACCCTCCGGGCAGACGGAAATGCAGAGGCCGCAGTCCACGCAGAGCTCCTCGGAGATGACGGCGTGCCCCTTGCGGACCCTGATCGCCTGGGTCGGACAGCGCCGCATGCAGGCCATGTGCCCCCGGCATCTGTCCTCTATGATCCGATGTGCGTGATAGAACGGCACCCCTGCCTCCGTTCAGACCAGAAAGGTCATGCGCACCGTAGTCCCCTTGCCCACCTCGCTGACGATTTCCAGCTCGTCGGCGTTCTTCTTCATGTTGGGCAGCCCCATACCGGAGCCGAAGCCCATTGCCCGCATTTCCTCCGTGGCGGTGGAGTAGCCCTCCTGCATGGCGAGCTCCACGTCCGGAATCCCCTGGCCCTGGTCCTCGATGGTGACCAAGATGCGGCGCGGATCGACGGCCAACTGCACCGTTCCCCGTTGCGCATGCATCACTACGTTCATCTCCCCCTCGTAGGTGGCGATAGCCACCCTCCTGACCAGGACCGGATCGAAGCCGATGGTCTTGAGCAGCGACTTGATCTCGGTGGAAACGAGGCCGGCGTTGACAAAGTCGCCGCCTTGCACGGTGAAGGCGCGGCTCAGGAAGTGGGCCTCGGGCCTCACCTCTGGGCTGGCAGCTGCGGAGATCAATTCGCCGCCCCTCTGCAGCGAATCGATGCGCACACACGCCTCATACATGTCCAGATGGCTGCCCAACAGCACCAGCCCGTTGGCGCCGGCAAATCGCTCACAGCCGTCCTTGGGCCGCTTGCCACGCAGAAAGACCACCCCCACGAACTCTGCCATCAACGCTGACACCACCGCCTGCTGCGTGGCCAGGCCAGTGAGAAGAAGGGAGTTGGGCTGGCCGAAGGCCAGCACGTCGCTCATCAGATCGGAGGCGTAGATCTGCTCCGCCTGGCAGTCCAGCTTCTCTTCGCCGGCGAGCACCTCAGCCTCCAACGCCTCTTTGACCTGCCGGATCAGCAGCATGCGCCTTCCCCATCCGCCAGCTCCTGCACCCCACCATTACGCCTGCCGCACCTACCCTAGGGCGTGCGCAGGCCCAGCTCGTACAGCTTGCCGGCCAAGGCAAAGGTGGACATGGGCGCCCACAGGATCGGGATGCCGAACTTGCTGGCCAGCTGCACCGTCTCCTCCGGCACCTCCTTGCCACCGGTAATGACCACCGCCGCCACATCAACCAGATTGGCCGCCGGCACGATGCTCTTGTGCGTCTGCACCGTCAGCCACAGGTCGCCAGAACGAGCGTTGGCCATGACATCGCTGACCATGTCGGAGATAAAGACCCCTTTGACTTCACGCTGCTCGAAGGTGCTGAGCGGCTTCAACTGCAGCTTGTCAATCAGATCCTGTGTGGTCATCCAAGCCCTCCTCACTCCTCCGGGTAATGCTGTCCTATCGCTACGAAAAGAGGGGTTTGCGCTCGGCAGGGGGTTCCTGTGAGAGCATGCCCACGTCATGCAAGAATTCACCAGCGCAGCGCGACAGGTCCGGGATCAAGTTGAACGGCACCACCTTTATCGTCGAGCGCGAGGTGTCGCGGCGCTGGTTGAAGAACTCGGTCAGTACGGCCAACTTGCGCTCGGGCAAAGGCGAGGTCAACGCCTGGGGCAGAAAGCCAAAGGCCACGACCAGCCAGGTCCTTTGCCTTTCCAGCACCCGCCGCTGTTGCTCCACCGGGCAGTCCTCCAGGCACCCGGTGCAGTGCATCAGGCCCATCAACTCGCCAAAGCCCTCAATTAACCCACACCGCGTGCACTGAAGATCAAAGCGGAACGACTGCGCCGTCTCCACGCGGCTCCAGAAATGGTCCCCCTCCCGGTATTCGTCGCCGAGAGGGAGCGAGTCCTCGCTGGAAAAATAGGTCCGAACGGAGCCACAATGGAAGCATTTCTCAAAGGCGATCAGCCCAAAGCGGACGTTGGCCATCTGCCACTCGTGGGTACAGGTGGACATATCTGCCTGCTCCTGTCTTCTGGGTGCGTTGCTGAAGGGCGTTCTCCGGTACCGCGTCGACTCGCGCGTGACAGGCATTGCTGTGCGCAGGTAAACAGTGAGGGGACACCACTGGTAGGGCTGAAAAGTGGAAGACTGCTCCGTGTGCCGCGTGGCTCCGCCTGCCGCGACCGCACGGCAACCACCACGGAATGGTGTCAGAAAAC